>NZ_CP044231.1:2936447-3262719 GCF_008727755.1 Microbacterium caowuchunii
GAGGAGAGTGACCATGGGCGACCTCAGCATCTCCCCCGCGGCGTTGACGGCATCGGCCGCCGAGCTCCGGCGGGAGAGTCAGCGGATCGAAGCGGCGCTGCGCAGCCTCGAGCAGGAGGCCGCCCGGCTCCGCGTGAACTGGGATGGCGCCGCCCGCGTCGCCTACGACAACGCGCAGCGGCAGTGGTCCGCGACGTTCGAGCAGATGAAGACGGTGCTCGGCAGCATCGCCGCCTCGACCGAGCAGATCGCCGACGGCTACGTCGAGACCGACCTCCATTCCGCGAAGCGCTTCACCCGGAGGTGACCCGCCCGCGGCCGATACGCTGGGCGGACCGCGACGCCTGCTTTCCCCGGGGGGATGACACACCGATGACCAGCGCCCGTGACGGAGTCGCCGCGCCCCGGCGCGCGCCGTCCGCCAGTGTGCCGCCGACGGAAGCCGCCGACCGGTGACGACCGAGGTGACCGAGCGCCGCCGCATCGCGATCGTCGACGGGACGCAGCGCCATGACCTGCTGCTGCCGCTCGATGCGACCCTGAACGAGGCGCTGCAACGCATCGGCGTCCGCCCCGAGGTCGGCCGCGACGTGCTGATGGAACGGGACGGGCGCGAGGTGAGCCCGCTGCTGCGGGCGGAGGAGGTCGCCGACGGCACCGTCCTCGCCGTGGTGGATCTCTCCCTCCGGGCGGCGCCGCGCGCACGGCGTCGAGGCCCCGCGCCGGGCGACGGTCCCGGGGAGGCGATCGGGGCATGGTGGGCGGCTGTGGGCATCGGCGTGCTGCTGTGCGCGGTCTCGCTGTGGGCACCGTCGGCCTTCGATCCGGCTCTGCGCCTGGCCGTCGCGATCGTGGCCGGCATCGGTGCGACGCTCACCGGCCTGTTCTTCTCCGCGCGTGCCCGGTCGGCGCGCCCCGGCGGACATCCGGCCATCATCGCCGTCCTGCTCCTCGCGTTCGCCGCCGGGGTCACCGCGGTCCCGGCGTTCCCAGCGGCCACGACGACGCTGGCCGTCTTCGTGGGACTGCTCACGGCTGCGGTGCTCGCGGGTGTCCTCCGACTCGTCGCCCGGCCCGCAGCGCTCCGGGCGGAGTACGGCACGAGCACCGCCCTCCTGCTCACCCTCGCCATCGTCTGGGCCGTCGCCCTCCTGATGCATCTGGATGCCGGCGCAGCGGCGGCCGTCACCGTCGGGTTGACCCCCGTCGCCCTGCGGGTGCTGATGGCGAGCCTCGTCGACGTGCCGCCCGGCATGTTCGTGGACTACGGGCGCTACCAGTCCACCCGCTGGAGCGTGCGGCAGACCCTGCCGGAGGAGATCACCTCGATCGGGACCTCGGACGCGCGGGAGCTGGTCGCCCGTTCCACGGGACGTCTCCTGGCCGGCACCTTCATCCTGAGCGTCGCGGCCGCCGCGTCCGCCCCGCTCGCCGTCCCCTCGTTCGACTCCTCGGACCCGCTCGTGATGGCAGGACGGATCGCGCTGGTGACGACGACGACGCTGGCTCTGCTCCTGGGCGCTCGGCGGTCCTCCATCGCGTTCCTGCGTTGGATGCCGCGTTCCGCGGCCGCCGTGCTGGTGGTCGTCGCCGTGCTGGCCGCCACCCGCGACGCGGGCGAGCTGCAGATCACGGTGCTCGCCGGACTCTGCCTCGCGTTGGGCGTCGCGGCGGGATTCGCCGTGATCCCGGCGGGCCGTGGTGCGAACTCGCTGTTCTGGTCGAAGGTGGGCGACGTCGTGGAGTGGATCGCGATCGCGTTGTCCCTTCCGGCGGGGCTGCTCGCCGCCGATGCCATCGATACCCTGCGTGGAGTGATGAACGCATGAGCCTGCCCCCGCTCGTCACCGGAGAGCCCGCATCCGTCGGCGCCCGGCTCGCCGCCTTCAGCATCGACGCGGCGATCGTGATCACCCTGACCGGAGCGGCGTGGGCCGTGACCGCCTCCGCGGTCTTCGGGCTCGCGATCGGCGCCGAGGCGCTCCTGGCCCTCTGGATCCTGCAGGCCCGCACGGGCGTCGGTCCCGGCAAGGCACTCCTGGGACTGCGGGTGATCCGGGAGGACGCCCCGTACTCTCCGGGCGCCGGGCGCTCCTTCGTGCGCGGGTCCCTCGTCGCCCTCGGGGGCCTCGTCTTCGCCGTCGGCGCATGGGCGGTGCAGGCCACCGCCGCCTACGACCGGTCCGGCCTGCGGCGGTCGTGGGCGGACCGCGCCGCGCAGACCGTCGTGGTCGCCGTGCCGCGCAGGTCCCGGGACCCCCGGGGACCGCGCCACGGGTCGTCGGCGGAGCCGCTGTCGCTCCCCTCCCCCACCGTCGTCGCACGCCCCTGGTCGCCGGGCGCCGCGGGAGCGGCCCGCGCCGGGAACGCGTCGCCGGTGCAGGCCGCGCCGGAGTCCGCGGTCCCCCTCGCACCGCACTGGGGAGCACCCATGCCCGCAGCCGCGGCCGCGGTGCCCGCCGGCACCGACGTCGACACCACCGGGCAGCCCGCCGCGCGCCCCTCCGGCGCCGTGCCCCTGGTCCCGGACGGCGCGGAGGCCGTCCCCACGGGCGAGCTCCTCCTCGTCTTCGACACGGGTCAGCGGGTGCAGCTCCCCGTGCCGGTCGCGGTGAACCTGGGCCGGAACCCGGAGCAGACACAGCCCACCGACGCGGTGCTCGTGGTGCACGACCCCGATGCGAGCGTCTCGAAGACCCATCTGCGGCTCGAGCACGACCGCTCGGGCACCTGGGTCACCGACGCCGGGTCGACGAACGGGACCGACCTCATCGACGACGACGGCGCGGCACGCCCGCTGACGCCCCTGACCCGCACCTATGTCGACGACGAGACGCGCATCCGCATCGGGAACCGCGTCTTCACCGTCAGCCGCCTGATCGGAGAACCCTCGTGAGCAAGGGGCCACGCCTGGCACCGCCATCCGTACCCAGCGGCCGCATCGTCGTGCAGCCGCCGCCGGAGCTCGTGCCCAACGAGGGTGGCAGCAGCATGCTCACCTCGCTGCTGCCGATGCTCGGCAGCGTCGGCGCGATCGTGATGGTGACGATCTCGAACGCAGGTCCCACCGGATTCATCACGGGCGGGATGTTCCTGCTCTCGTCCCTGGGGTTCGTCGCCGTCAACGGATGGCGCCAGAAGGCGCAGCGCACCGCCCAGGTGCTCGGTAACCGCCGCGAGTACCTGGCGTACCTCGCCGAGCTGCGCGAGACGGTGCGCACCGCCGCACGCAAGCAGCGCCGCCACGGCGGGTGGATCACGCCCGCCCCCTCCGCTCTGCCGTTCATCGCGGAGGAGCGCACGCGCGTCTGGGAACGCCAGCCCGGAGACGAGAACTTCCTCCTCACCCGCATCGGGACCGCCGATCAGCCGCTGTGCATCACGCTCGAAGCCCCCGAACTGCCGCCCTTGGCGCAGCTCGACCCGGTGGCCGCCTCCGCTGCGCACCGGTTCATGCTCACGCACGAGGTGCAGCCCGCACTCCCCCTCGGGGTCACCCTCACCGATCACGCGAAGATCGAGATCGTGGGATCGGATGAGGAGGCCGTGCGCGCCCTCGCCCGGGCGATGGTCATCGGAGCCGCGACCCTGCAGGACCCCGAGGACGTCATCGTCGCGATCCTCGCCGGTGAGGCGCAGCTGCCCGCGTGGGAGTGGACGAAGTGGCTGCCGCATGCGCTCTCCTCCCGCGCCGCCGACAAGCTCGGCCCCGCCCGCCTGATCGCCTCGTCGCTCGACGATCTGGAGGACCTGCTCCCGGCCGGCCTGCGGGAGCGCCCGCGGTTCGGGCGCGGCGGCGGCGTCACCCCGCACGTGCTCCTGGTGGTCGACGGGGTGCGACTGCCGATCGGCGACCCCGTGGTCGGCGGCGACGGGATGCTGGGCGTCACCGTGATCGAGCTGCCCAGCCGCTGGTCCGAGCTGGAGAACCCCGACGTCCTGCGCATCGCCATGCCCGCCGCGGAGTCCGCGGACGCCGGGGCGGAGCTGATCGACCTCACGACGGGAGCGCGGCCCTTCACCCCGGACACGACGACGGTCGCCGAGGCCGAGGCCACCGCCCGCCGGCTGATGCCCCTGCACACCAACCCGACCGCTCTCACCGACACCGCATCCGCCCTGCAGGGTCAGCGCGAGCTCGTGGAGCTGCTGGGTCTGCCGGACGTCCGCGAGATCGACTTCGACCGCGCCTGGTCCGGACGCCTGGAACGCGATCGGCTGCGCGTGCCGATCGGGCAGGACACCGACGGCGTGCCGCTCATGCTCGACCTCAAGGAGGCGGCCCAGCAGGGCATGGGCCCGCACGGCGTGATGATCGGTGCGACCGGTTCCGGCAAGTCGGAGGTGCTGCGCACCCTCGTGCTGGCGCTCGCACTCACCCACTCCCCCGAACAGCTCAACTTCGTCCTGGTCGACTTCAAGGGTGGTGCCACGTTCGCCGGCATGGCCGGGATGCCGCACGTCTCCGCCATCATCACCAACCTCGGCAGCGAGCTCGCGCTCGTCGACCGCTTCCAGGACGCCCTGCAGGGTGAGATCGTCCGGCGGCAGGAACTGCTGCGGGCGGCCGGCAACTTCGCGAACGTGTCGGACTACGAGAAGGCGCGCAAGGGCGGGCGCACCGATCTGGCGCCCCTGCCCGCGCTCCTGATCGTCGCGGACGAGTTCTCCGAGCTGCTGGCGGCCAAGCCGGAGTTCGTCGAGAGCTTCATCAACATCGGCCGCGTGGGCCGTTCCCTGCAGGTGCACCTCCTCCTCGCCTCGCAGCGTCTCGAGGAGGGCAAGCTCCGCGGCCTCGACACCTACCTGTCCTACCGGATCGGTCTGCGCACCTTCTCCGCGGCGGAGTCGCGCACGATCATCGGGACGCCGGACGCGTACACCCTGCCGCAGGAACCGGGGGTCGGTTATCTGAAGGCCGACACCGACAACCTGGTGCAGTTCAAGGCCGCCTACGTCTCCGGGACCCCGAAGACGAAGATCCGTGCCGGTTCCGCCACCGGCGCGGAGAGCACGGACGACGGCGCCCGGATCGAGCTGTTCACCGCCGCCCCGCAGCCCCTGGAGATCGTCGAGGAGAGCTCCCGGCCGGTGCGCGAGGACGTCCCGCAGCCGGCCGAAGAGCGCTCGACCTTCCAGATCGCGGTCGAGCGGATGTCCGGACGCGGCCCCGCCGCCCACCAGGTGTGGCTGCCGCCGCTGACCGACCCGGCATCGCTCGACGAGCTGATGGCGGACCTCGTCGAGGACCCGCAGCTCGGACTCGTCTCCCCCTCGTGGCGCGGCGCCGGCGCACTCACCGTCCCCCTCGGCATCGTCGACGTGCCGCTCGAGCAGCGCCGCGAGCACCTGGTGGTGTCCCTCGGCGGCGCGGCCGGCCACGTGGCGATCGTCGGCAGCCCGCTCAGCGGCAAGTCGACCCTCGCCCGCACCCTGGTGAGCGCGCTCACCCTGACCGGTACCCCGCAGGAACTCCAGTTCTACGTGCTCGACTTCGGTGGCGGCAGCTTCACCGGCCTGCAGCGGCATCCGCACGTGTCCGGGGTCGCCACCCGCACCGAGGCGGAAGCGGTCCGCCGCACCGTGGCCGAGGTGGAGTCCATCATCGACGAGCGGGAGGGGTTCTTCCGCAGGAACGGCATCGACTCGATCGACACCTACCGCCTCCGCCGCAGCCAGGGCGTGGTGGACGACGGATACGGCGACGTCTTCCTCGTGGTCGACGGCTGGGCGACACTGCGGACGGAGTACGAGGCCCTCGAAGCCCGCATCCAGACCATCGCCGCACGAGGGCTCAGCTTCGGCGTCCACGTGATCGTCACGGCCAACCGCTGGCTGGAGATCCGGGCGAGCCTGAAGGATCTCATCCAGACCCGGCTGGAGCTGCGGCTGGGCGATCCGTCCGACTCCGAGATCGACCGCAAGCAGGCCGCCAACGTGCCGGCGGGCCAGCCCGGCCGGGGACTCAGCGCGAAGCGCCTGCAGATGCTGTCCGCGCTCCCGCGCATCGACGGGTCCTCGGACGTGGGGGCGCTCGTCGACGGGGTCGAGGACATGATCGCCCGGGTGAGCGCGGCCTGGCGCGGCGCGCCCGGACCCAAGCTCCGCCTGCTCCCCGAGCACATCGAGCTCGACGAGCTCCGGACGGCGGCGGGCGCGGCCGACCCGCGGATCCTCCTGGGCGTGGACGAGGCGCAGCTCGCCCCGTTCGGCATCGATCCGGTCAAGGAACCGCACCTGTTCGTGTACGGCGACTCCGGCATGGGCAAGTCCGCCTTCCTCCGCGGGGTCGCCCAGGAGATCATGCGGCGGTACGGCCCGAACGAGGCGAAGATCTTCGCCGTCGACTACCGCAGGTCCCTGCTCGGCGAGATCCCGAGCGATTACCTGGGCGCCTACCTCACCTCGCACGAGCCCGCCTCGAGCGGGATGGCGGAGCTCGCGGCGTTCTTCTCCGGCCGCATCCCCGGTCCCGACGTCACCCCGGAGCAGCTCCGGGACCGCAGCTGGTGGAAGGGCGCGGAGGGATTCGTTCTGGTCGACGACTACGACCTCGTGGCGACGAGCCAGGGGAACCCGCTCGCCGTGCTGCAGCCGTTGCTCGCCCAGGCGGGGGACCTCGGCCTGCACGTCGTCCTGACCCGCCGGACGGGAGGCGCGAGCCGCGCCGCTTACGACCCGATCATCCAGCGGTTCACGGACCTCGGCGTCACCGGCATCCTGCTCGGTGGCAGCCCCGAGGAGGGGCCGCTGATCGGACGGGTGAAGGCCGTCCCGTCGGTGCCCGGACGGGCGCAGATCGTCAGCCGCGAGCAGGGCCTGATCACGGCGCAGCTCGCGTACTCTCCCCCGCGGCTGGGGTGAGAGCGCCGCTCAGTCGATGACGGTGAGCACCGCGTCCACGGTCTCACCCGCGGTCACCCGCGCGAAGGAGGCGGCCAGGATGCGGCGGAGGACGTCCGCATCCACCGCCCCCAGGTCGCTGAGGTAGAGGCAGCCGACACCGGTGCTGTGCACGCCGAGCTCGGCGAGGTCGGCGGAGTGCGCGTCGATCCCGTCGAGGAGATAGATCGTGCAGGCACGCTTGCGCGGTGCGAAGCCGAGGATGGGTGAGTCTCCCTCGGTACCCGCCGGATACCGGTAATGGCAGGCTCCGAACCCGACGATGCCGCCGGCCCACAACTCCGGCTCGTGGCCGGTGACCTCGGACAGCAGGGCGCGCAGCGCTTCCGCGTCACGGCGGCGCGCTGCCGGCGTGACCTGGGCAAGGGTCGCGGCGACGTCGCCGCCCGTGCGATGCATACCGCCAGTGTGGCAGAACCCACCCCGCACGCGGGAGCAGGCGGGCCGAGCGGGTGGACGTCAGCGGCTGAACAGGTATCCGCGCTCGTCGAAGGTGACGATCCGCAGGCCCTCGGCGAGGTGGCCGCGGATCTCGTCGCGGACGATGCGGCGCCACGTCGCGGCCGCGATGGGTGCCTCCGCCCGCATCCGCTCGATGTCCTCCGGCACGGCGACGGCGGCCGCGATGTCCTGCGGCGGCACCACCACGGCGCCGGGGCCGTCGAGGCCGGGAGCAGGGTCGCCGATGGACCACTCGACGAAGATCCGGTCGGTCTGGTCGCCCCGGTTCACGCCGTCGTCCATCGACCCGTAGTGATCGACCAGGTAGGCGGTCGCGCGCGCCCCCAGCACCCCGAGGTTGAAGCGGGCGTTGCGGCCGACGAGCGGGTCGAAGGTCCAGGTGATGCGTTCGATCCCGCGTTCCCGGGCCCAGTCCCGCTGATGCCGCTTCATGACCTTCCCCAGGCCCCGGCCGCGATGGGAGGACAGGATGCCCGTGACGTGCGAGTGCAGCACGAGGTCCGCGGGCGGTCCGAAGAAGCCGACGGACGCACCCACCATCCGCCCGTCCTCGTAGAGCCCCACCGCGTAGTTGCCCGCGTAAGCGAGGGCGATCAGCGTGTTCGACGGTACGGCGTCGTGGTCGCCCTGCCAGACGGCCCGCAGGACGGCATTCGCCTCGGCCACCTGCGCCGGCGTCTCGAGGGGGCGGATCTCGGTCATGCGCCCGTATCCCGGGCGTCGTCTCGGAGCAGCTGACGTGCCGGCATGTCCCCTCCTGGAATCTCCGCGGGCCTACGCCGCCCACCCTACGACCCGCGGCGCCGCACCGAGGGGACGGCACGGATCCGGAGATGAAGGTTCCGCTGGGCGGTGCGGTGCGACCACCCCCCTGGTCTCGGAGATAGCCTGATCGGATGGCTGAACGGGATGAGAACAGGCGGAGGAAGCTCACCCGGATGCCTCGGCAGGGAGCGATCGTCGCCGTCCTCGCGATCGCCGGCATGGCGTCCTCCTTCATGTTCACGCTGGTCGTACCCATCCAGGCGAAGCTGCCCGAGCTTCTGGATGCGAGCCGAGACGACACCGCCTGGGTCATCACCTCGACGCTGCTCGCGTCCGCCGTGATCACCCCCATCGCCGGCCGCCTCGGCGACATGTACGGCAAACGCCGGATCGTCCTGGTGCTACTCGCCCTCCTCGTGCTGGGCTCGGTGATCGCCGCACTGTCGACGGGGATCATCGGCGTGATCGTGGGACGCACCCTGCAGGGGGCGGTCTCCGGTGTGATCCCGCTCGGCATCTCGATCCTCCGGGACGTGCTGCACGAGAAACGCGTCGACCCGGCCATCGCCCTCATCAGCGCCACCCTCGGGGTGGGCGGGGCGATCGGCCTCCCGATCAGCGCGATCGTCACCCAGTACGCCGACTGGCACGTCCTGTTCTGGCTGGCGGCCGGGCTCGGCGCGGTCGTCTTCGTCCTGGTGCTGTGGATCGTGCCGGTGAGCGTCCTCCGGACGGCCGGCCGGTTCGACCTCCTCGGCGCGGCCGGTCTCAGCGTGGGGCTCATCGGTGTGCTGCTGGCCGTGTCCCGCGGGAACGAATGGGGGTGGACCTCTCCCGCGATCCTGGGATGCGGACTGGGCGGGCTCCTCGTGCTGGGCCTCTGGGGCTGGTACCAGCTGCGGGTCCCGGACCCGCTGCTGGACCTGCGCACGGCGGCACGCCCCGCCGTGCTGTTCACCAACATC
Source organism: Microbacterium caowuchunii (assembly GCF_008727755.1). NCBI lineage: Bacteria > Bacillati > Actinomycetota > Actinomycetes > Micrococcales > Microbacteriaceae > Microbacterium > Microbacterium caowuchunii. The sequence continues at coordinate 2,945,543 of NZ_CP044231.1, forward strand.
TCCTCGGTCGCGATGGGATTCGCCCTGTTCACCTCGAGCGTGGCGTTCCCGCAGATGCTCGAGCTGCCGGTCGAGACGGATGCCGGCTTCGGCCTCTCCCTCGTGGCCGCATCCCTCATCGTGATGCCGTCCGGGCTCGTGATGATGGTCCTCTCCCCGCTGTCCGGACGCCTCTCCCGCACCTTCGGCCCCAAGCTCCTACTGGTGCTCGGGGCCATCGCCCTCGTCGCCGCGTACTCGTTCACCCTGCTGTTCGTCAGCGAGGTCTGGCACATCCTGGTCGCCAACATCCTGATCGGCTTCGGCATCGGCTTCGGCTACGCGGCCATGCCGATGCTCATCATGCGCTCCGTCCCGCAGTCCGAGACGGGTGCCTCGAACGGACTGAACGCGCTCTGCCGGGCGCTGGGGACCAGTACCGCGGCAGCCGTGATCGCCGCGGTGCTCGCCGGCAACACCCGGCCGTTCGAGGGTGTCCCGATCCCCACCGCCGACGCGTTCCACCTGGCGTTCGTGCTCGGCGGCCTCGTCGCGCTGTTCGCCCTCGTCGTCGCGCTGCTCATCCCGAGCCGGCGCGATCCGCACGAAGCGCACCCCTCTCTGCCGCACTGAAGCCGGAGTACCGTTACCTCATGAGCGAGGCGAAGGACGGCGACACCGCCACTGCGGACATCTACGCGACCAGTTCCGACGGCGACACCCGGTTCTTCGGGCAGCCGTGGGCGCTCGCGCATGTGTTCGGCGTCGAGATGTGGGAGCGCTTCAGCTTCTACGGCATGCAGGGCATCCTGCTGATCTACCTGTACTACACCGCCGCCGAAGGCGGACTCGGCATCGACAAGTCCGTGGCGACCGGAATCGTCGGCGCCTACGGCGGCGCCGTCTACCTCTCCACGATCCTCGGCGCGTGGATCGCCGACCGCCTACTCGGCTCGGAGCGGGTGCTGTTCTTCAGTGCGTGGGTCATCATGGCCGGGCACATCGCCCTCGCCCTCATCCCCGGGGTGCTCGGCGTCGGCGTCGGCCTGGTGCTGGTGGCGCTCGGCTCGGGCGGGCTGAAGGCGAACGCCACCTCCGTGGTGGGCACGCTCTACTCCGCCGAGGACACCCGCCGCGACGGCGGGTTCTCCCTCTTCTACCTCGGTATCAACCTGGGGGCCTTCTTCGGCCCCCTGCTGACGGGGCTCCTGCAGACCACGCTGGGCTTCCACTGGGGCTTCGGCCTCGCCGCCGTCGGCATGGGCATCGGCCTCATCCAGTACTCGATCGGCCGCAAGGGCCTTCCGGCCGCCGCGCGGATCGTGCCGAACCCGCTGCCCCGCAGCCGTTACGGGATGTGGGCGGGCATCGCCGTGGCAGGCGTCGCGGCGATCGTGCTGCTGACCGTGACCGGCGTCATCCGAGCCGACAACCTGGCACTCGTGGTGATCCTCGTGACGGTCGTCGCCGCCATCGCGTACTTCGTGGTCGTGCTCTCCTCGCCCCGCATCGAACCGATCGAGCGGTCCCGTGTCTTCGCGTTCATCCCGCTGTTCATCGTGAGCGTCGGCTTCTGGTCGCTGTACCAGCAGCAGTTCACCGTGCTCACCATCTACTCCGACGTGCGCCTGAACCGCGACCTGTTCGGGTGGGAGATGCCGGTCTCGTGGGTGCAGTCGATCAACCCCATCTTCATCATCATCCTGTCCGGCGTCTTCGCCGCCGTCTGGACCAAGCTCGGGTCCCGCCAGCCGTCCACGCCGGTGAAGTTCGGGCTCGGCGCGATCATCATGGGTGCCGCGTTCCTGCTCTTCCTCGTCTGGGCGAACGGGGGCGAGAACACCACCCCGCTGCTGGGCATCATCGGCATCCTGTTCGTGTTCACCGTCGCCGAGCTGTTCATCTCCCCGATCGGGCTGTCGGTGTCGACGAAGCTCGCCCCGGCCGTGTTCCACACCCAGATGATCGCGCTGTTCTTCCTGTCGGTCGCGCTCGGCACCGCGATCGCCGGCGAGCTCGGCAAGTTCTACGATCCGAACGATGAGGTGCCGTACTTCACCATCCTGGGCTTCGTCGCGATCGCCCTGGGTGTCGCCCTCGTGCTCTGCGTGAAGCCCGTGCTGAAGCTCATGCGCGGCGTGCGCTGACCCACCTGCCCCACCCGACGGCCCCACGGCGCCGGCCCGGCCGCCGTGCCGTCACGCACAACGGCGGAGACCCGGGCCGACACCCCGGCACGGATGCTGCCGGGCCGGGGTGTCGCCGATGATCTCCGCCGTTGTGCGCGGGCGGGAGGGGTGGGATCAGCTACCGGTGCGCTTGCGGCGACCGAGGTAGGTGGACAGGCCGACGGCCGCGAGCAGCGCGGCACCGTTGAACACGTTCGACGCCCAGCCGCTCGCCCCCGACAGGGCCAGACCGCTCACCGACACCGACACGAAGATCGCGCCGACGATCGTGCCGATCACGTTGAAGAAGCCCGGACGGATGGCGGTCGCGCCCAGGAACACCGCGGCCAGGGCCGGGAACAGCAGCGAACCGCCGTCGATGGCGCTGGCGCTGCCCACCCGGGAGAGCTGCAGGACGCCCGCGCAGCCCGCGATGAAGCCGGCCACGATGAAGCTCCACCACACGTTCTTCGTCACCGGGAGGCCGACGAGCTTCGCCGCGGTGGCGTTCGATCCGATGGCGTACAGGGAACGGCCGAACGGCGTGTGCGTGAAGAAGTACCAAGCGATCGCCGCGATCAGCAGCGTGATGAAGAACACCACCGGGATGCCGAGCAGCCGCGTCGAGCCGAACTTGATGAGAGCGGGGTCGATCCCGCTGACGAAGGTCTGGCCCCCCGTGAACCAGCTCATGAGCCCGGCCAGCAGCATCGACATACCGAGCGTCGTGACGAACGGGCTCATGTTGAGCCGGGTCACGAAGAAGCCGTTCACGACGCCCACCAGGGTGCCCAGCACGAGCGACACCACGATCGACAGCCACAGGGGCAGCCCGAAGACCGACATCAGGCCGGCGGTCATGACCTGCGTCATGATGGCCACCGCGCCCAGCGAGAAGTCGAAGTACCCGCAGACGAGCGGGAACAGCGCGGCGATGGCGATCAGGGCGACGACGGCCTGGCTGCCCAGGATGACGTTGATGTTGTTCATCGTCGGGAACGACGCCGACGACAGCGGGAAGAACGAGAAGAACGCGAACACGACGATCGCGAGCAGCGGCAGCGCGAAGCTCTCCAGCAGCCGGACCGGCGTGGGCGTGCGCTTCACCGGGATGGAGACGGTCGCCGTGGAGGGCGGGGTGCTCGTCTGGGTGGTCATGGCGTTGCCTCCGTGGGGGCGTCGTGAACGGTTTTCTCGCGGAGGACCAGGCTGGTCAGCCCGTCCACGTCGAGGGTGCCGGCGGCGACCTCGTCGGAGATCCTGCCGCGGCTGAGGACGAGGGTGCGGTCGCACAGCGCGTGGATCTCACCGAGATCGCTCGAGGCGACGATGACGGCGCAGCCTTCGGCGGCGGCGGCGCGGATGATGGCGTAGATGTCGGCGCGGCTCATGACGTCGACGCCCTGGGTGGGTTCGTCGAGCAGGAGCAGGTCCGGCGTGCGCTGCATCCACCGGGCGAGGACCACCTTCTGCTGGTTCCCGCCGGACATCGAGGAGAAGAGGGCGTCCGGTCCGGCGACCTTGACGCCGAAATCGGAGATCAGGGCCTGCGCCGTGCTGCGCTCCCGCCCGCGGGGCATGAAGCCCTTCGACCAGTTCTCGGACAGCCTCGCCACCGCGAGGTTCTCGGTGACGGACTGGTCGGGGAACGCGGCCTCTCCGGCCCGGTCCTCCGGCACCAGCGCCACGCCCGCCGACATGGCGTCCCCGATGGTCGCCGGCGCGTACGGGGCGCCGTTCAGCTCCATGCGTCCCGCCTCGGGCGCGTGTTCGCCGAAGATCATCTTGAGGATGCTGGAGCGGCCGGATCCGACGAGACCGGCGAGTCCGAGGATCTCCCCGCGGTGCACGGTGAGGTCGACGCCGCGCACCGGGCCGCCGCGCAGCCCCGAAACGGAGAAGACGGCCGTGCGCTCGGCGTGCGCCGCCTCGCCGGTGGGGCGCAGTGCCCGCACCGATCGGCCCGCCATGATCTCGATCAGCTCGTCCTCGGTGGGCGATTGGGCGACGAGCTCTCCGGCGACGCGGCCGTCGCGGTAGATCGTGTAGTCGTCGGAGACGGCCAGCACCTCACGGAGCCGGTGGCTGACGATGATGACCGTCTGGCCGAGTTCGGCACGACGGCGTACCCGCTCGAGGAGCAGCTCGGACTCCTGGGCCGCCAGGCGCGCGGTCGGCTCGTCCAGCACGAGCAGGAGCTCCTGCGACGCGTCCTGGTCCTGCAGCGCACGGGCGATGGCGACCATGGTCTGGTCCGAGGGGCGCAGGCTGCGGACGGGCGTGCGGGGGTCGACGTCCAGCTCGTACTCGTCGAGCAGGGCGGCGACGCGCGAGCGCAGGCCGCGCCAGTCGATGCGGGGGCCGCGCAGCGGATAGCCGTTGTCCAGGGCGAAGTTCTCCTCGATCGACAGGTCGTCGAACAGGCCGAGGTCCTGGTGCACGAAACGGAGTCCCGCGTGCTGGGCTGTCGCCGGCGTGTAGCCGCGCAGGTCGGTGGGGCGCCCGAAGATCTCGAGCTCGCCCGCATCCGCCGCGTACACCCCGGCGAGGATCTTGATGGTGGTGGACTTGCCCGAGCCGTTGCCCCCGAGGAGCGCGTGCACCGTGCCGCGGCGCACCCTCAGGGAGACGTCGTTGAGTGCGCGAGTGCCGGAGAAGTCCTTGCTGAGGTGACGGATGTCGAGCGCCAGGTCCGCGCCACCGGGCGTGCCGGGAGCGGCGGAGGTGTTCTCCGCCGCTCCCGGGTTCGTCATCGCGTCGGTCACTTGCCCCACGCTTCGAGGAACTTCGACTTCCAGTCGATGTTGCCGTCGTACGGTCCGGACTTCGGCATGTTGTGGTCCTTGTCGACCACCTGGACCGTCTGGCCGATGTACGCGACGTCCTCGCCGGCACGGGCGCGGATGGCGGTGTCCACGGAACCCCAGGACTCCCAGACCTGCGCCTGGCCGACGGTGGCCGTGATGCCGGGCTGACCGTTGCGGATCATGTCGAGCGCGCCCTCGGAGCCGAAGCCACCGACGACGACGAGCTTGTCCGCGAGGCCGGCCTGATCGATCGCTGCGGCGAGGCCGTTCACGAGGTAGCCGTCGGTCGGCATGACGAGCGAGTTCGCGTCGGGGTTGGCCAGGAGGACGCTGACGACCTTCTGGTTCAGGGTGCCGTCGGCACCCTCGGAGTCGGAGACGTCGACGACCTCGACGACCTCGCCGCCGCCGAGGGCCTTGAGCTCGTCCTGGAAGGCCGCGGTCACCATGCCGCCCCACGGGTTGCTGGTCATGTTCACCACGACGGTCTTCGGGTCGCCGTCGGTCTTGCCGAACACGTAGTCCGCCTGCAGCACGCCCATCGCCATGAAGGGGCTCGGCACAGGTGCGTCCTCGAGCCAGAGGCGCTGCGAGTCCCACAGCTGCGGGGAGCAGTCGTCCACGCCGCCGCCTCCGACGATCGTGATGCCGGCGTCCTTGGCCTCCTGGAACGCCGCGGCCGCGGCACTGCAGGAGATGCCGACGGGGATGAGGACGTCGGCGCCGCCGGCCACCGCCTGGCGGATCGCCGTGGCGAAGCCCTCGGGGTTGAGCTTCCCGTCGACGATGGTGGAGTTCCATCCGGCCGTCTCACCAGCCTCGGCCATGAACGACGCGGGTGCGGAACAGGTCGCGATGGCCTCGCCGCACGACATGATGTAGAGGTTGAGCCCGTCCTCCGGTGCGACGGCGGCGAGCTCGGCCAGGTCGGAGCCGATGCCCTCGTAGGCGCGGTCGAGAGCGGCCTGTGCCTCGGCGCTGATCTCGGCTGCGGGTGCGGTGGTTTCCGTGGTGTCGCCGGCGTCGCCGCTGGAACAGGCGCTGAGGGCGAGTGCGAAGGCGGCCACCCCGGCCGCGATCGCGAACTTCTTCTGTGATCTCACGAGACACTCCTGCTGTGTCAGGAGGCGAGGACCGAGCTGTCGGCGCCTTCGCCTCTTCGGGTACTGGCTTCTATGCCAGCGCTTCATCACACCAGGCCGCCGACGCGCGCGGAACGCAAGGGGCCCGATGGCTGCTATCGGCGAGTTCGATGAGAAGGGGCGCGGCCCCGCGGGGCGGAGGGCCACCGGGATAGCGCGGTGCGGGTCAGTCCGCGATGAGCGTCCCGCCGTCGATGACGATGTTCTGACCGCTCACGAACGCGCCTCCCCACGATGCCAGCCAGACGACCGTGGCCCCCACCTCCACGGGGTCGCCGAAGCGCCCGAGCGGGGTCTTGGCCAGACGGACGGCGGCCGCCTGCGGGTCCGCGGTGATCGGCCGGGCGAAGTCGGTGGCGATCACACCGGGCGACAGGGCGTTCGCACGGATGCCGCGCGGACCCCACTGCACCGCGATGTTGCGGGCGAGCTGGGCGTTCGCGGCCTTCGTCACGCCGTATCCGCCGATCACGCTGTTCCCGCGGAGTCCGGCGAGACTCGACATGACCAGGAAGGTGCCACCGCCGCCGTCCGCCATCACCGGGAGCGTGTGCTCGGCCAGCAGGGCGACCGATCGCACGTGCAGCTCGTACATCCGGTCGAGCCGGTCCAGCGGGTCGGGCGCCGCGGGGTCGTCCAGCGCCACCCCGGCGTTAGCGAGCACGGTGTCGATGCGTCCCCACCGGGCGACCGTTCCGGCGACGAGATCACCGAGTGCACCGGCATCCGTGACGTCGCAGTCCACCCCGCTCGCGCTGCCACCGGCGGCGGTGATCTCCTCCGCCGCGCGCCGTGGTTCGCTGCCGGCGAGCCCGGCGATCACGACGTGCGCCCCGGCGGCGGCGAGCGCGTCGGCGCATCCGCGTCCGATACCGGTCGCACCGCCGGTGACGATCGCCACCTGCCCTTCGCACGAGAACATGGCGTGCAGCGCGCTCTCGATCATGGTCGTCCTCCCGTCCCGCCGGGCGCTCCGGCGGACGTGCCTCACGCTAGGGAGACGATGCGGGCGCGCGAAGCCTGCGGCCGGGATACCAGCCATCGCCCGTGCGTCCGCGTCAGCCGGCGGGCCGGTCGCCCCACCGCTCGGCCTCGGCGTCCGGATCGGTGTCGGAGCCGAACTCCACGCGCTCGGCGACGGTGCGGAGGATGCCGAGGAACCAGCGCAGCGCCGGCTCGTTCGTGCGGGACGGGTGCCAGAACGCGGACTCCACCAGGGTGGACAGCTGCAGCGGGATGCGGGCGATCTGCAGATCGAGATCGTCCGCGTACCGGTCGGCGAGACGCGCCGGGACGAACCCGAACATGTCGGTTCCGGACACGAGGAAGGGTACGGGCAGGAATCCCGAGACGCTGCGTGCCACCGGCGGCCGGACGGATGCGGCGGCGAGCGCGTCGTCCGCGAACATCACGACGTGCGGGGCGAAAACGACCTGCACGTACGGAAGCTCGGCGAGGTCTTCGAGGGTCAGCGCACCGTCCTTGAGACGGGGATGATCACGCCGGACGATGCAGGTCATGGCGTCGGAGAACAGGGACTGACGCTTACCCGGCACGCCATGCGCGGCGGAGGCGATGGCGACGTCCTCGCGGAGGAGATCGACCGGTCCGATGTTGTTCAGTGACCCGAACTCGACCGAGACGCCGGGCGCCTCGGTCTCCAGCACCCGCAGCAGTGGGGCGGTCATGACGGACAGCGCGTAGTCGGATGCGGTCAGCCGGAACTGACGATCGCTCGTGAGCGGATCGAACAACGGCCGCAGGTTGAACGTCCGCCCGACCTCGATGACGGCCTCGCGCACGATCGGCTGGAGGGCGAGGGCGCGCGGGGTGAGGGTGAAGGTGCGGCCGCTGCGCACCAGGAGCGGGTCGTCGAGGAGTTTGCGCAGCTTGGCGACCGCCCCGCTGACGGCGGGCTGGGTCAGTCCGATCGCCTCGCCGGCCCGGGTGAGGCTGCGCTCGGTGAGGATCGCGTCGAAGACGACGATGAGGTTGATGTCGATGTCCCGCAGATCACCCATGCTGTCGAATTCGCCCCTCCGCGCCCCGGACTCAGCATAGCCAACCGGCCCGCGCGCCCGCGGAGGGGCGGACGCACGGGACGCGGGCGGCTCAGAGGCGGTCGGGGCCGTAGGTGCGTCGCGCGCGCGGGACCGTGTGGCCGGGGCTCACCGTCTCGACGATGCGGTTCTCGATGCTGCCGAGCCCTTCCACCGTCATGGTGACGACGTCGCCGACCTGCAGCGGCGGCGGGTCGAGCTCTCCGGTACGGCTCCAGCGCTCGGACAGTGCACCGGTCGAGGCCGTGCCGCTGGCGAGCACGTCGCCGGCGCCGACCCACGCGTCCCGCGACGCGTGGACGAGCATCTCCTCGAACGACCACGACATGTTGCGGAGGTTGTCGGTGCCGATGACCTCCCCGTTGACGGACACGGACATCTCCAGGGCGAACCTGTCCCCCTCGCGGAACGGCTCCAGCTCCTCGGGGGTCGTGATCCAGGGGCCGAGCGTGTTGGCGAAGTCCTTGCCCTTGGCGGGGCCGAGACCGATGCGCATCTCCGCGCCCTGGATGTCACGGGCGCTCCAGTCGTTGAAGATGCAGTACCCCGCGATGTGCCCCGCCGCCTCCTCGATGGGCACGTCCCGGACCGTGTTCTTCACGATGGCTGCCACCTCCAGCTCGAAGTCGAGCTTCCGGGTGAACGGCGGCATCGGGATGCCGGCGCCCGTCGGCACCACGGACCACGGGTTCATGAACAGGAACGCGGGTGCCTCGTACCACTGCTCGGGGACGGTGCCGTCGCCCGGCTCGCCCTTCTTCATCCCCGCGATGTGGCCCTCGAAGGCGAGGAAGTCGCGCATCGCACGCGGCTGCACGGGGACCGCGAAGGTGGCGTCCGGGATCGGCCTGCGCTGCTGCTTGCCCGCCCGCACCACGACGTCGCGGCGGACGTCGGCGGGCGCCTGCAGGAGCGCGAGGATGTCGGGGTCCCCGGGGAGGTCCTGCACGCAGCCGTGGTGGACGATGCCGGTGTGGGTGATTCCGTTCTCGATATAGCGCGCGAAGCGGGGCATCACGCGTCCAGCGTCGTATAGAAGTCGCGCTGCCGGACCTCCAGTGCCGGGATTGCCTGTCCGAGCGCCCACTGCTCGAAGTGCGGATAGGTGCCGTGCGCCTTGAAGGCCTCCTCGTCGGTGTAGACCTCGAAGATGCGGAAGACGTTCGGCTCCTCCGGGCTCTGGTAGGCCTGGTAGTAGATGTTGCCGGGCTCGTCCCGGGACGCCGGGGAGAGCTTCTCGAGCGCGTCGCGCACGGTGTCCTCCTGTCCGGGCTTGGCGGTCCAGGTCGCGCTGCATACGAAGGCCATGGGTGGTCCTTTCACGGGTGCGGATGGTGGGTGGGCCGGCCGGCGGGCGCCGGCCGGTGGTCATTCGTCGAAGATCGCGACCGCGCGGGTCCACCCCGCGGACGCGCCGCGGACCTTGGCCGGGAAGCACGCGACGGTGAACCCGAACGGGGGCAGGTCCTCGAGGTGCTGCAGTTTCTCGATCTGGCAGTAGCCGACCTCGGCACCCGCCTTGTGCCCCTCCCAGACGATCGACGGATCGCCGGTCTCCTCGAACTGCCGCCGGTTGATGCTGACCGGGAGGTCCCAGCCCCACGCGTCGGTACCGACCACGCGCACCCCCTGCCCGGTGAGGTGCAGGGTGGCGTCCCGGCCGAAGCCGATGCCGGTGTCGATGTAGTCGTCGCGCCCGTAGGCCGCGGCCGCGACCGTGTTGGCCAGGACGATGTCGAAGGGCTGCAGCTCGTACCCGATGCGCTCGAGTTCGGCGTCGATGTCGGCCGGGGTGACCAGGTGACCGCTGGGCAGGTGACGCAGATCGAGCTTGACCCCCGGGCGGAAGAACCAGTCGATCGGCACCTCGTCGATGGTCCATGCCCGCTCGCCGTTGTTCATCGTCGGGTGGTAGTGCCAGGGCGCGTCGACGTGCGTGCCGGCGTGCGTGGTGATCGTCACGGTCTCCGCTGCGAGCCCCTGCTCGTCGAGCAGCTGGTCGGGGCGGATGCCGTACATGGCGTGCATGTCCGTCCGGCCGCCGATGTGGTCCTTGTACTCGATCTTGGGCCGGAGGAACGGCGGATCGACGGGGATCACATCGTCGAGGGGCATCGACAGATCGACGAAACGCATGAGAACTCCTTTGTCGGCGCCCCCATCCTCGCCGGGCGCACACCGGGGCGACACCGCCCCCGGCCCATGGCTGGCATCGGCCGGGGAGGGTGTCGGATCCGGCTCAGGCGGGGATACGCCCCCGCACCAACCCGTGCCCCGGTCCGGCCATGGGTTGCATCGCCGAGGACGATGGCCTCGGCAGCACCGGGAGCCGTACGCTCGCCACGACTCACCCATCGACGCAGGAGTGTGCCCGCATGCCCATCGCCACCGTCAATCCGTTCACCGGCCGGACCGAGCAGGAGTTCGAGGCGCACGACGACACCGAGGTCGAACGGCGCATCGCCGCCGCCGACGCCGCGTACCACTCCCTCAAGGGGACGACGTTCGCGGAGCGCGCGGGGTGGATGCGGGCGGCCGCGGACCTGCTGGAGGAGGACGTCGAGGAGCTCGCCCGCCTCATCACGGTGGAGATGGGCCGCCCGATCGCCGGCGCTCGCGCCGAGATCCTGAAGAGCGCCAAGGGCCTGCGTTTCTACGCCGAGCACGCCGAGGGGTTCCTCGCACCCGAGCAGCTGGCCGACCCGGCGAGGGTGGGCGCCTCCGCCGCCGGCACCCGGTACGCCCCCCTCGGCGTCGTGCTCGCGGTCATGCCGTGGAACTACCCGTTCTGGCAGGTGCTGCGCTTCGCCGGCCCCGCACTGATGGCCGGCAACACCGGCCTGCTCAAGCACGCCTCCAACGTGCCGCAGGCCGCTCTGTACCTCGACACGCTCTTCGAGCGCGCCGGTTTCCCGACGGGAGCCTTCCATTCGCTGCTCATCCCGGCGTCCCGGGTGGAGAACGTGCTGCGGGATCCGCGCGTGAAGGCCGCGACCCTGACCGGTTCCGAGCCCGCCGGGCGCTCCCTCGCCGCGATCGCCGGATCCGAGGTCAAGCACGTCGTGCTGGAACTCGGCGGGTCGGACCCCTTCATCGTGATGCCGAGCGCGGACATCGAGCGCGCGGCCGCCGTCGCCGTCACCGCCCGCAACCAGAACAACGGGCAGTCCTGCATCGCGGCGAAGCGCTTCATCGTGCACACCGACGTGTACGAGGAGTTCGTCCGCCGGTTCACCGAGGGCGTGGCCGCCCTCACCGTCGGCGACCCCCTCGATGCCGCCACGGACATCGGCCCCCTCGCGACCGAGTCCGGCCGGAACGAACTGGCCGAGCAGGTCGCGGACGCCCTGGCCCAGGGCGCGACGGCCCTGACCGGAGGGTACGTCCCGGAGCGTCCGGGATGGTTCTACGCGCCGACCGTGCTCACGGACGTGACACCCGCCATGCGGCTGTATCTGGAGGAGGCGTTCGGTCCGGTGGCGACGGTGCACCGGGTCGCGGACCAGCAGGAGGCGCTGCGCGTCGCGAACGGGACGACGTTCGGTCTCAGCTCATCGGTCTGGACCCGCGACCCGGACCAGCAGGACTGGTTCGTGGGCGCCCTCGACGCCGGCGCGGTCTTCGTCAACGGCATGACCGCCTCTCACCCCGAGCTTCCCTTCGGGGGTGTGAAGGACTCGGGCGTCGGACGCGAGCTCGCCGCTGCCGGCATCCGGGAGTTCTGCAACCTGCAGACCGTGTGGAGGGCCTAGCGAAGCGCGGCGCGCGGGCGTGGCGGTGCGGCGCGCACCCCACGCCTGCGCGGCTCAGGGGATGACCACGATCTTCCCGGGGGCGTGCGCCCCCTCCAGCGCGGCGAAGGCGGCGACCACGTCGTCGAGCGGGTACGTCGCGGCGACCGGCGCCACGATGCGTCCGGCCACGATGTCCTCAGCGATCCAGGCCAGGTTCTCCGCCGTGCGCGCGGATCGCTCCGCCTCGTGCACGCCGAGCTGCTCCCCGGCGCCGTAGGCGGCGATGGCGACCATGCGTCCGACCGGGACGCCGAGTTCGACGCCCGCGTCGAGCGCGTCCCGGCCGTGGCAGTCGTAGACGGCGGTGAACGGCGCGAACTCCTCCAGCCGCTCCGCCAGACCGTCCCCGTAGGCGACCGGTTCGATCCCCACCGATCGCAGCAGGTCGTGGTTGCGGGGCGAGGCGGTGCCCACCACCCGGGCGCCGGCGGCGCGCGCCAGCTGGGCGGCGAGGAAGCCCACCGCACCGGCGGCTCCGCCGACCAGCACGGTGTCGCTCTCGTCGACGGGGACCGTCACACGGCACGACAGCGCGGTGAGCGCGGCGACGTCGAGCCCTCCGGCGACCTCCGCGGGCAGCCCCTCGGGCCGCCGGGTGAGCTCGGATGCCGACGCCAGCACCCGCTCGCCGACCGCGCCCGCCGCCCGGCCCAGCACCTCGTCCCCGACCGTCACGGGCGATCCGTCCCAGTACACGGCACCGTCGCCGACGGCCTCCACCGTGCCCGCGAGGTCGCCGCCGATCCGGCGGGGGAAGGCCGCCTTCGTCGGGATGAATCCGCTGCGCACCTTGGCGTCGAAGGGATTGAGACCCGCCGCCCGGACCCGGACGGCGACCTTCCCGGGGCCGGGGGCGGCGTCCTCCACCTCGCCGACGTAGAGGACGCCCGGGTCCCCGGTCCGGTCGTACAGGGCTGCGCGGCTCATGGATACCTCCTCGAGGCGCGCCCGAGGTGCGCCGGCTCATCGGTCTCGTGGCGAGCGTACTGAGCGGGGCCGCGCGCGACCAGCCTCAGCCGTGCTGGACGGCGATCTGCTCGGTCTCCAGCTGGACCGCCCATCCTTCGACGGTGCCCGCGTTCTCGAACTCCTCGATCTGCAGGATCCGCCGGCCGTGGTCCACGACGTGCGGCATGCTCGCGGTCACGAACGCGCTGACGCTCAGCCACGCGGACTCCTCGAAGGCGATGCCGTCGAAGACCAGCACGTTCGCGTCGATGATCTCGCGGGTCGCGACGGCGGCACGGGGGCTCGCCGCCGTCACCGCGCGGGCGCCGTTGACCTTGTTGGCCGCGACGACGCCGGCGAAGCCCTCGTCGACGACGAGGACCCCGAAGGAGTCGACCCCGGCATCCTGCTCCTCCACCACTGCGCGGGCGACACGGATGGCGAAGACAGGGTAGTCGTCGCCCGGGTCGAGGTCGTCGGCGCCGTGCCAGACGACGTCGAAGCCGGCGGCGACGGCGCGTGCCTCGAGCGCACGGCCGAGGACGTATCCGCCGTGGTCGGCGGCGAAGTGGATGCGGGTCATGGTGTCACAGCTCCCAGTGGTTGCGGTTGAGGGTCTCGGGGTCGGCAGCGAGGTACCGCGCGAAGCGGCCCCCGGGGTCACGGTGGGCGATCACGGCCTGCAGGCGCTGGTAGGCCTCGTCGGTCATGAAGCGCAGCTGCCGGGTGGTGAAGTCGCTGTCACCCAGGTACTGTCCGGCCGTCACCGGCTGCACCTCGGCGAGGGCGGCAGCCATCCAGGCACGGTGGGCGTCCTCCTCGGCGGGATCCTCGTAGCAGCAGTAGGTCGCCACGTAGGCACCGGTGTGCAGGGAGAACGCCATGTCCGGCAGCGGACGCGTGGGGGTGTTCGACATCCAGATGGAGAACGCCTTCTTCGCCGGCCGCTCCGTGAAGAGCGGGCGGATGCGTTCCACCACGTCGCTGGGCTCGCCCTCGAGCCAGACGTTGTCGGTGAGGTAGTGGTGGTCCTCGGGGTTCGCGCGCAGCTGCTCCTCCCGCAGCTCCGCGAGCGTGGCGGGGGCGGCGTCCTTCACGCCGATCGCCCGCGGCAGAGCCGGGTTCTCCCGGAAGACGTCGAGGGACGCCTGCGCGTGTTCGAGCGAGTCGCCGAAGGCGAGTCCGGTCACGACGAACCCGGGCTCGCCGTGCTCGTCCGGGAGGTGCTTGCCCACCACCACGATCTCGACATTGCCCGGGATGCGGTGCGTGGCCTCGTACATCCACGTCATGACCTCGGTGAACTCCGCCGGGCGGAAGGCCTGCACCGTGTGCGCGATGCCGCCCGGCAGGGCACGGGTACGCAGGTGGAACCGGGTCACGATGCCGGGGAAGGCGGGACCGGCGCCGCGCGCCGCCCAGAAGAGGTCGGCGTTGTGCGACTCGTCGGCGCGGACGAGTTCGCCGTCGGCGGTCACGACGTCGATGGCGACGAGATTCTCCGCGGCCCAGCCCCAACCGCGTTGGTTCCAGCCCTGACCGCCCTGCAGCAGGAACCCGCCGATGCCGACGGTCGGGCAGTGCCCGCCGTTGAAGAACCGGCCGCGCTCCTCGAGGAACGGGCTGAGCTCCTCCCCGCCCTTCGTGGACGGGGTGGCACGAACGATGCCGGTGGCCGCGTCGTAGTCGATCCCGCGGAAGTCGCCCAGATCGATGAGGAGCCCGCCGTCCCGGACGCTCCACGCCGCCCAGGCATGGCCGCCCGAGCGTACCGCGACCGTCCAGCCCTTCTCCGCGGCCAGGCGGACCCCGGCGAGGACGTCGTCCTCGGTGCGCGCGAGCAGGACCGCGTCGGGACGACGGACGGGTCGGCGCGCGTTGAAGACGCGGCCGAGCACGACCTCGTCGAAGTCGTCGTCGGCGGGCGTCGCGAGCCTGCCGGTGAACGCGGGTGCGGTCTGGGTCATCGTCGAACCTCCGTACCGTCAGCCTACGAATCGGCGCGGGCGCGGGCCACGCGCCCAGCGGGATACCAGGGATCAGGCGGAGAGAGGTGCGCGCGGGCGGAACGCCGCCCACCCGCACCACGCCAGGAGCGTGCCCACCGCGAGGATGACGGCGAGCGGCGTGAGATCGCCCGGGCCCCCCAGCACCGCCAGGGGGGAGACGAGACCGGCGATCGCGAACTGCACCGCCCCGACCAGGGCCAGCGCCGTCCCGGCCGTCCTCCGTAACTCGTGCACGGCCAGCGCCAGGCTCGGACCGATATAGAACCCGCAGGATGCGGCGATGAGGAAGAAGCCGGGCAGGACGAGCCACGCCGTCACCATCCCCGCAGCGACCGCGGCCACCACCAGGACCACGCCGACGGTGAGGGCCGACAAGCCCAGCACCACGATCCGCTGAGGCTCCAGCCGCCGGGCGAGTCGCGCGGCGATCAGGCCCGCCACCACGACGCCGGCACCGTTGACGGCGAAGGCGCCCGCGTACCCCACGGGGCTGAACCCCAGCATCTCCTGGATCACGTACGGAGACGCCGCGATGTAGGCGAAGGTGGCCGCGAAGGCGAACCACACCACCAGCGCCCCGCACCAGAATGTGCGCGTCCGCGCCGCGGCGGCCACGGCGGCCGGCACCGCCCGGATCCCGCCTCGGACGCGGCGGGATCGGGGAAGGGACTCCGGCACCAGCACGGCGATGAACACGAACGACAGGGCGGCGAGGACGGCCATGCCCGTGAAGACGCCCCGCCATCCCCACAGCAGCATCAGCGCCACACCCACGACCGGTGCGATCACGGGACCGAGGGCCATGGCGGAACCGAGCAGCGCGAATCCTCGGGTGAGCGCCGACCCGGTCTCGAGATCGGCCACCACCGCCCGCGCAACCGTCGCGCCGGCGGCGGCGCCGAAGCCCAGGACCAGGCACGCCAGCGTCAGGACCGGCAGCGAAGGGGCCACCGCAGCGAGCAGCGAGAAGACCGCGAGGGCGGCGCTCCCGCCGAGCAGCGGCATCCGCCGTCCGATCGCATCGGACAGGGGTCCGGAGACCAACTGCCCGACCGCCATCCCGATGGTCACGCCGCTCAGGGTCAGCTGGGCGGCGCCGGCGGAGACGGCGAACTCGCCGGCGATGCTCGGCAGCGCAGGCAGGAACGCGTCCGTCGCGAACGGTCCCAGCATGGCCAGCCCGCCGAGACCCACCAGCATCGGCGTGGTGAGCCCGGTTCGGGCGGGAGCGACGGAACGTCGCGGTGCGGCGCCCCTCATCCGAGCACGGACCCGCCACCGTCGACCACCAGGTTCACTCCCGTGATCCAGGCGGCCTCGTCCGAGGCGAGGAACACGGCCGCACTGACCACGTCGGCCGGCTGTCCCACCCGCCGGAGCGGGATGCGGTCCCAGGTGGCCCGCAACGCGGGCGGCGGATCCTCGACCAGGAAGGTCGTGGCCGGCGTCTGGATGAACCCCGGCGAGATGCACACCGCACGGATGCCGTGCGGGCCGCCTTCCACGGCGAGCTGCTGGGTGAGGTTGATCACGCCGGCCTTGGCGGCGCCATGGGCGTTCTGCGGCATGAACTCCACACCGCGGGTGCCGGCGATCGAACCGATGTTCACGATGACCCCGCCGCGAGCCTTGAGGTGCTTCCAGGCGGCGCGCACGGCGTAGAACACGATGTTCAGCTCCATGCCGATCGCGAAGTCCCAGTCCTCCACGCTGATCTCGTCGATCGCGCCGAACCGCTGGATGGAGGCGTTGTTGTAGAGGATGTCGATGCCGCCGTGAGCGGCGGCCGCCTCGTCGATCCACGCCGCCACCGCCGTCGCGTCACCGGCATCGACGGGCGCGGAGCCGGTGACGGCGCCGCCGACCGCGCACGCCAGATCGATCGTCTCGGTCAGCGCCCGCTCGTCCAGGTCGCATCCCACGACGTGCGCGCCCTCGGCCGCGAACCGCAGCGCCGCCTCACGGCCCATCCCCCCGCCGATACCCGTGATCAGCGCGGTCTTCCCCTCGAGCCGCCGCATCGTCCTCCCCCAGCCTCGTCTGCTGCCGTGCGGCGCGGTCAGACCGGCGGAGCGACGAACAGGCCCTTGTCGATGTCGTTGAACGACTCGCGCGCGACGAGCTCACTCATCACGGCCGCGGTGCCCCACTGGTCCTGTGTGGACAGGTGGGAGATGTCGTGGCGGCCGGGCGTCCAGTTCTTCTCGTCGAGCACCTGCAGCTCGGTCGTGTACTCGATCGTGTTGCCGGCGGGCGAGAGGAAATAGGCGAACGTGTTGTCGCCCGCGTTGTGCCGGCCCGGTCCCCAGATCATGCGCGCCCCGGAGCGCAGGATCTTGCCCGCGCCCCGCATCCATTCCTCGATCCCGCGCATCTCGAACGAGAGGTGGTGCAGCGAGTGGTGCGGCCCGGTCGCGATGGCGATCGAGTGGTGGTTCGGGTTGCACCGCATGAAGTGCATCATGTCCGTGCCGTCGGGACGCACCAGCGAGTCCGAGATCGTGAAGTCGAGGTGGTCGACGTACCACTGGGCGGTCCGGTTCAGGTCGGACGAGTTGAACACGAAGTGCGACAGCTGCGCCGGGATCGGCTCACGCTCGCGGATCTTGCGGGCCTCGCGCTGCTGATAACCGGTCGAGAACTCCAGGACCCGGCCGTCGCCGTCGAACACCCGGAAGCCGTAACCGCCGCTGAACCCGGTCAGCTCCTGGGGCTCGTGCACGAACTGCACGTCCTCGGCGCGCAGTTTGTCCGCGAGCGCGTGGATGTCGGCACGGTCGCGCACGCCGAAACCGGCCAGATCGATGCGCTTCTCGTCACGGCGCAGCCGCAGGATGAACGGCTCGGAGGACCCCTCGGCCGCGAGGTAGGTCAGACCGTCCTCGGAGTGCGCCTCGGTCAGGCCCCAGTGCCGGATGAAGAAGTCGCGCTCCTCCTCGTAGTCGGGAACCGCCAGCGCTGCGTAGCGCAGATGGGAAACGAGCCGCTCAGTCATCTTCGACCTTCCTTCGGGGATGCAGGTGGGTGCGCAGGGCGCGACTCCATGAATGTATGACGCCGCGCCCACGGCGGCCATGCGTGGTCCGGATACCATGCATCTGTGGCTAACGGTGATCCGGATCTGAACCTGCTCATCGCGCTGCGCGCCCTCTTGGAGGAGGCGAACGTCACCCGGGCGGGTGAACGCATCGGCCTCGGCCAGTCGACCATGTCCTCGGCCCTGGCCCGGTTGCGCACGGTGTTCCAGGACGAGTTGCTCGTCCGGGTGGGCCGGGACTACGAGCTCACCCCGCTGGCCCGCGAGATCCTGCCCCAGGTCCAGCTCACGCTGCCCCTGCTCGCGCAGGCGCTGGGGCAGGACGAGCTCTTCGACCCGGCCACCAGCCGGCGCCGCTTCAGCATCCAGATCTCCGACTACGCGGCGATCGAGCTGCGCCCGCTGTTCGACCTGGCCTCCGCCGCCGCACCGGGCGTCCGGTTCGATTTCCTGAAACTGCCCCCCGAGCCGACGGATGCCGAGCGGCACCTGCTCGCCCATGACTTCGTCGTGCTGACCCCGGGTATCGGCATCCACGCGGAGGGGTTCGAGGTGCTCCGCGACGAGTACGTCGTGGTCGCGGACCGCGACAACCCCCGTGTGGCCGACGGCACGATCTCGGAGGCGGACTTCCTCGCGAGCCCCTTCATCCGCTGCGACTTCGGCCGAGCGCACGTCATGCCGATCGAGCGCCGGCTGCATGAACTGGACCTGCACCCCCGCGTGCGGGTGACCACGTCCACCCTCGTCTCCGTCCCGTTGATCGTCGGCGGGACCGACCTCATCGGACTGGTCCCCCGTCGCCTCGTGGAGCGGAACGCGGCGGTGACCGGGACGGTCGCCATCCCCACGCCGTTCGACCCGGTCGAGCTGATCCTGCGCATGTGGTGGCACCCCGCCCACACGCACGATCCCGCCCACGCGTGGTTCCGCGAACTCGCCGCCCGGACGCTCGCCCCGGGCGCGACCGTGCCTTCCTGATCATCCGATAGCAGGCATCGGACCGGCCGATGGGCGGCACGGACCCGGCGCCCCTAGCGTCTTCCCCAGGGTGCGGTGTCGCACCCGGAAGTGGGAGACGAAGATGTCGGTTCGGAATGTGCTCATCGTCGGCGGTGGATTCACCGGCCTCACCGCCGCGATCGCGCTGGCACAGCGCGACGTGAAAGTGACCCTGGTGGAGCGCGCCAAGGCGTGGGCCCGCGTCGGTCACGGCCTGACCATCCAGGGCAACGCCCTGCGGGTGTTCCGCGAGCTCGGCGTCCTGGACGAGATCCTCGAGAAGGGCCAGCCGGAGAACTCCCTCACCCTCTACTTCGCGGACGGCCGGGTGATGGCGGAGATGCCGACCCCGCGCACCGGCGGCGAGGACCTGCCCGCGACCATCGGCGCCCTGCGCCCCGATCTGCACGAGATCCTCGTGCAGAAGGCCGAGTCGCTCGGCGTGGAGATCCGCCTCGGCCGCGAACTGGTCTCGTTCGACCAGCAGGCGGACTCCGCCACCTCCGTGCTCTCCGACGGCACGACCGAGACGTGGGACCTCATCATCGTCGCCGAGGGGATCAAGTCCAAGACGCGTCCCGCGCTCGGCATCACCGAGGACCGCGCACCCTCGGGGCTGGGCATCTGGCGAGCGGTCACCTCGCGTCTTCCCGAGATGACCGGCGGGATCGCCTACCCGTTCGAGGACGACGGCGGCGCCTACAAGGTGGGCTACACCCCGGTGAGCGCCGACCAGTGCTACATCTTCGTGCTCTGCCGACCGGAGCGCACGGACAACGGCCTGCCGGACTGGCAGGAGGTCAAGCGCCTCATGGCGAACTTCCACGGCCCGTTCGACTACCTGCGCGAGTCGATCACCGAGGACACCTTCCTGAACTTCCAGGAGATCGAGTGGATCTTCGCGACGGACACCTGGCACCAGGGGCGTGTCGTCGCACTCGGCGAGGTCGTGCACGCGGTTCCGCCGCTGATCGCCCAGGGCGCCGCGCAGTGCGTGGAGGACTCCCTGCTGTTCGCGGAGTACGTCACCCAGGAGGGCGACCTCGAGGAACTGCTGAACGCGTTCGAGGCGCGCCGCATCCCGCGGGTGAAGGGCGTCGTCGACGCCTCCCTGCAGCTCGCGCACTGGGAGCTGAACCCGGGCACCCCCGGTGCCGACCCCGGACGCGTCATGGGTCAGGCGCTGATGGCGCTGGTCCCGGCTCCGTGAGCCGGTTCCGCACCCCGCGTCGCATCGTCACCGGGCACGACGCGGCGGGGGTCTCGGTCGTCGTCAGCGACGCCCCCGTCCCCGTCACGCGGGAGCTCCCCCAGGACGGGGTGGCCTTCCACGAGGTGTGGGAGACGGCCGGTGCACCGGCGGCGATCGGCGCGGCCTTCACCGACCCGACGATCGGGGAGATCACCGTCCCGCCGCCCGTCCGGGGCACCCGCATCCGGATCAACGAGTTCCTGCCGGGGCACCTCGACGCCCGCGGCCTCCAGTCGCCCGTGCACCGCACCGAATCGATCGACTACGGCATCGTGCTGGAGGGGGAGATCACCCTCGTGCTCGACGACAGCGAGGTCACCGCGCGCGCCGGCGACATCGTCGTCCAGCGGGGCACCGACCACGCGTGGGCCAACCGCGGCGAGGACGTCGCCCGGGTGGCGTTCATCCTCGTGGACGGATGCTTCGGCGCGGACGTGCTCGAGGTGCTCCCCGAGGACGTCCGCGACGGGCTGATGCTGCACGGACCCCAGGGCTGAGCCGGACCATGCACGTCGACCACATCGGTGTCTCCGTCGGGGACCTGGACGCGCAGCGGGACTGGTACCAGCGCGCCTTCGGCTTCCCGACGGCGCGGCCGTTCGAGATCGCGCCGGTCGGCCTGCGGGGCGTCTTCCTCCTGGGTCCCGACGACATCGCCATCGAGCTGCTGGAGCGGCGCGGTTCGGCCTCCGTCCGCGGTGCCGCCGCGACGCCGCCGGACGCGCTGCTGGACCGCGGCTGGGCGCACGTGTGCCTGCGGGTGGACGACCTCGACGCCGCGTTCGCCCAGGTGGTCGCCGCCGGCGCCACCATCCTCACCCCGCCCGGGGATTCGCCCGAACCCGGGGTGCGCTTCGCTTTCGTCACCGACCCGGAAGGCAATCTCATCGAACTCCTGGACCGTCCCGGACCGGTGCGCGCATGATCGCGGCATCCTCCCCGCAGGGCGCGGGCGGCGTCGCGCTTCCGGGGCTCTCCGGCAACCTCTTCGTCGTCACCGGTGCCGCCGGGGGCCAGGGCGCGCAGGAGGCGCTCCTGCTCGCCGCGAACGGTGCCGACGTCATCGCCGCCGATGTACGGGAGGACGCCCCCGACCTGCGGGCCGCGGCGGACGGCCTGCCGGGGTCGGTGACCTACCGGCGCCTGGACGTGACGTCCGAGGAGGCGTGGCAGGACCTCGCCGACTCCCTGGCCGGGCGTGCGGTGAAGGGACTCGTCAACAATGCCGGCGTGACCCAGCGCACCCGCATCGGCGACGTCGTCCGCGAGGACTGGGACCGCGTCCTCTCGATCAACGTCACCGGCCCCATGCTGGGCATCCAGGCCCTCCTCCCGCTCATGGGCCCGGGTTCCTCGATCGTGAACATCGGCTCCGCCGCAGGGCTCACCGGGCATTACACCGCCGCGTACACGACCAGCAAGTGGGCGCTGCGCGGCCTCACCCACTCGTGCGTGACGGAGCTCGGGCCCCGCGGCATCCGAGTGAACATCGTCCACCCGGGGTACATCCGCACCGAGATGACCGCCGACGCGCCCGCACCCTTCCTGGACGCCAACGTGACGATCGCGCCGCTGCACCGCGGCGGCGAGCCCGAAGAGGTCGCCAACGTCGTGGTGTTCCTGCTCTCGGATGCGGCCGCCTACGTCACCGGCGCCGAGATCGGCGTGGACGGCGGGCAATTCCGCTCCGGCGTCGCCACCTTCCTCTCCGAGGCGGTGCGCTCCGCGCAGCATCCCACCGCGTCCGCACTCCCCCACTGACCTTCCCCCGACCAGCAGTACCCCCGAAGGAGCTCTCCCTATGTTCATGTACTACCCGACCAACTACGTGTGGAGCATGGCGGTCGTCGCCTCGCTCAACAACGGTGGCTTCATCGACGAGGTCGACAAGGCCGCCCGCCCCGTGCTCGAGGCGTCCCAGCAGGGCGACGACGTGGGTACCGAGCTGCTGTACGCCTCCTGGAAGGCCGTCGCCGACCGCCTCCTCGCCGCCGCCCAGACCGACGAGGCACGCGGCTGGAAGCTCTCCGCATCCGACAAGTACTACCGCGCGGCGCTGTACACCTCGCAGTCCGAGCGACTGCAGTCCCCGAAGTGGGAGGGCCGCAAGGCCGCGTACCAGCAGTCGATCGACCTGCTGCTCAAGCACGTGGAACTCGGCGGCGTGCCGCTGACCACGGTGGACGTGCCCTACAAGGGCGACGACGCGCCGGCCGGGTCCGCCCTGCCGGGCTACTTCTACCGGGCGCCCGGGGACGGGCCGCGTCCGCTCATCGTGATGTGGAACGGCCTCGATTCCACCAAGGAGATGATGTACACCTCCCGGTTCCCGCAGCAGATGGCCCGCCGGGGCATCTCGGTGCTGATGATGGACCCGCCCGGATCCGGTGAGGCGCTGCGCATGCGGGACCTGCACGCCCGGTACGACACCGAGGTGTGGGCCGCATCCGTCATGGACTGGGTCGAGGAGAACGCCGCGGAGCTCGGCGTCGACCCGAAGAAGGTCGGCCTGGTCGGCTGGTCGCTCGGGGGCTACTACGTCCCGCGCGCCGCCGCGTTCGAGAAGCGCATCGCCCTCGCCGTCGCGTGGGGCGCGAACTACGACTGGGCCGCCGTCCAGGAGGCGCGTCGCCGCCGCGAGGGCGAGAACCCCGTGCCGCACTACTGGGACCACGTCTACTGGGTGTTCGGCGCGAGCGACGAGGCGGACTTCCTCGAGAAGACGAAGAACATGCGCCTGGAGGGCGTGGTCGACAAGATCACCGTGCCCTTCCTGGTGACCCACGGCGAGGGTGACCGGCAGATCCCGGTGAAGTACGCGTACGACGAGTACGAGGCCGCGGTGAACTCCCCCAAGCGCGAGCTGCGCATCTTCACCCAGGCGGAGGGCGGCGCCGAGCACATCGGCATCGACAACCTGGAGTACGTCGGCGAGTTCACCGCCGACTGGATCGCGGAGACGTTCGCCGAGCTCGGCTGACCCCACGAAAGACGGATGCCGCGGCCCTGAGGTCGCGGCATCCGTCTTTCTGCTCGCCCTTCTGGGGCACCGCCCGCGCCCGCCGTCCCCCGCGCGCGCACGCGCCGCCCGTCCCCCGCGCGCGCACAACGGCGGAGATCCCCCCTGACACGCCGGGGCCCTGGTGGGAGCCGCGGGGTGTCGGGCAGGATCTCCGCCGTTGTGCGGAGGGGCGGTCCGACTCAGCGGTGCCGCAACCGCGGGCGCGTCCGGGCCCGGGGGATGGCCGGCGCCGGCACGCGCTCACCCACGACGTTCACGATCTCCCCGACGCCCTCGATCAGCATGCGCACCTCGTCACCCGGCTCCAGCGGCGGGAGGGCGCTGCCGCGGCCCCACAGCTCGCCGAGGCATCCGCCGTTGCCGACGGTGCCCGAACCCAGCACGTCACCGGGCACGACGACGGAGTTGCGTGCCGCGTAGGCCACGAGCTCGGGGAAGGGCCAGCCCATGTTCGACACGAGGTCCTCGCCGACGAGCGCCCCGTTGACGTACACCTCGGCCCGCACGGCCAGGAAGCCCTCGCCGTCGAGGTACGGATCCAGCTCGTCGGCGGTGACGATCCAGGGCCCCAGCGTCATCCCGAAGTCTTTGCCCTTCGCCGGCCCCAGCCGCACCTTCATCTCCCGCGCCTGCAGGTCCCGAGCCGACCAGTCGTTCATCACGGTGTAACCGAAGATGTGGGATGCCGCCGCATCCACGTCCAGGTTCTCCCCGGTCGAGCCGTCGACACCGCCGATGACGGCGGCCAGCTCCAGCTCGAAATCGAGACGTCGCGTCTCGGGCACCGCGACGACGTCGCCGGTCGCGCGCACCGTGTGCGGGTTCGTGAAGTAGAAGGTCGGCGCCTCGTGCCATTCGGCCGGCACGTCGCTCTTGCCCTCGACGCCGGCGCTGACCCCCTCGACGTGCTCCTCGAAGGCCACGAAGTCACGGATCGTGGTCGGGACGAGGGGCGCCAGCAGACGCACCTCCGCCAGCGGGACCCCGGTCTCCTGCCTCGCGCGCTCGAAGAGGCTGCGGGCCGCGGCCACTCCGCCCCGCAGGACCTCCGCGACCGTCAGCGCGTCCGGGAAGGGGATCACGGCACCCTCGGAGACGAAGCCCTCGCCCGTCGCTCCCTCGTGGTCCCACCGTGCGATCTTCATCCGTGCTCCTTCGTCCTGGTCGTCGTCGTGGTCGTGGTCGTCGGCAGCATGCCCGGCGCCGTCGCGCTACGCATGGCAGGAGAGCGGGCGCGATCCGTTGTACTCGTACATGTCCTGCCACGCCGCCGCGAAATCGGGGTGGCCGCCGTCCAGCTCGGCGAGGACCCGGTGCAGGTTGCCGACGATGCGCTCGGTCTCCGCGAGCTCCGCGAACCTGCCGAGATCCAGACCCCGCGCCGCCTCCGCCGCGGTGAGCCCCCGCGCGTGGGCATCGGCGGCCGCACCCATCAGGAACCGCAGATAGTCCGCGACCGGCTCGAAGAGCTCGGGTCCGCCGACGGGCCCGTGCCCGGGGACCACCGTGGCCGGCTCGAGCGCGGCCATCTGATCGAGCGCCCGCAGCCATCCCGCGGGCGAGCCGGACAGCACGAAGGGCGTGCCCCCGTGGAAGACGAGGTCCCCCGTGAACAGCACCCGCTCCTGCGGGAGCCAGACGAACGCGTCGCCCGGCGTGTGGGCGGGCCCGCCCGGGTGGCGCACCTCGATCCGCTGATCGCCCGGCGCGATCGTCAGGGACTCGTCGAAGACGATCGTGGGCAGACGGGGCTGCACGTCACCCTGTACGTAGGGATCGAAGATGTGCGCGGCCATCGCGTGCGGGCGACGGAGGTCCGCCGCGACCGTCCGGTGCGCGATGATCTCGGCATCCGGGAGCAGGGATGCGCCGTTGCAGTGGTCGGGGTGGGAGTGCGTGAGCACCACGCGGCGCACCGGGGAATCGGTCACGCCGGAGACGGCGCGCAGGTAGTCACGGGTGCGCTGCTCCGTGGAGGTGACATCGATGCTCGTCGCCCCGTCGGGGCCGTCGATCAGCCCCATGTTGTTGATCATCCAGCCGCCGTCGGGCTGGATGTACGCCCATACCCGGTCGGCGATCTGCTCCATCCGGGGCGCGGCATCCCGAGAATTGTCCTGAGCCATGAGCGTGGAGCCTCCTGCGACGGTGAAAGACCCGGCCGTCGTCGGCCGGGGGACGCTCCATCGTGTCAACGCCGCCGGGGCTCGGCAATCCGGAATCGGCCATGACTCGTATCCGTCCCGCGGATGGGTCTCCCCTCCCGCGCGCCCGTCGTCCCCGCGCCCCCGTCGTCCCCCATCCCGCGAGACTGCATCCGCAGCACGAGACGGACCGTGCCACGCGCGGTCTCGTGGCCAGCGTGCAGTCTCGCGGAGAGGACGGGTCGCGGGCGGCGGGCGGTCGGCGGACGGCGGACGGCGGACGGGCGGCGTCGCGGCGGTGCCCGTCAGCGCAGGCGCAGGTCGGTGTCGATGGCGGATGCGGTGGCCAGCAGGCGCGGCAGGTGGTTCTCGACCACGTCCGCCACGCTGCCGCGGGTGGCGCTCGTGGAGACGTTGATCGCCGCCACGACCGTGCCGTCGCGGCCGTGCACGGGGGCCGCGATGGATCGCAGCCCCGGCTCGAGCTCCCCGTCCACGAGCGCCCAGCCGCGCGCGCGCACTGCATCCAGCTCGGCGCGCAGGTCGCCCGGCTCCGTGAGCGTGCGGTCGGTGAGGTGCAGACGTGCGGAAGCGTCGAGCGCGCGATCGCGTTCGGCATCCGGGAGCCCCGCGAGCAGCACGCGCCCCATGCTGGTCGCATACGCGGGGAAGCG
This sequence comes from Microbacterium caowuchunii, assembly GCF_008727755.1. Taxonomy (NCBI): domain Bacteria; kingdom Bacillati; phylum Actinomycetota; class Actinomycetes; order Micrococcales; family Microbacteriaceae; genus Microbacterium; species Microbacterium caowuchunii. Next base: position 2,971,581 of record NZ_CP044231.1, read on the forward strand.
GGTGCCGATCGTGATGCTGACGCTCATGATGCGCCGCGTCGCCACGCGTGCGACGTAGACGATGTCGGTACCGTCCAGGACGGCCGCCGATACGCTCTCCTCGACCGCGCGGGACAGCGTCTCCAGGTGCGGTTGCACGATCTCCGGCAAGGACAGTGCGGAGAGGTAGCTGAAGCCGAGTTCGAGCACGCGCGGCGTCAGCGCGAACAGGCGCCCGTCGCTGCGGACGTAGCCGAGCGCCTCGAGCGTGTGCAGGAATCGGCGCGCCGCGGCCCGGGTGAGGCCCGTGCGCCGGGCCACATCACTGAGCGAGAGGTCCGGGTTCTCCGCGTCGAAGGCGCGGATGACCGCGAGCCCGCGGGCGAGCGACTGGACGAACTCCCCGGATGCCGCGGCATCCGCCGCCGGTGATCCCTGAGTCATGACCCCATCCTCTCCCGCCCCGTCATTCCACCCGCATCCGCCCTGCCCGCCCCTGCCCGGGTGCCCGCCGGCCCGCCGGCCCGGCCCTCCCCGCACAACGGCGGAGATCCTCCCCGGCGCGCCGGGCGTCCGGGCTCGGTCCCGGGGTGTCGCGCCCGATCTCCGCCGTTGTGCATCGGATAGCCGGGCCGCGGGCGCACGGGTAGCCGGGCCACGGACGCACGAGTAGCCGGGCCGCGGCGCCGGGGATGCGGCACGAGCCGCGGCGCGGGTCAGCGCTCCAGCACCACGGCCAGACCCTGACCCACCCCGATGCAGATCGCCGCGACCGCGACACCTCCGCCACGGCGGGCGAGTTCGTGCGCCGCGTGACCGATGATGCGGCCTCCGGAGGCACCGAGCGGGTGACCGATCGCGAGGGCTCCGCCGTGGATGTTCAGCTTCGCGGGATCCAGGTCGGGCCATCCCGCCAGGCAGGCGAGGGACTGCGAGGCGAACGCCTCGTTGAGCTCGACGAAGTCCACATCCGCCCACGTCTTGCCGGCCCGCGCGAGCGCCTTGTTGGCCGCCTCGATGGGGGCGATCGGGAACTGGTCCGGGTCGACCCCGTGCGCGCCGCGGCCGGCGATCCGCGCCAGCGGCTCACCCTCCAGCACACCCTCCCCGGCCAGGAGCACGGCGGATGCCCCGTCGTTGATCGACGAGGAGTTGCCCGCGGTCACGGTCCCGTCCTCGGCGAAGAGCGCCTTGAGACGGGCGAGCTTCTCGACGGAGGTGTCGTCGCGGATGCCTTCGTCGCGGGCGAGCTCGGCACCGGGCACCTGCACGATCTCACCGTCGTACACGCCCGCCGCCCAGGCCTCGGCGGCCAGGCGGTGCGAACGCACGGCGAACTCGTCCTGCGCCTCGCGGGAGATCCCCCACTCGCCGGCGATCTTCTCGGCGGATGCGCCGTTCGAGATCGTCCAGTGCGTCGGCAGCGCCTTGTTGATCATCCGCCAGCCGATGGACGTGTTCCACATCGTCTGGTTGCCCACCGAGGGCCACGGGCGGGGCGACTTCTCGACGACGAACGGCGCACGGCTCATCGACTCGACGCCGCCGGCGAGCACGATCTCGGCATCCCCGGACTCGATGGCACGCGAGCCCTGGACGACGGCCTCGACCGAGGACGCGCACAGCCGGTTCACCGTGACCCCCGTGACGGACGTCGGGAACCCGGCGAGCAGCGCCCCGAAGCGTGCGACGTTGCGGTTGTCCTCCCCCGCCTGGTTGGCGTCACCGAAGATGACGTCGGCGATGCGGGCGGGGTCGAGTCCGGTGCGTTCGACCGTCGCCTTCATCACGAGGGCGGCGAGGTCGTCGGGACGGGTGCCGGACAGGGCGCCGCCGGCACGGCCGAACGGGGTGCGGACGGCGTCGTAGATGTAGGTGGAGGTCATCGGTCGTTCCCTTCATCGGATGTCGCGGACGGGCCCACGCGCCCGGGGGCTGCGGATACCGCACCGGCGTCGGGCACGGGGACCGTCGCATCGATCAGGTCGAGTCCGGTCAGTTCCCGGAGCTCGGCCACGGTGTTGTCACCGAACAGCTCGCGGACGGCGAAGCCATCCGGTGTCACGTCGAAGACGGCGTGGTCGGTGTAGACGCGCGAGACGCAGCCGACACCGGTCAAGGGGTAGGTGCACTCGGCGACGAGCTTCGATCCGCCCGTCTTGGTGAGGAGGTCCGTCATGACGTAGACGTCCTTCGCGCCGATCGCGAGATCCATCGCGCCACCCACGGCCGGGATCGCCCCCGGTTCGCCGGTGGACCAGTTGGCGAGGTCGCCGTTCTGCGCGACCTGGAACGCGCCCAGCACGCAGACGTCGAGGTGTCCCCCGCGCATCATCGCGAACGAGTCCGCGTGATGGAAGTACGCGGCGCCCGGGAGAGCCGTCACGGGCTGCTTGCCGGCGTTGATCAGATCGGGGTCGATCCGCCCCGGCTCGGGGGCCCGCCCCATCCCGAGCAGACCGTTCTCGGTGTGCAGGATGATCTCCTCATCCTCCGGCAGGAAGTTCGCGACGAGCGTCGGGGCGCCGATGCCGAGGTTGACGTACGAGCCCTCGGGGATGTCGGCGGCGATGCGCGCGGCCAGGTCGTTGCGGGAGATCCGGGTGGTCATCGTGCGTCCTCCTTCGCTTCGGATGCGGCCGCCAGCGGGCGACCCTCGATGTCGACGCCGCCGACGAACTCCCCGTCGCGCAGCCATGCCCGCTCACCCACGGCGACGACGCGGTCGACGAAGATGCCGGGGGTGACGACGGTCTCGGGAGCGAGCTCGCCGAGGGGCACGATGCCGTCCACCTGCACGATGGTGGTCGTCGCGGCGGTGGCCATGATCGGCCCGAAGTTCCGGGCGGTCTCGCGGTAGACCACATTGCCCCAGCGATCGGCGCGAAGCCCGCTCACGAGCGCGAAGTCGGCCTTGATGGGGTACTCGAGCACGTAGGTACGCCCGTCGATCTCCCGGGTCTCCTTGCCGTCCGCGAGCTGCGTGCCCACACCGGTGGGCGAGAAGAACGCACCGACGCCCGCACCGGCGGCGCGGATGCGCTCGGCGAGGTTGCCCTGCGGGACGAGTTCCAGCTCGATCTCCCCTGCGCGGTAGAGACCGTCGAAGACCCAGGAGTCGGACTGGCGGGGGAAGGAGCAGATGATCTTGCGGACGCGCTTCTTCGCGAGGAGTGCCGCGAGACCGAGGTCGCCGTTGCCGGCGTTGTTGTTGACGATGGTCAGCTCGCTCGCACCCTGCGCGATGAGAGCGTCGATGAGTTCCACGGGCTGGCCGGCGCGGCCGAACCCGCCGATCATGACGGTGGCACCGTCGGTGATCCCTGCGACCGCGGCGTCGACGTCCGGGACGGTCTTGTCGATCACGCATCCTCCTCGAGAGTGTTCGCTGTGCGAACGTGCGTCCGCATCATGAACACAGGATACGCCCGGCGGATGCCGAATGCCACCCCTCCACGCGCCGGGTCCGGCGGCCCCATCTGGATTCGGGCGCGCACAACGGCGGGGATCCCGCCCGGCGCGCCGGGTTCCGGGAGCCGCCGACGGGGTGTCGCGGGTGATCTCCGCCGTTGTGCGCGGGAGGTGTGCGGCGGAGCGGGCGCCCGTGCGGGGGACGCGCCGGAGCGGGCCGTGCGATCAGCCGCAGGCGGGTCACGGCGGGGCGGGTCACGGCGGGGCGTGCGATCAGCCGCAGGCGGGTCACGGCGGGGCGGGTCACGGCGGGGCGTGCGATCAGCCGCGGGCGGGTCACGCCTCCGAGTAGACGTCCTTCGCGATCCGGAAGGCCGTGTTGGCCGCGGGCACACCGCAGTAGATCGCCGACTGCAGGATCACCTCGACGACCTCCTCCTGCGTCAGGCCGTTGCGCAGCGCCGCACGCAGGTGCATCGCCAGTTCCTCGTGGTGACCGAGCGCGATGAGCGCCGTCAGCACGGCCACCGAGCGCTCACGCCGGCCCAAGCCGGGACGCGACCAGATGTCCCCCCAGGCATAACGGGTGATCAAATCCTGGAAGTCCGCCGTCAGCGGCACGGTCCCGGCGACGGCGCGGTCCACGTGCTCGTCGCCGAGCACCGCCCGGCGCACCTGCATCCCCTGGTCGTAGCGCTGCTCGTCGCTCAGTCCGGCGCCGTCGGGTCGGGTCATGGGATCGGTCCTTTCGGGGCGGATCAGAGGCTGTCGAAGAAGGCGCGGAGGGCGGATGCGGTCGCCGCCGGCTGCTCGGCCGGCGGCAGGTGCGCCGCATCCTCGATCACCGCGACGGCACCCCGCTGGACGCCTTCGGCGATCTCGACGGCCTTCGCCTCGGGCGCGACCTGGTCGGCTCGTCCCCAGATCGCACGAACGGGGACGCGTATCTCGGCGAGACGGTCGCGTACGTCGTAGGCCGCCAGCGCCTCGCAGCACAGGGCGTATCCCTCGTCGTCGGCGCCCTGCAGCGCGTGCAGGAGGCGGCCGCTGAGTTCGGGCTCACGCTCGATCGAGCCGGGGGCGAACCACCGCTGCGCCGACCCGATGATGAGCGAGGACGTGGACTGCGCGCGCACCTGCGCGGCGCGCTCGTGCCACGCCGCCGGATCCCCGAGCTGCGCGCCCGAGGCGACGATGGCCGCGCCCGAGAGGAGCTCCGGATGCCGCAGGGCGAGCTCGAGGCCCACGGCGCCACCCAGGGATACGCCCGCGTACAGCATCCGGTCCGCGCCGAGGCCCCGGACGGCCTCCGCGACGGCGTCGGCGAGGTCGGCGACGGTGAAGGGGGCGGTCGGGGCGGGCGAATCGCCGTGCCCGGGGAGGTCCCAGGCGACGACGCGGTACCTGTCGCTCAGGAGCGGCGCCGTGGTCTCCCACAGGATCGCGGAGGTGCCGAGTGACGGCCCGAGTACGAGCAGCGGCGCGTCGGCCGCGCCGACGACCTCGGTCAGGGCGATCTGCGGAACGGTCACGTCAGTCCTCCGGTTCGGTGGGATTCGTTGTTGTCCGGCCGGTTCTCGGGATCCGCCGGGCGGGCCTCGGGATCCGCCGGGCGGGCCGCGGGATCCGCCGGGCGGGCCTCGGGATCTGCCGGGCGGCCCCCGGCAGAACTCCTGCGATCCGCGGGGGCTACGGGGGTATCCGCCCGGAAAGGTGGTGGTTCTGCAGGAGTTGTGCCGCCTCCTGCCGCAGCACCGGCCCCAGCCACCCCGGCGGTACCACCCCCGGGACCCGGACCACCCGCGGCACCGGCCCACGACCCGGCGCCGCCGCCGGCGGCACCAGCTCCGGCAGAACTCCTGCGATCCGGGGGGTCTACCGGGGCGTCCCCGCCGTCGAGCGGCTGTTCTGCAGGAGTTGTGCCGTCCGTAGCCGCGGCACCGGAGCCGACAGACACCTCGGCCGCCGCACCGCCACCCGCACGCTGGCCGAAACGGCCACCCGCGCCCGCACCGCCACCCGCAGCAGCACCCGGGTCGGGGTCAGGGTCGCGGATGCCGCGTTCCTCACCGAGGGCGGCGAGCAGATCGCGCACGGCGGCGTCCGTCAGCGCACCCGCGGCGCCCGTGTACTGCGCGGGATCAAGCAGCACGTCGACACCGTCCGCCGGATGCGCCGCGCCGGGCAGGGGATCGACCGCCGCCTCCAGCGCCTCGACGACGAGGGCGCGCAGGTCCCCACCCCGCCCGGTATCGGCGACGATCTGCGCCACCACGTCCTTGCCGAGCAGCGGCGTGAGGACGAGCGACAGCCGCTCCGACACGATGAGCCCCTCGGTGAGCCCGAGGTTCCGCGCGACGGCGTCGCCGTCGACGCGAAGGCCCGCGACGAGCCGCGCCGCCGTCGCCGTCGCGCCGAGCGCGAGACGCAGGAGTTCGCGCAGCGTCGGCCATTCCGCGTGCCAGGCCCCGTCCGGACGCTCGTCTGCGGCGAATGCCGCGGCCAGGTGCACCGTGGCCGCGAGGTTGGGGGCTCGCAGCGCCGCGGAGCGGATGAGGACGGATGCGGCGGGATTCTGCTTCTGCGGCATCGCGCTCGAGCCGCCACCGGTGCCCTCGGCCAGCTCGCCGATCTCGGTGCGGCTGAGCGTGGCGACGTCGGTCGCCATCTTGCCCACCGCGTCCACGGTCTGCACGAGGGCGTCGGCGAGTTCGGTGACCGGCCATCGCGTGACGTGCCAGGGGGCGTCCGGCGCGGCGAGACCGAGCTCGGCGGCGTAGGCGGCGGGCAGTTCCGCGGCCGCCTCCGTTCCGCCGATCTCGACGAACGAGGCGAGCGTTCCCCCCGCTCCGCCGAGCTGGGCGGGCAGGGCGGCCAGCGTCTCGTCGAGCCGGAGCCGGGCCCGGCTCACCGCGCGCAGCCACCCGGAGGCCCGCGCGCCGACCGTGGTGGGCACGGCGTGCTGGGTCAGGGTGCGGGCGGCGGCCACCTCGTTCCGGTGCGCGGCCGCGAACTCCGCCAGGTGCTGCTCGGTCTCCCGCAGCGAGGCCCGGATCCGCTCCCCGGCACGCCTGGCGACGAGCATGAGCGCGGAGTCGAGGATGTCCTGACTGGTGGCGCCGCGGTGCACCCAGCCGCGCACATCGAGCGGCGCGCGCTCCTTGAGCATGCCGACGAGCGGGATGACGGGGTTGCCCCCGGCGACGGATGCTGCGGCGAGTGCGGGCAGCGACAGGTCCCCGGTGGCGCAGGGCTCACCCGCCCCGACCCAACCGAGGGCGGTCGACAGCGCCGCCATGTCGGGCGCTGCACCCACGCGCGCCCACGCCCGGGACAGAGCCACCTCGGCGGCGACGAGCGCGCCGAGCACGGCGGCATCCGTCACCTCCGCGTCGGCTCCGACGGTCACCGGGGACAGCAGCCCCTCGTCGATCACGATGGCGGCGTCCCCGGCGTCCGGTACGTCAGAAGGCAATGAACACGGTCTCCTTCTCGCCCTGCATCCGGATGTCGTGGTGGAGGTATCCGTCGGGCGTGCGCGTCGCGATGAGCGTAGCGCGCTCGTCCGGGGTGAGCGAGGAGAGGAACGGGTCCGCCTCGAGCGCCGCGGTGTCGTCGGGCAGGTAGATCCGCGTGTGCAGCTTGTTCGGCAGGCCACGTGCGAAGACGAGCACCGCGAAGAACGGGGCCTTGCCCGGTTCGGTGGGGCCGGGGTTGCGCGTCCAGAACTCGTAGTGGCCCTCGTCGGTCGTGAAGGACCGGCCGAAACCCGTGAAGGTGTGGTCGTCGCGACGGCGCGAACCGCGGGCGCGGGAGATACTGCCGTCGCTGTTCGCACCCCAGATCTCGACGCACGAGTCCGGGATCGGCGCGCCGCCACCGTCGTACACGGTGCCGGAGAGCACGATCGATCCGGGCGAGTGCGGGAAGGCGACCTCGTGCATCTTCGGATACTGCAGACCGAACGCGTAGAACGGGCCGATCGTCTGACCGGCGGTCGCCTCGAGAGTCGGCTCGCCGTTCCGGCGGGACATCTCCGCGCGGGCACGGGCGATGCCCTCGTTGCGGAACTCCTCGGTCACCGAGGGCAGGTCGCTGAGGGCCCCGGACGGGTTCGTGGTCGTGTCGCTCATCAGTGCTCTCCCTCGGGCTCGAACCAGGTGGCGTCGGGACCGTCGACGACGATGTCCCAGCGGTAGCCCATCGAGAACTCGGGCACCGTGAGGTCGTGGTCGTAGGTCGAGATCAGCCGGTCGCGGTCCTTCTGGCTGCGGATGGTGTTGTAGATCGGGTCGAGCGCGAACAGCGGGTCGCCCGGGAAGTACATCTGCGTGATGATCCGCTGCGTGAACCCGGTGCCGAACAACGAGAAGTGGATGTGGGCCGGCCGCCACGCGTTCACGTGGTTCTTCCACGGGTAGGGGCCCGGCTTGATGGTGGTGAAGAAGTACTCACCGTTGTCGTTGGTGACCATGCGGCCGGCGCCCGTGAAGTTCGGGTCGAGGGGGGCCGGATGCTGGTCGCGCTGGTGGATGTAGCGTCCGGCGGCGTTGGCCTGCCACACCTCGATGAGCTGGTTGCGCACCGGGCGCCCCCAGGCGTCGAGCACGCGGCCGGTCACCGTGATGCGCTCACCCAGCGGCTCACCGGAGTGCTGGAGGGTGAGGTCCGCCTCGATCGCGGCGACGTCGCGCTGACCGTAGGCCGGGGAGTACAGCTCGATCGTCTCGGGATCGACGAGCCGCGGGTTCTTGGTGGGGTGGCGCAGCACGCTCGAGCGGTACGGGGCGAAGTCGTACAGCGTCTTCGGCACGGCTTCGCCGCGCTCCTCGCGGGCCGCGGCATCCGCGTGCAGCTCCGCCATCTCGGCGTTGATCTCGCGCTGCGACGGCATGTCCGGCGACGCCAGCAGCGACTCGGGCGCCGCAGCGGTCGGCTGATTCTCGGTCATCGGTGTCCCCTTCGACGTTCCCATGCGGGTCCGTTCAGGGTGGCACCGCGGTCACCCCGCACCGAAACAGATTCTCAGTGAGTGGGAATCAGGACTGACGAAGCGCACGAGTCAGGTCCTTCGCGGCCTGCATGACGAGGGGGCCGAGCCGGCGATCGTCCTGACTCTCATCGAGGTGGGCGACGACGCCGAGCGCCGTCGCCGGCAGGCCCGGCACGGACCCGAGAGGAGCGGCCACGGAGATGTTCCCGAGGGTCATCTCCTCGCGCGTCGTGGCATAACCCCGGATGCGGGACCGCGCGATGTCGGCGCGCAATCGCGTCGGGTCGGTGATGGACAGGCGCGTCTCCGGGATGAGCGGAGCCTCCAGGTATGCGTCGAGCCAGGGCTGATCGCGGGTCGTGAGCAGCGCCTTGCCGACCCCGGTGGTGTGCAGCGGGTGCCGCCCCCCGCTACGCCCGAGCGTCGGCACGGATGCCCGCCCGGTCAGCCGGCCCGCGAAGACGGCCATCGCGGTCGCGGGCGTCGGGTCGTCGAGGACGGCCAGGTGCACGTTCTCGCCGGTCGCCTCGTAGAGCCGGACCATGTGCGGCAGGGCGACCTCGCGCAGGCGGTGCGCGAAGGGCGACAGCTCGCCGATCTCCCAGAGCCGCATCCCCACCGTGTAGCGACGGCCGGGCGCCCGCGCCAGGACGCCCTCCTCCACGAGCTGCGCGAGCAGGCGATGCGCGGTCGACAGCGAGAGGCCGGCGTGGCGGGCGAGCTCCGCGGCGGTCTGCGCCGGCTCGTCCTCGGTGAAGGCGGCCAGCACACGCATCGTGCGCCGCAGCACCCCCTCAGCCATGGACCGAGGCTACCCGCATCCGCACGGGCGGGCGGGCACATGAGAAGCTGAGCGCATGGCGAATTCGCCCAGCGGCGACTCGATGACCGACCGGATCGTGCGGGTGCTCGACACGTTCACGTCGGAGCGCACCGTCCAGACCGCCGCGCAGATCGGGCGCCGTGCCGGGCTGCCCTCCTCGAGCGCCCACCGCATCGTCGACGACCTCGTCCGTGCCGGCTTGCTGGAACGGGACGAGGACCGGCGGCTCCGTCTCGGGCTCCGGCTGTGGGAGCTCGCCCTCCGCGGCTCGGCCGCGCTGCGGCTGCGTCAGGCGGCGCTGCCGCACATGGAGTCCGTGCAGAGCGTCGTCCGCGAACACACCCAGCTGGCCGTGCTCGAGCAGGAGGAGGCCCTGTTCCTGGAGCGGCTGTCACACCCGGAGGCGGGCGCGAACATCACCCGCATCGCCGGACGCCTGCCCCTGCACGCGTCCTCGTCGGGGCTCGTGCTGCTCGCGCACGCACCGCGCGCGCTGCGCGACCGGGTGCTCGCCGAGCCGCTCCGCCCGCTCACGACGGAGACCGTCACGGATGCGGCGGTCCTGCGCCGGCGGCTCGCAGCCATCCGGGCACAGGGGTTCGTCGTCACGCCCGGATCGATCGAGCAGGTGTCGACGGGCGTCGCCGTGCCGATCCGGGAGGGGGGCGAGGTCATCGCCGCCCTCTCGGTCGTCCTGCCGCGGCAGACCTCGCCGGAACCTGCACTCGCGGCGCTGCGGGCGGCCGCGTCCGGGATCGAGGCCGCACTGCGGGAGGACCGGCGCTGACGACCCCGGATGCCCGTTCAACGGGAATCCGCCGGGCATCGTGGACCGGACCGGGCACACTGGGCGGATCACCGCCGTCCCGCATGGACCCGTCGAAGGAGACGTCATGACCACTTCCGCCGAACGCACCCGAGTCGCGATCGTCGGAGCCGGCCCCGCCGGGCTCCTGCTGTCGCATCTGCTCGCCGCATCCGGGATCGAATCCGTCGTCGTGGATCAGCGCTCCCGCGAGGAGATCGAGAACACGATCCGTGCGGGGATCCTGGAGCAGGGCACGGTCGACCTCCTCGCCGCCACGGGCGCGTCCACCCGCGTCCTGACCGACGGGCACCGCCACGACGGGATCGAGTTGCGCTTCGCCGGCGAGGGGCACCGCATCGACTTCCCCTCCCTCACCGGACGGAGCGTCTGGCTGTACCCCCAGCACGAGGTGCTGCGGGACCTCGTCGCGACGCGCCTCGCCGACGGCCAGGACCTCCGTTTCGGGGTCACCGTGGACCACGTCGCCGACGCCGCATCCGATCGTCCGCGGATCGTGGGCACGGACGGCGAGGGGCGGCCGTTCGAGATCGAGGCCGACTTCGTGGTGGGGGCGGACGGTTCCCGCTCCGTCGTGCGGGCCGCCGTCACCGGCTCCTCGACCGGGGGCTACTTCCGCGAGTACCCGTTCGCCTGGTTCGGCATCCTCTGCGAGGCGCCGCCGAGCTCCGAGGAGCTCATCTACAGCAACTCCCCGAACGGTTTCGCGCTGATCAGCCAGCGCAGCGCCACCGTGCAGCGCATGTACTTCCAGTGCGACCCGGAGGCAGACCCGCACGCACTCGACGAGGAGGCCATCTGGGCGGAGCTCCAGTCGCGCGTGCCCGGCACGACGCTGCAGGAGGGACGCATCTTCCAGCGCGACGTGCTCCGGTTCCGCAGCTTCGTCGCCCACGAGCTCCGCCGCGGACGCCTCGCCCTGATCGGCGACGCCGCGCACACCGTTCCCCCCACCGGCGCCAAGGGGATGAACCTGGCCGTGGCGGACGTCGTGCTGCTGCATCGCGCGCTCACGGCACTGCTCGACGACCGCGACGAGCGCCCGCTCGAGGCCTTCGCCGAGGTGGCGCTCCGCCGCATCTGGAAGGCGCAGCACTTCTCCTGGTGGATGACCAGCATGCTGCACGTCGCGCCGGATGCCTCGGACTTCGATCGACGTCGCCAGGAGGGCGAGCTGCGCTCGGTCGTCGAATCCGAGGCCGGTCGCACCTACCTCGCGGAGGCGTACACCGGCTGGCCCTTCGAGACCCGGCTCTGACCCCCGGCGCGCGCCGGCGCGGCCGGCTGGCCCGCCCGCCCCAGCCGCGCGGGCGAGGGGGCCGGGGCCGCTCAGTGCCGGATGCGGGCGGCCACCGCACTGCCGACCGTGCCGAACAGCACGACGGCCACGGTGACCGTGAGCAGCGGCGCGGTCCAGCCACCGGTGAGCTCGTGCAGGCCGCCGACGACGGTGGGTCCGATCGCGGCGACCGCGTAGCCGAGCCCTTGCACGATGCCGGACCGGCCGGTCACCTCGTGCTGCGTGCCGCCGAGCGCGCTGATCATGATGAAGATCACGGTGAGACCGCCGCCCTGCGCCGCGCCGCCGATCACGCACCACAGCGCCCACAGGTCGGGCGCGAGGAGGAATCCGACGGGTACGGTGAGCCAGCCGATCGCGACGGCGAGCACGCCGGCGAGGATGCTGGACCGGGATAGGAGCGGCAGCAGGAGGGCGCCGACGATGCCCGCGACCTGGAACAGCGCCGCGATCGCCCCGGCGGCGGCCTGGCCGAACCCGCGATCCAGCAGCAGCGTCGGCAGCCACGCGGTCATCGCGTAATAGGAGAACGCCTGCCCGGCGAACGCGGCGCCGAGTGCCCAGGTGCTCCCCGCGCGGAGCACCGACCGGCGGGGCGCGGCGTCCGCATCCCGGACCGGGGTGGCCTCGCGTCGTGGCGTGCAGACATCGCGGAAGCCGAGCAGCGCGACCCAGGTGCAGACGGCGGCGACGCCGAACGCGGCCCACAGTGCGATGGCCGCGCGCCAGCCGACGACGTCGGCGAGCGGGGCGGTGGCGAGCGTGACGGTCATCGTGCCGACGTTGATCGCCGACGTGTACACCCCGGTCATGACGTGCACGCGGTGCGGGGGGAACTCGCGGGCGATGACGACCGGCACGACGACGTTGCCGATCGTGAGGAACACGCCGATGACGGCGGTGCCGACCAGCGCCGTCCCGAACCCGCCGGCCGAGCGGATGAGGCAGCCGACGACCGCGCCGAGCAGGCCCACCGCGAGGGCGAAGTCCGGGCCGCCCCGGCGGACGACGGCGACGGCCAGCGGCGAACAGAGGGCGAACGCGAGCACCGGGATGCTGGTGAGCAGACCGAGCGCAGCCGCCGACACCCCGAGATCCGCGCCGACCTGCGGGGCGACGGGCGCGACCGCGACGATCGGCGAGCGGAGCATCGCGGCGGCCAGCGCGATCGTGACGACGACGAGCACGATCCGCGTGGTGGCCGGGCGAGAGGTCGGGAACATCCTGGTCACCCTATGCCCGGTGCGCCTCATCGCAGCGAGCAGGCGGCATGCACGCCGTCGACACCGGCGAAGTTCGCCTTCCATCGGTCAGAACGGACGATGGAACGCGAGGCGGCCGCTTCCTACGGTAGTCGCGGGCCGGGTATCTACCCGCGACCCATCGAGGCATGGCTGAGGAGGCCGATACGGATGACGCCACGCACGAATCGTCAGATGACACTGACGTTCTTCATGACCGCGTTCGGATATCACAACGACGCGTGGATGCACCCGCGCAGCAATGCGGAGGAGATCGGCAAGCTGTCGCTCATCCGGGAGATGGCGCAGGCCGCCGAGCGGGCGAAGCTGGATGCCGTCTTCATCGCGGATAGCGTGAGTGCCCACCCGCTGTGGCGGGGCGCCTATCGCGGCGCGTCGGTGTACGAGCCGGTCGTGACGCTCGCCGCGCTCATCGGCTACACGGAGAAGATCGGTCTCATCGGCACGCAGTCGACGACGTTCAACGAGCCGTACACCGTCGCGCGGCAGTTCGCCGAGCTCGACGTGCTCAGCGACGGGCGGGCGGCGTGGAACATCGTCACCGCGATCAACGGCAACGAGAACTACGGGCGCGAGCTACCGCCCAAGGACTGGCGCTACGACCGCGCGACGGAGTTCGTCGACGTCGTGAAGAAGCTGTGGGACTCGTGGGACCGTGACGCGATCATCAACGACCACGAGCGTGGCCGCTGGGTCGACACCGAGCGGATGCACCGCATCAACCACGTCGGCGAGCACTTCCGGGTGGAGGGTCCGCTGGCGATCCCCCGCTCGCCGCAGGAGCGCCCTGTCCTGGTGCAGGCGGGGCAGTCGCCCGCGGGGCTCGAGCTCGGCACGTCCGTCGCCGACCTGGTGTACGCGGTGCAGCCCGAGTTCCACAACGCCGTCGAGTTCTACCGCACGTTCAAGGAGCGCGTCGCGGCGAAGGGGCGGAACCCGGAGAAGGTGCGGATCCTGCCCGGAATCATGCCGATCACGGGCCGCACGCAGAAGGAGGCCGAGGAGTTCGCGAAGGAACTCGAGGACAGCATGCACCCGGGCAACAGCCGCGCGCTCATCGAGGGCTTCCTGGGCATCGACATCAGCGACCTCGAGATGACCGACCGCATCCCGCAGGAGCGGTTCATCGACGACCCGGAGCGCATCGAGCGGTACAAGCTGTTCCGCGACCTCGCGAAGGAGCTGAGCGTCCGTGACCTCATGGTGCACATCGCCCGCGCGGTGGGGCACCGGGTCATGATCGCGACGCCGGACAAGATCGCGGAGTCGATGATCGAGTGGTTCGAGGGCCGCGCCTGCGACGGCTTCAACCTCAACATGCCCTCGATCCCGGAGGGGATGAACCGCGTGTTCGACCTCGTCGTCCCCGAGCTGCAGGAACGGGGGTTCTTCCGCACGGAATACGAGGGCGACACGTTCCGCGAGCGCTCCGGCCTCGAGGTCGAGGAGGACGACCTGCAGCGGTTGCGGGCGACGTACCGCACGTACGCGGGGGCCTGACCGGCGATACGCCAGAGGGGGAGGACCGGTTCGGTCCTCCCCCTCTGGCGTATCCGCTCAGCGCTCGGCCGGACGCCCCACCGCGTAGGGGCTGAACCCGCCACCGTCGACGCCGATCGTCTGCGCGGTGACGTAGCCGCTGGCCTCATGGGCGAAGAACGCGACGACGTGGGCGATGTCCTCCGGGGTGCCGACCCGGCCGACCGCGATGCGCTCGCTCATGCGTGTCATGGCCTCGGTCCGATCCTCCCCGGTGCGGCCGAGCATGGAACGGCTGGTGGCGACGAGCCCCGGGCAGACCGCGTTGGCGGTGATCCCCCAGCCGGCAACGTCCATCGCGAGCGCACGGGTCATCCCGAGCACGCCGGCCTTCGACGCGGAGTACGCGGTCGAACGCCCGGCGGCCTCGACGCCCGCCATGGACGAGATCGTCACGATGCGGCCATACCGCCGCTCGCGCATGAGCGGCACGGCCGCGCGCGCCATGAGGAACGCGCCGGTGAGGTTCACCCGCAGCTGCAGGTCCCAGGCCTCGAGCGGCACGTCCACGACATCGGCGCGGTCCGCCCCCTGCGGTGCCGCCGCGTTGTTCACGAGGATGTCGAGCCGTCCGTAACGCTCCTGCACCCCCGCCAGGATCCGCTCGACGTCCTCGGGCGACCCGACGTCGCCGAGCATCGCCTCGGCGGTGCCGCCCGCATCCTGGATCTCGGCGACGAGCTCGTCGAGCCCACGGTCCTGGTCGGCCGTCTGCCCCGCGTTGACGACGCCGCCGGGTTCGCGGTCCGTCACGACGACGGTGCGCCCCTCGGCCGCCAGCCGCCGCGCGATGGCAGCCCCCATACCGTCGGGTTTGCCGCAGCCGGTGATGACCGCGACTGGTGCCTCGTTCGTCATGTGTCTCCTTCTCGTCCGGGCGGTTGCCGATGCGCATCCGCCTCATTCTCGGATCCGCCGAGCCCCGACACGACGGCGGGGCCGCGGGCATTCCGCCCACGGCCCCGCCGGTCCGGATCGCTCAGCCGACCCAGGTCATGTGCGTCCACGGCGGGTTGTTGGTCTGCCCGACCGCATCCGTCAGCCCCTCCCACCGCACGGAACTCACGGTGTAGTTGGAGCCGTGGGTCCACGCCAGCGGCAGCCAGTGGGCGCTCGCGACCGCGCGCTGCTGAAGCGTGCGGAACTGCGCGGCGCGCTCGTCCTGGTCGAGGGTCGCCAGCGCCGCAGTCGCGGCCTGGTCGAGCTGCTCGTCGCAGACGCCGGACGGGTTGCTCACCGGGATGCGGTTGGGGTTGCAGGTGAGCCACCGGACGACACCGATGCTCGGGTCGGCCCCTGCCACCGAGCGCATCAGCATGATCCCGAAGTCGCTCTGCGCGAAGACGGATTCCATGAACACCGGCTCCGCGGTGCCGAGGAGGTTCGCCCCGATACCGACGTCCTGCAGCGAGGACTTCACAACCTCCGCCGCGGCGGCGACGTCGCTGAGCGCGGAGATGTAGCGGATGTCGAGCGTGAACCGGGTGCCGTCGGGGCCGACGGGATAGCCCGCCGCATCCAGTCCGGCGTTGATCGCGTCGATGTCCCGTTCGAAGGACTTGTCGAAGTCGACGGAGTTGTCGACTGCCCACGTCATCCCCTCCGGGAACACCGTCGTGGCCGCCTCGCCCAGGCCGTGCAGGCTGAGGTCGACGATCGCCTCACGGTCGATCGCAGCGAACACCAGCGAACGGAGTTCGGGCGTCGACAGCTCCGGCAGCGAGGCGTTGAAGCCCGCGTTCACCATCTGCGGGAGGGCACCCCGCAGCACCAGCTCGAGGCTGTCGCTCGCCTCGACCTGGTCCTGCTGCGACGGATCGACGACGGCCGCATCCAGCTCACCCGACTGCAGCGCCATCATGCGGGCGTTCGGGTCGGTCATGACCGGGTAGATCGCGCGATCGACCTCGAAGTCGCCCCGCCACCAGTCCGGGTTCTTCACGAGCACGATCTGCTCACCGGGGCTGAACGACTCGAACATGAGCGGACCGGTTCCGATCGGGGCCATGTTCGCGGGATTCGTGACGTAGTCGGTGCCCTCGTAGATGTGCTTGGGGACGAGAGCCTGCTGCGACAGCGCCGCCAGGAACGGCCCATACTGGTTGGCCAGGTTCAGCACGACGGTCGTCTCGTCCGGCGTATCGATGGACGCGATCGAAGCCGAGAGCGGCTTGCCGAACGTCTGCAGCGGCATGATCTCCTCGAAGTTGAACTTCACGTCCTCCGAGGTGAACGGCTCGCCGTCATGCCACAGCACGCCTTCTTCGAGCTCGAGGGTGACGGTCGAGCCGTCCTCGCTGAACTCCCACGACTTCGCCAGGCCCGGCATGATCTCGTACCCGTCGTTCAGCTCGACGAGCGTACCCAGTACCGAGAAGCCGAAGCGCAGCGGGATGGGGCCGCCCGCGAACTGCGGGTTGAGGCTGGTGGGGTCGGCGCTGACCGCTTCGATGTAGACACGTTCCACGTCGTCCGCCGGGGCGGGCGCGGACGAATCGCCACCGCCACTGCAGGCCGCGAGTGCCAGCATCGCGGCGGTCACACCGACCGCGGCGATGCCGCGCAATGATCTCATGCTCATCTTCGAGCTGCCTTTCTGTCGTTTCGTTCGGGTTTCTGGTCGATTCACAACCGCGGGGCGGCGGCGAGGAGGGTGCGGGTGTACTCGTGCTGCGGGTCCTCGAAGATCCGCTTCTTCGGGCCGTGCTCGACGATCCGGCCGGCACGCATGACGTAGACCGTGTCGGCGACCTTCTGCACGACCGGCAGGTCGTGGGTGATGAAGACGTACCCGATGCCGCGCTCGGCCTGCAGCGCGGTCATGACGCGCAGCACACCCGCCTTCACGGACGCGTCCAACGCGGAGACCGCCTCGTCGGCGATGATGATCCGAGGATCCAGCACGAGCGCGCGGGCGATGAGCACGCGCTGACGCTGACCGCCGCTCAGCTCGTGGGGGTATCGGTCCAGGAACGCGGACGCCGGGAACAGGCCGACCGACTCCAACGCCGCACTGGCGACGCGCTCCATGTCCTTTCTCGAGGCGATCGCGTGCCGGCGGATGACATCGGCGAGCGCTTTCCTGACCGTCTTTCGCGGGTTCAGGGAGCCGGCCGGATCCTGCAGAACGGCCTGCACGGTGCGCCGGTAGCCCCGCCGCTGCGTCGGGTCCATCCGCCGCAGGTCGACTCCGTCCAACGCGATTCCGCCGGAGGTCGGCGGGATGAGTCCGAGCAGCATCCGTGCGAGGGTGCTCTTCCCGCTCCCGCTCTCGCCGACGATGGCGATGAACTCGCCCGGCCTGGCGGTGAGGCTCGCCTCCTGCACCGCCGTCACCCCGTGCCTGCCGCCGAAGACCTTGGAGGCACCGGTCACCTCCAGCACCGCGCCGCCGCCGGCGGACCGCGAATCGACGCTCACCGCGACACCGCCGTCTCCGCCTCGTGATGGCACTCCGTGGTGTCGGTCACCAGCCAGTCGCGCAGCTCGGGCGGGATGGAGTACAGCGCAGTGTCCTCGTCGGTGAGGCTCCGCACCGCTCGCAGCAGCGCCTTCGTGTACGGATGGCGCGGTTCGTCGAGCACGGCGCGGGTCGGTCCCGACTCCACGACCCGCCCGCCGTACATGACGTACAGCCGGTCGGTCATCTCGGCGACGACGGCGAGGTCGTGGGAGACGAGGAGGAGCGACGTCCCGATCGTCCGGACCGTGTCGTCCAGGCCGCGGAGGACGACCGCCTGCACGGTCGCATCCAGAGCCGTGGTGGGTTCGTCGGCGATGAGCAGGTCCGGACGCTTGGCCACAGCGATCGCGATGAGCACGCGCTGGCGCATCCCACCGCTCAGCTCGTGCGGGAACTTCGCCGCGACGTTCCGGGCGTCGTCGAGTCCGGCGAGCACGAGGGAACGGAGCACCTCGGCCTCGATCCCGCCGCGGTCGCGGGCACGGCCGCTCGTGCGGACCGATTCGGCGACCTGCGGCCCGATCCGTTTCGTCGGGTTCAAGTACGTCAGCGGGTCCTGGAACACCATGCCGACGCGACGCGAACGGATCTCCCGCCACGCACGCGGGGCGGCTCCGATCATCTCGGTGCCCTCGAACCGGAGCGATCCTTCCATCCGCACCCGCGGCGACGTCGGGAGGAGCCCGGCGATCGAACGGGCCGTCACGGACTTGCCCGACCCGGATTCGCCGACGATCCCGACCCGCTCGCCGCGACGCACGGTCAGGGTGACGTCTTTCACCGCGTGCACGGTCTCCCGCTCCCCCGCGGGCAGCCGGACAGAGAGTGAGGTGAGCTCGAGCATCGGTTCCGCGCTGTTGACGACGGTCATTTCACCCTCCCGATGGTGGGGTTGAGGATGTCGTTCAGGGAGTCCCCCAACATGTTGACGGCGAGCACGACGAAGAAGATGCACAGGCCGGGGAGCACCGCGAGCCACCACCCGGTGGCCATATACGGTTGTGCGGCGTTCAGCAGCGCGCCCCAACTCGGCGTGTTCGCGTCCCCGATCCCCAGGAAGGCGAGCGAGGACTCGATCAGGATGGCGCGGCCGACCGTCATCGTCGTCGCGACGAGCACCGGCGGCATCGCGTTGGGCAGCACGTCGGACCACAGGATGCGAAGGCTGTGGATCCCTGCCGCACGCGCCGACTCGACGTAGCCGAGCTGACTGATCCGCATCGCCTCCGCGCGGACGATCCTCGCCACGCCCGGCCACATGGTGATCGAGAGGATGAGGACGATGAGCAGGATGTTCGAGCCGAACAGCGCTGCGGCGACGATGGCGAGAACGATGCCGGGGAGGACCTGGAAGAACTCCGAGAGCTTCACCAGCGCGGTGTCGGCGAATCCGCCGTAGAACCCGGCGAGTCCGCCGAGCACGAGGCCGAGCGTCATGCACAGCAACGCCACACTGAACCCCACGAGCAATGAGACGCGGCCGCCGAGCAGGAGGCGGGAGAGGTAATCCCGACCCAGCTGATCGGTGCCGAGCAGCGCGGCGCCGCCCGGTGCGCGGAGGACGTCGCTGCTGGTGGCGACCGGGTCCGGGGCGAAGAACGGCCCGATCGCGACGGCGACGCAGATGACGGCGAGCGCGGCCAGGAAGAAGATGTTGCTGGGCCGGCCGACGAACCGTCGCCACAGCGGGCGGCGCTTCCCGCCCGCGGGGACGGTCGGGACGACACCGGATGGTGGCGCGTCGAGCGCTGCCTCACCCGCCCGCAGCGTGGGGGTCGTCTCCTCGTTGAGACTCGTCACGATGCCCTCCCAGTGCTGAACAGGCGCGCCCGCAGGCGCGGGTCGACGATGCCGTACACGATGTCGGTGACCAGGTTGATGACGATGATCGTGATGGTGATCAGCACGGCGCAGCCGAGCACGACCTGGTTGTTCTGCTTCTGCACGGCGTCGTAGAGCAGCAGCCCCATGCCCGGCCAGCCGAAGACCCGTTCGACGACGACGGATCCCGCGAACGTGAGTCCCAGGCTGTAGCCGGCGACCGTGACCATCGGCAGCAGCGCGTTCGGCATCGCGTGGCGCCAGAGGATCGCCTGATCGCTCAGGCCCTTGGACCGGGCGGTGTCGATGTAGTCCTGGCCGAGCGCCTCGATGACGGCCGAGCGCATGATGCGCGTCTTGTACGCCAGCTCGGTGGTGGCCATCGTGATGACGGGCAGGACGAGGTACTGGATCGCTATGCCCTCCTGCCCGTACGGGCTCATGCCCTGCGTGGGGAGCCAGCCCAGCCACATCGAGAAGACCATGAGCAGCAGCAGGCCCAGCCAGAAGTTCGGGATGGAGAACAGGGCGACCGACAGGCCGGAGATCGTGCCGTCGAGCGCCTTCGAGCGGGTGCGCGCGGCGATCGTGCCGAGGACGATGCCGCCGATGGTGGAGATGATGAAGGCCGGGAGAGCGAGGGCGATGGTGTTCCCGACGCGATCGGCGATGAGCGCCGTGACCGTCGTCGAGGTCCCGAACGAGTATCCGAGGTTCCCGGTGAAGATGTTCCCGAGGAAGATCAGATACCGCTCCCCGAGCGGACGATCGAGCCCGAACGACGCGACCATCTGGGCACGGAAGTCCTCCGAGACCGGGCTGTCACCGACCAGCGACTGCACGGGGTCACCCGGAGCGATCTCGAGCAGGAAGAACAGCGTGGTCAGGACGGCGACGAACAGGATCAGCGAGGAGAGCACGAGCCTCCCGATGTGGAGGACCGTGCCCTTCATACATGCCTCCCGTGATCGGCGCGGGTCCGATCAGGCCGGGGGGCGGACGTCATCGTTCGCACTGCTCTCACATCTCCGTCGATGGGCTGGTGATCTGTCGGCCGGTGCCGCCGTAGCGGTCCTCGGCACGGAGCCCCACCGTATGTCCACAGCAGGAGCGGGGACACCTGTGATTCCGTGCTGCGGAACGCGGGATCAGCCGCGCGGAGGGGCGACGCCCCACCCTTCCGCGAGGCGGAATGGACTCGTCAGGACGGCCCGACACCGGATGACAATGACGACGTCCCCCCGACACCGGGGCCTAGACGCATGACGACTCGAGGGAGAGCCGATGAGCGCCGATGTCCTGCACATCTCCGAATACCGTCCTGGCACAGGCTCCGGTGCGGCCGCCGCCGCCACGGCGCATCCGCCCCTGATGCCCTCCGTCATCGCCCAGGCACAGGACGCGCGCGGGAAGCGGACGGCCGCGTCGCGGCTGCTGGCCCTGCTGGACGCATTCGGCGCCAGCGATGGCCCGAAGACACTTTCCGAGCTGAGCCGCCACGCGAACCTCTCGCTCACGACCACCCACCGTCTGGTCCACGAGATGCGCGCGTGGGGAGGGGTGGACGTGGACGAGCGGGGGCAGTACCGGCTGAGCAACAAGCTCCTCGCACTCGCCTCCGGCTCGACGAAGGCGTTCGACCTGCGGGAGCGGGCGCTGCCCCACCTCATGGAGCTGAACCGGGTCGCCGGCGTCAGCGTGCAGCTCGGCGTCCGGGACGGCGCCGACGTGCTGTACCTGGAGGCGCTGCGGACGATCCCCACCTACACGGGACAGAACCGCATCGGCGGTCGGATGCCGCTGCACACGACCGCGACCGGACTGGCGCTCCTGGCCAACGAGGATCCCGCCGTCGTCGACGAGTATCTCGCGGGGCCGCTGGCCCGCTACACCAGCCACACCCTCGTCGACCCCGCCTCGATCCGGCGGGAGCTCGAGCAGATCCGGGACCGCCGCTACGTCATCGCCGACCGCACCGTGACCCCGCAGGCGAGTTCCATCGCGGCACCGGTCATCGGTGAGGACGGACGGGTCACGGCAGCGGTGGGGATCCTGTACTTCACCTCGCACCCCGATCCGCGGCGGCTCGTCGAGCCGCTGCTGACCGCGGTGACCCGCATCTCTCAGGCGATGGCCGACACCAGATCCGTGCCGGACCCCCGCACCGTCGAGTTCAACCGGCGCCGCGCCGGTCTGCTCTGACCACCTCACCCAGGAGCCCCATGCACACCGTCCTCGAGCCCGCACACCTGCGCAACGTCCTCGGCAACTACCCGACCGGTGTGAGTGTCATCACCGCCACCGCCCCGGACGGCCAAGCCCTCGCGATGGTGGTCGGGACGTTCACCTCGGTGTCGCTCGAGCCGCCGCTGATCGCCTTCCTCCCGCAGAAGTCCTCGTCCTCGTTCGCGGACCTGCGAGCCTGCGACCGCTTCGTCGTGAACGTCCTGGCGCACGACCAGGAGGACGTCGTGCGGCGACTGTCCCGGTCCGACCGGACGAAGATGGACGCCGAGTCGTGGCACCCCTCTCCGAGCGGAGCCCCCATCCTCGACGGCGTCGTCGCGGCGATCGAATGCGACTTCCACGACGTCATCGAGGCCGGCGACCACTACATCGCCCTCGGGAACGTCCGCTCCCTGCGGACCGTCCGGCCGACGAACCCGCTGCTCTTCTTCCGGGGCGGGTACGGCGAATTCGCGGCGAAGTCGATCGTCGTCCCCGACGGGCGCGGCCTCTCGGAGGCGGTAGGGCGGGCACAGGCCCTGCGAGCAGATCTGGAGGACGGCGCACGCAGACTCGGCGGCGAGCTCACCGTGTTCGCGCGCATCGTCTCGGATTCGGTCGCCGTCGCGTCCGCCACGGGGGCCGGCAGTGAGACCGTCACCGCACTCGGTGTGCGCTATCCGGTCGTCCCCCCGATCGGCGCGCTCTACGTCGCGTGGTCGCCGGAGTCGGAGCAGGAGGCCTGGTCCGGCAAGGCGGTGGGCGCCTCACCGGAACAACGAGCCGCGTACCACCGGCACCTCGCGGACATCCGCGAGTGCGGATGGGCGGCCAGCTTCGTGCCCGACGACGAGGGCGACGAGGGCCTGCTCCCCGACGAGATCACCCGCCGGATGGCGACGTCCGCGTTCGTCCTCGACGTCCGTGACATCGAACCGGACCGGCGGTACCGGCTGACCGGGCTCATGGCGCCGGTGTTCCTGCACGGCGGACGTGCGCCGGAGCTGATGATCCGCCAACTGCTCTACCCGGCCGTCGAGGTGACCGGCGAGGTCGTGCTGCAGCGGGGCGCGGCGCTCAAGGCGTTCGCCGAGCAGGCGTCTGCGCGGCTGAGCACGGCCGCCGCCGCCTGAGCCGCACGCTCACCGTATGCATCGCGCAGGGTGGAAGCCCAGGCAGGGGCCGACGCCGTCCTGGGTTATAGTCCGGTAGTCATGGAATCTGAAGTCGCGGTGCGGCGCCGATCGTCGCTCGCGATGGTCATCGCCGTCTGTCTGGTCGCCGCGAACATGCGGCCGACGATCACGGCGATCGGGCCGCTGCTCGATCAGATCGGCCCCGACACCGGCATGGCGCCGGGTGTCCTCGGGCTCATCGCGTCGGTACCGCTGGTCGCCTGGGCCCTCGTCTCCCCGCTGGCCCACGATCTGAGCCGACGCTTCGGGATGTCGCGCGTGATGACCGCATCCCTGGTCCTGCTCACGATCGGCACCGCAGTGCGCTCGCTGTCCGGCCCGGTCGCGAGCCTGTGGATCGGCGCCGCCCTGATCGGCATCGCGCTGGCGATCGTCAACGTGCTGATGCCCGCCGTCGTCAAACGGGACTTCCCGCGGCACGTGGCCTCGATGACCGCCGTGTACTCCGCTCTCCTCGGCGGCTTCGGTGCCGTGGCCTCCGGCATCGCCGTGCCGATCTCGCAGCTGCCCTGGCCCGCCGACCCCGCCGGATGGCGGTTCTCCCTCCTCGTGACCGGCGGGGCGCTCCTCCCGTTCGCGATCGTCGCGTGGGTGTGGGCCACGCGGGGCTCCGAGGCGCCCCGGGCGCCCCGCCCGCCCGGGCGGCAGGCGACCACCGGGATCTGGCGCGACCGCACCGCGTGGCTCGTGGCGGCGTACATGGGCCTGCAGGCATCCGTGTTCTACATGCTGGTCACGTGGCTCGCCCCGATGTCGATCTCGATCGGGCGCTCCGCCATCGTCGCGGGGCTCGACGTCATGCTGTACCAGATCTTCTCGATCGTGGGATCGCTGCTGCTGCCGCTCCTGCTGCGCGGGCGCGCGCGCCGATGGGTGCCCGCGTTGATCCCGGTCCTGTCGGTCGTCGGGGTGATCGGCATGATGGTCGCCCCGGGCATGATCCTGCTCTGGGCGCCGTGCCTGGGACTCTCGTCGGGGGCCACGCTCGGGATGTCGCTGACGCTCATGGCGCAGCGGGCGCGCGATCACGGGACCGCGGCCGCGCTCTCCGGCATGGCGCAGTCCGTGGGCTACGTGATCGCGGCGGCCGGCCCGGTCGTCTTCGGTGCCCTGCACGCCGCGACGGGTGGCTGGCTGTGGTCGCTGACCGTGCTCCTGCTCGTCCTGCTCACCCTGTCGACCGTGGGGGTCTTCGCGGGGCGCGACCGGTACGTCCTCGACCCCCGGCACTGAGGCGCACGCGCGGGGGGTCCGCGAGACTGCAGGCGCACCACGAGACGGACGTCGCCACGCGCAGTCTCGTGCTCAGGATGCAGTCTCGCGGGAAAGGGCGGAAGAACGCGTCCGGGACTACTCGGCGGGATCGGTCGCGATGGCGCGCAGCAGCGCGGTGAGCCGGTCGCGGTCCGACTCGTCGAGGGACCGGAAGCTGTCCTCCTCCGCCGCCTGCGCGGCGATCCTGGCACGCTGGTGCAGGTCACGGCCGCGTTCGGTGGCCACGACGACGTTCGCACGGCGGTCGTTCGGGTCGGGCTCGCGACGGGCCAGCCCGCGCGACTCGAGGTCGTCGACGAGGGACACGATCTGGCTGGGGTCCAGGCGCAGGAACTCCGAGAGCTCACGCTGCGTCGGACGCGATCCGTCGGCCGCCATCGCCAGCACGGAGTAGGAGCGAACCTTCAGGTCATACTCCGCCAGTGCGACGTTCGCCCGGGCGAGCGACCGGGCGTTGGCGCGCGCCAGCAGGAACGCGACGTCACCTCCGACGACGCTGGACCACAGCCGGTCGGACGGGGTCGACGGTCGCGCCGAGGCGGGAGCCGAACGGGGGGTGACCATTCCAGCATGGTAGCCGGAACGTTGGACAGCGTAAATCATTGACTTACTCAACGATATGGGTTTTCATGTGGTGGGAGGGCGACGCAGCCTTCCACCGCCTCCGGGCGTACCCGCACCTGCTGTCAGTCACAAGGGAGTAACTGAGAAATGCGCACACTTCGAATGACCGCCGTGGCCGCCGTGGCCGCCGCCGGCCTCCTTCTCACCGCCTGCTCCGGCGGCGGCGGCTCGCTCAGCGGCGAGACGTCCGCCCCCGACGCGGACAGCTCTGGTTCCGGCGAGCTCATCCCCGTCACCGTCGGACTCCTCCCCATCGCCGCTGCGGCGGCCGTGCAGATGGGCATCGACGCGGGGGCGTTCGAGGAGCAGGGCCTGGACGTCACGGTCCAGATCGGCCAGGGCGGTGCGGCGCTCCTGCCCGCCGTCGCGAACGGCGACATCCAGTTCGCCGTCGGCAACCCGCTCTCGGTCCTCGTCGCCGCCAGCCAGGGCCTGGAGATGAACATCATCGCCGGCTACTCCAGCGTCGACGTCCCCGCCGACAAGCTGCCCACCGGCGTCCTCGTCAAGAGCGACTCCGGCATCACCACCTGGAAGGACCTCGAGGGCAAGAAGGTCGCCGTCAACGCCTTCAACACCCAGGGCGACCTCAGCATCATGGGGTCGGTCGAGCAGGACGGCGGCGACCCGGCCGCGGTCGAGTTCACCGAGATCGCGTTCCCGGACCAGCTCGCCCAGCTCGAGCAGGGCAACATCGACGCCGCCTGGGTCCCCGAGCCCTTCGTCGGCGCCGGTCTCGCGACCGAGGGCGTCGAGCTCCTCGGTGAGCCGATGGGCAACGTCATCCCCGGCCTGTCCTCGATGGTCACCTTCACCTCGGCCGCGTACGCCGCCGAGAACCCCGAGATCGTCGAGAAGTTCCGCGCCGGCATCGCCGCGTCGACGGACATGGCGATGGCTGACACCGACGCGTACCGCGACGTGATCGTCTCGTACACGAAGATGCCCGCCGACGTCGTCCAGAACATCAACCTCGAGAAGCTCTCCGCCGACCTCGACCCCAGCATCATCGAGGACCTCACCGCCCTCGCCCTCAAGTACGAGTTCCTCGACTCCGAGCCCGACCTGAAGAAGGTGCTCGTCCTCGAGTGACCCGCGCGCCCGGCGTCGTCATGACGGCGACGCCGGGCCGCCCCTCCTCTTCCTCCTCCGTCCGTTCCTGCTGAAGAAGGCCCCGTGCACAACCAAGGAATCGGAACCTGGATCTCCCGCCGCAGTATGCGATCGCTCGACGACGTCGCGATCTCCTACCGCGGCCGGACGATCGGTTACCGCGAGCTGTCCTCCAGGATCCGCCGCCTCGCCCACGCCCTCGCTGACCGCGGGGTCACCGCCGGCGACCGCGTGGCCTTCCTGGGCAACAACCACCCCGCGTTCCTCGAGTCGCTGTTCGCGACCGCGACGATCGGCGCGATCTTCGTGCCGCTGAACACGCGCCTCGCCGCTCCGGAGATCACCTTCGCCCTCGAGGACTCCGGCGCGACGACCCTCATCCTCACCCAGGAGCTGCGCGAACTCGCCCGCGCGGGCGCCTGGTCCACCGACGTCACCCGTCGCATCGTCGTCGACGGCGAGGCCTACCCCGCCGTGGAGTCCTACGACGAGGTCCTCGCCTCCGGCTCCGACACCGAGTTCGACGTGCCGGTCACGGCGGACGACCCGGCGATCATCCTCTACACCTCCGGGACGACGGGGCACCCCAAGGGGGCCGTCCTGACCCACGGCAACCTCACCTGGAACTGCTTCAACGCGCTCATCGACTACGGCGTCAGCGCGGGCGAACGCGTCCTCCTCATCTCCCCGATGTTCCACGTGGCATCGCTGAGCATGGGCGCCCTGCCCGTGCTCCTGCAGGGCGGGCAGGTCATCCTGCACGAGCGGTTCGATCCCGCGGACGTGCTGCGGACGGTCCAGGCCGAGCAGGTGACGATGCTCTCCGGTGTACCGACGACGTTCCAGCTCCTCCAGGAGCATCCGGACTGGGAGACCACCGACATCAGCAGCCTCCAGCACCTGACCTGCGGCGGATCCACCATGCCGGAGCGGATGCTGGCTGCCTACGAGCAGCGCGGCCTGTCGTTCTCCTGCGGATACGGGATGACCGAGACCTCGCCCGGCGCGACGGCCATGCCCCCGCGCATGTCGAAGGAGAAGATGGGCTCGTCCGGCATCCGCCACTTCTTCACCGATGTGCGGGTGGTCGACCAGAACGGGCGCGACCTGCCCGCCGGCGAGGTCGGCGAGATCTGGATCAGCGGCCCCAACGTCATCAAGGAGTACTGGCGCCGCCCGGATGCCACCGGCTCGGCGATCGTCGACGGATGGTTCCGCTCCGGCGACCTCGGCTACTTCGACGCCGACGGGTTCCTCTTCATCTCCGACCGGCTGAAGGACATGATCATCTCCGGCGGGGAGAACATCTACTCCGCCGAGGTCGAGAGCATCATCATGGAGCTCGCCGAGATCTCCTCCGTCGCCCTCATCGGGGTGCCCGACGAGAAGTGGGGCGAGGTGCCCCTGGCCGTCGTGAGCGTGCACCCGGGCGCCGAACTGAGCGCCGACGCGATCCGCGCGCACCTGCACGGCCGGCTGGCGAAGTACAAGATCCCCAAGCAGGTGGTGTTCACCGACGAGCTCCCCCGCACCGCCAGCGGCAAGGTCCGCAAGGCCGATCTGCGCGCGCGCTACGCCGCGGAGCGCTCCCCGGCGGGAACCACGTCCCAAGGAGGACACCGATGACCCTCGCCCCCGTCGGCGACGAGACGGTCACCCGCACCGTCGCGATCGCGCGTGCCCGGTCACGACGCCGGTTCCGGCCGCGGAACGCCATCCTCGGCATCGTCGGCATCCTCGTCTTCCTGGCCATCTGGGAGATCGCCTCCCAGACCGGCCTGGTGAACCCCACCTACCTGCCGCCGCCGACCGTGGTGATCCCGCACCTCTTCCAGATCGCGACCTTCCCCGACTTCTGGCTGGCCGTGGGCGACACGATGCTGGCATGGGGTCTCGGCATGCTCATCGCGCTCGTCCTCGCGTGCGTGCTGGGCGTCATCATCGGCCTCTCGCCGTTCCTGCGACGCGCCACCAACTCGACGGTCGAGTTCCTGCGGCCGATCCCGTCGGTCGCACTCATCCCGCTCGCGGTGCTCCTGTTCGGCATCCGGATCGAGTCGACCCTGCTCCTGGTCGTGTACGCGGCGTTCTGGCAGATCTTCATCCAGGTGCTCTACGGCGTCGCCGACGTCGACCAGGTGGCGATGAGCACCGGCCGCAGCTACGGCTTCTCCAAGTGGCAGCGCATCCGGGACATCATCTTCCCGACCGCCCTGCCCTACCTGATGACCGGGATCCGGCTGGCCTCCGCCATCGCCCTCATCCTGGCCATCACCGCGCAGCTCATCATCGGGACGCCCGGGCTCGGCCGCGAGATCGCCTTCGCCCAGAACGCCGGCAATTACGCCACGATGTACGCCCTGTCGATCGCCACCGGCCTGCTCGGCGTGCTCATCAACATCGGGGCGCGGGCAATGGAGCGCCGCCTCCTGGCCTGGCACACCTCGGTACGAGGGGACGTGACGACATGAGAAAGGTCCTCGTCGGCGTCGCCTACACCCTGGGTCTTCCCGCCATCCTGGTCATCCTCTGGTGGATCTCGACGCTCGTTGCGCCCAACTTCTTCGTCCCCATGCCGGACGAGCTCATCGGCGACTTCTTCGGCCTGTGGTTCGGCCCGCGCCTGTTCGCCGACGTCCTGCCGAGCATCGGCCGGTTCCTCGCAGGAGTCGCGATCGCGATCGCCGCGGGCGTGCTGCTGGGTCTGCTGATCGGTCTGAACCGCACCCTCCGCGCCCTGACCGAGCCGGTGTTCGAGTTCTTCCGCGCCCTGCCCGCGCCGGTGCTGGTGCCGCCGCTCCTGCTGATCATCGGTCCGAACGACCTCATGAAGGTCGTCGTGATCGCGCTGGCGGCGGTGTGGCCGGTGCTGCTGAACACGGTCGAGGGCGTCCGCGCCGCCGACCCCGTGCAAAGCGACACCAGCCGGTCGTACGGGATCTCCGGGTTCAACCGCGTCCGCCACCAGGTGCTGCCCTCGGCTGCGCCGCAGATCCTGGCCGGCGTGCGGCAGAGCCTCCCGATCGGCCTGATCCTCATGGTCATCTCCGAGATGTTCGCCCCCACCGGCGGCCTCGGCGCGGCCATCATCCGCTTCCAGCGCACCTACGCGATCCCCGAGATGTGGTCGGGCATCCTCCTGCTGGGCATCATCGGCTTCCTCGTCGCGGTCATCTTCCGCGCCCTGGAACGCCGCATCCTCCGCTGGTACTACGGACTGAAGGACATCGAGAATGCCGTCTGACACCACCACCCCGCTCGACACCGTCTCGCACGGCCGCACCCTCCCCGCCGCGGACACCCTGCTCTCCGTGCGCAACCTCAAGAAGGTGTACAGCACCGACGGCGGGGACATCGAAGCGGTGCGCGACCTGACGTTCGATCTGGGCAAGAACGAACTCACGTGCCTCGTCGGCCCGTCCGGTTCCGGCAAGACGACCCTGCTCAAGTGCATCGCGGGCCTGCTCGCGCCCACGAGCGGCGAGGTCGTCCTGGACGGCAAGACGGTCACGGCCCCACCGAAGAAGATGGCCGTCGTCTTCCAGGAGTACGGGCGTTCGCTCTTCCCGTGGCTGCGGGTCGCCGAGAACGTGGAGCTGCCCCTGAAGAACGCCGGGATGCCGAAGGCCGAACGCCAGGCCCTCGTCGCGGAGGCGCTCGAGAACGTCGGGCTCGACCACGTGCCGCGCTCCTACCCCTGGCAGCTCTCCGGCGGTATGCAGCAGCGCGTCGCGATCGCCCGGGCGATCGCCTACCAGCCCGAGGTGCTGCTGATGGACGAGCCGTTCGCGGCGGTCGACGCGCAGACCCGCGCCGACCTCGAGGACCTGGTGCGCCGGGTGCGCAAGAGCCTCGGCCTGTCTGTGCTGTTCGTCACGCACGACATCGACGAGTCGGTCTACCTCGGTGAGCGCGTGATCATGCTCTCGAGCTCGCCCACCGTGGTGCAGGAGGACCTCATCGTGGACCTCCCCGAGGACCGCGACCAGCTCAACACGCGTTCGCTGCCCCGCTTCACGGAGCTGCGCCACCACGTCTACGAGCAGATCCAGCTGGCGAAGAAGGGCTTCCGTCCGGACGCCGCGACACGCGCGTGACACGACTGCCCGCCACCCGCATCCCGGCCCGGATCGATCCGGGCCTGATGCTGGCCCTGGGGTTCGTGGCGATGGCCGGTTCGCTCTCCACGGACCTCTACCTGCCCGCGTTCCCGGACATCGCCGCGACCTTCCAGGTCGAGGCGTCCGCGGTGCAGCTGACGATGACGGCGTTCCTCGTCGGCTCCGCGGCGGGGCAGCTGTTCATCGGGGCGTTCTCGGACGCGCTGGGCCGCCGGCGCACGCTGCTGGCGGCCCTGGCGCTGTTCGTGGCGTGCGCCTACCTGGCGGCGGCGAGCCCGTCGCTGACCGTGCTCGTCCTGATCCGGGCGGTGCAGGGTTTCGCAGGCTCCGCCGGAGCCGTGCTCGCCCGCGCGATCGTGTCGGACATCGCCGACAAGCAGCAGGCGGTGCGCGCGTTCAGCATGCTCTGGGCGATGATCGCGTTGGCGCCGACGGTGGCGACGCCGCTCGGCGGCTGGCTCACCCAGACCGGCGGATGGCGGGCCGCCCTGCTCGGCGTCGCGGTCGTCGCGACCGGGATGCTGGTGGTCACCGCCCTCGTCATCCCGGAGAGCCTGCCGGCTGAGCGGCGCCATCCGTTCACGGTCCGCGCGATCGCGGGCAACATCGGCCGGCTCCTGCGGGACGGGTCGTTCGTCGGATACGCCGTGGCCTTCGGGCTCGGCTACGGCACCCTCATCGTGTACATCAGCTCGTCGTCGTTCATCGTGCAGAACATCTTCGGCACGACGCCGCTGGTGTACTCGCTGACGTTCTCGTTCACGGGTCTGTGCATCATGGCGGGGGCCTGGCTGAGCGGACGGATCGCGCAGCGCATCGGGACGGGGCGGATGCTGCTCATCGCCCAGCTGATGCAGCTGGGCTCCGCGGCGATCGCGGCGGTGCTGGCCGTGAGCGGCGCACTGACCCTGTCCGGCTACCTGCCGCTGATGGCCGTGTTCTGCCTCGGCTGCGGCGCCGTGATGTCCACGGCATCCGCCATCGCCGTCGGTCGCGCCGCCCGGACCGCCGGAGCCGGCTCCGCGCTCGTCGGGTTCAGCCAGTTCACCTTCGGTGCGATCGCCTCGCCGCTGGGCGGGCTCTTCGGCACCGCGACGGCGGTTCCCGCGATGGCGTTCATGACCCTGCTCCCCCTGCTCGCGATCGGCGCGGCGGCGGTGGGCCGCGCCCTCGAGGCGCGCCGTCCCGCCTGACGGAAGCCCGGGCCTGCTGCATCCGCTTTCCCGCGAGACTGCACGCAAACCACGAGACGGACGTAACCAGCCGCTGTTTGGTGGTTGCTATGCAGTCTCGCGGGAAGAGGACCGAACCGACAGTGGCCACGACCGACCGGTCTGCCTGATACTCGTGGCATCCGACTCAACGAGGAGATCGACATGACCATGACTGAAAGCGCGGCGACCGCCGTCCGTTTCGCCCCCGGGCGCCTGTTCATCGGCGGGGAGTGGCGCGAGGCATCCGGCGGCGAACGCATGGACGTCATCGCCCCCGCCACCGGCGAGAAGCTGACGGATGTCGCGAAGGGCACCACCGCCGACGTCGACGCGGCCGTCGCGGCCGCACGCGCGGCGTTCGATTCCGGCGTGTGGTCCGGGCTCTCCAGCCGCGAGCGCGCCCGCATCCTGCAGCGCGCCTACGAGCTCATGCGGGAACGCACCGAGGAGCTCGCCCAGGCGGAGAGCGCGGACGTCGGCAAACCCATCATGCTGGCCCGCTTCGTCGACGTGAACAACGCGGCGGAACTCTTCGAGTACTACGCCAGCCTCGGCCACCACCTGGACGGCACCGTACGGGAGACCTCCGGGCCGACGCACGCCTACGTGAAGAAGGAGCCGCTCGGGGTGGTCGCCGCGATCACGCCGTTCAACTTCCCCCTGATCCTGTCCGCGTCCAAGCTCGCCCCCGCCCTCATCGCCGGGAACACCGTCGTGCACAAGCCGGCGAGCGACACGCCACTGTCGGCCCTGATCATGGCCGACATCCTGCAGCAGGCGGGCGTGCCCGACGGCGTCGTCAACGTGGTGACCGGTCCCGGCGCGACGCTCGGCGACCACCTCGTCAGCCACCCCGGTGTCGACAAGATCGCCTTCACCGGCTCGACCGAGGTCGGCGCGCACGCGGCGGCGCTGGCGGCGCAGAACCTCAAGCCGTTCACCGCGGAGCTCGGCGGGAACGCGGCCAACATCCTGTTCGCGGATGCGGACCTGGATGCCGCCGTCCACACCGTGATCTCGGCGTTCGTCTTCAACGCCGGGCAGTTCTGCATGGCAGGGCCCCGCCTGCTGGTCGAGCGCCCGATCTACGAGACCGTGCTCGGCATCCTGGGCCAGGCGGTGCCGCAGGTACCCTTCGGCGACATCACCGCGCCGGACACGGTGATCGGCCCGCTCGCGAGCGCCAACCAGCTGGAGAAGGTGTCCGCGATGGTGGACCGGGCGATCGCCGCCGGCGCCCGGGTCGTCACCGGCGGGGAGAAGGCCGACCTCGGCGGGGGTTACTTCTACCGGCCGACCGTTCTCGCGGATCTTCCCGCAGACGCCGAGGCCGTCGTGGACGAGGTCTTCGGCCCCGTTCTCACGGTGCAGCCGTTCGACTCCGAGGAGGAGGCGATCGAGCTGGCGAACTCGACGAAGTACGGCCTCGCCAGCGGCATCCAGACGTCCGACCTCGCGAAGGCGCACCGGGTCGCCGCGAGGCTCCAGGCGGGGATCACGTGGGTGAACGGCTGGGCGCTGATGGATGCCTCGGTGCCGTTCGGCGGCGTGAAGGCCTCCGGATGGGGCCGCGAGGGCGGACCCGAGGCGATGGAGTCGTACCAGCGCTCGCACTCGATCGTGTTCAACCTCGCCCCCGGCGCGGCGCAGTAGGCCGCGTCCCGCGCACCCTCGACCCGCGACCCTCGTCCCGCGACCCTCGCCCCGCGACCCTCGTCCCGCGAGACTGCATAAGTGCCACGAGACGGACGTAACCAGCCGCTGTCTCGTGGCGAGGATGCAGTCTCGCGGGGCGAGGGGGTACGGGCGGGCGGCGGGGTCAGCCGGGGGAGATTTCGGCGAAGGCCGCGCGGGCGGCGGGCATCACGACGTCCGCGAACAGCTCCAGGGAGCGGCGGGACTGCTCCTCGCTCAGACTCCCCCACGCGAAGGCACCGGCGAGGTAGTTGACCTCCGCGGTACGCACGGCGTGGGCGACCTGGTCAGCGACCGACGCCGCAGAGCCGACGAAGATCAGGTGCCGGTCGATCAGATCGTCGAGGTCGGGCGTCGCACCGTACCGCGGGTCCCCGGCCTGCCGCCACAGATGCGAGAAGCTCTCGTAATGGGCGGCGAGCGCCTCGCGCGCCACCGCGCGTGCCCGGCCGTCGTCCTCGGCGACGAAGACGTGCCGCAGGATGCCGAAGCGCGAGTGGTCCCCCGCTCCCCCGGCCTGCGCGCGGATGCCGAAGAAGGTGCGGCTGTGCACGCGGATGTCCTCGAGTGGCGGCGAGACGAACCCGAACCCGAAGATGGTGTGCCGTCCCTGCTCGGCGACCTGCCGGATGGAGACCGGGTTGGACGTGGGGTACCAGATCGGCGGGAGCGGCTCCTGCACCGGACGCACGAAGAGCGGGACCGGCTCCCCGTCCGCCCGCCGGTACACCCCGGTGGCCAGTGCCTCCAGGACCGCCTCCAGCACGGCCTCGTAACGCCCCAGGGTGCCCGGGCCGTCCAGTCCGAACATGGCCGCCTCGATGGGCGACGACCCCTTGCCGATCCCGATCTCCAGCCGGCCGCCGGAGAGCTGATCGACCATGCCGATCTCCTCCGCGAGCCGGAGCGGGTCGTACAGGGGCAGGATGAACGTCGTCGCCGCGAGCCGGATGCGGGCGGTCTCCCGCGCCACCGCGGCGAGGAAGAGTCCGGGAGAGGGCGCGAGACCGAGCGGCGTGCCGTGGTGCTCCGCGACGTGATAGCGGGAGAAGCCGAGGTCTTCCGCAGCGCGGACGAGCCGGATGCGGGCCGCGTAGGTCTCGGCCACGGTCTCACCGGGGGCGGCGTCGACCCAGTCGAACACCCCGAACTCCATGCCTCCGCGCACGTCAGCGGTCATCGGGCACCTCTTTCGCCGGGCCGCGCGTGCGCGGCGATGAACCGCTCCAGCAGCGGCCCGAGCACATCCGTGTCGGTGCCGATGCCGTAGATCGGCGACAGGTGATTCTGGCCGGACAGCAGGTGCATCGGCGGGTAGTCCCTGTGCCGTTCCCACCACGTGGCGGCGAGCCGCCTGGCGTGGTCGAGGAACTCCGGTTCATCGAACTCGGAGACGGTCAGCAGCAGCGGCAGGTCCAGCTCGACCAGGGCGTCGAGACTCCCCATCGCCGCCCACCGGGAGCGGTCCTCGCCCCAGTACGCGCGGTGCATCGGGTTGTCGGTGGCCCGGCCGACGTCGTACAGGCAGGAGACCAGGACGGCACCGCTCAGAGCGCGGCCGTGCGGCCCGTGCAGGCCCGGCTGCGCGAGATAGTCGGCCACGTGCATCGCCCCGGCGGACTGTCCGGCGAGGAAGATCCGCTCCGGATCGCCGCCGTGCGCCGCCGCGTTCTCGACCACCCAGCCGATGGCCCGCGCGATGTCCTCCGCGCCGCCGGGCCACGTGCTCTCCGGAGCGAGACGGTAGTTGATCACCACCGCCACGTACCCGGCCCGCACCGCCCACCCGCCGAGGTTCCCGAAGAACGGCGACCCCGGCGCCGACTTCTGGCCGACCACGAAGCCCCCGCCGTGGACGTAGACGAGCACCGGCCGCCCGCCGCCCTCACCGGAGGTGTACACATCCAGCCGATGCCGCTCGTGCGGACCGTAGACCAGGTCTGGGCGCACCTCGACACCCTCCAGCAGCCCGGGATCGAGCGCGGCGGCGCACAGCGCGGTGGTCCCCGAGATCATCTCGGGGGTGAGGTGAGGACCGAGCGCCCGCAGGCTCTCTCGCTGGGCGGCGGCACGTTCGGACGGGGTCACGGGGGAAGGCTACCGACCGGGCGCTGCCTGCGCGCGGGGAATCCCGCCCCGCGCAATCCGATCGTGCCGTCTCCCCGCGGCGCTCCCGGCCCAGCCCCGGCGGATCACCCGGATCGCGTCCTCGGCGAGCGCCGCACCGTCGTGAAAAGGGTCCCGCCAGATCGCGAGCATGTCCGCGGCCGGCTCGGCCAGCACCGAACGGGAGAAAGCCTCGACCCCCCAGCGTCCGGCGTAGCCGTCGTCGATCGCCCGGGCGATCAGGGCGGGGATATCGACGGCGCCCGACCCGAGCGCCCCCCGGCCGGACTGGCCGAGTTCCAGGTAGCCCAGTTTGGGCAGCGCCGTTCGCACGGCCGCGGCGAGATCCGCCTCCTCGACCGCCATGTGGAAGGTGTCGAGGTGGATGCGGAGATGGTCCGAGCCGCTGCGAGCGACGAAGTCCATCGCCTGCTGGGCGGTGTTCACCACGGATGTCTCGTAGCGGTTGAGCACTTCGAAGGTCATCATCACCCCCTGCTCGTGCGCGTAGTCGGCCACCCGCCCCACGGCGCGCGCGGCGGCGTCCAGGCGGGCGGCCGGCAGCGGTGCGCTCGGGTGGCCGAAGAGACCGTACGGCACGCCGTTCATCTGGTCGCCGCCGAGCGCCGCGGTGAGTTCCACACCGGCGCGGAGCATCGCCTCGCCGGCCGCCGCCTCGGCCGCATCGGCGGAGGAGACGTCCGCGCCGGGCGCCTGACCCGCGATCGTGATCGGGGCGAGCGCGTGCGCGGCGAACAGGTCCCGGAGGGCCGCCGCATCCGTCCTCTCGGCGTCGAGCGGAGGGAGCACGACGCGGCGGTAACCGAGGCCCGCGAGGGAGCCCAGCGCTTCCGTGAGACGGCCGGGCTCCGTGTCCGGCACCAGCACGTTGAGGTGGCAGGCGAGGTCGAGGTCGAGGTCGGTCATGGCTCAGAACACGGGGAGGTCGAGCCGCTGCTTGAACACCGAGTACCCGTCGTCGACGTGCACCACGGTGCCGTTGATGACGTTGGCCTCGTCCGAGGCGAGGAACGCGACGACATCGGCGATCTCGTGAGGCTCAGTCATCTTGTTGCGCAGCTGCTCGGCAGCGAAGGTGGCTTTGAGCTCGTCGCTGAACTGGTTGATGATCGGCGTCCCCACCCGGCCCGGGGTGATCGCCACCGCACGGATGCCGTAGGCAGCCAGTTCGTACGCCGCGGACCGCGTGAAGGAGATCACGGCGGCCTTCGCGGCGCTGTAACTGAAGGAGAGTTCCGCCGCCTGCTCGCCGTAGATGGAGGAGGTGCTGATGATGACTCCGGGGGTGCCCTGCGCACGGAACTGCCGTCCGGCCGCGAGGATGCCGTGGTAGACGCCGTCCTGATCGACGCGGATCATCGGCTGGTAGTCGACCTCGGGGTCGTGGTCGAGGAGGGCCTTCCCGCCGGCGATCCCCGCGTTGTTGAAGATGACGTCGAGCTTGCCGAACTCGTCCACGGCACGCGCGACAGCGGCCTCGACGTCCGCGTAGACCGAGACGTCGGTCTGCGCCGCTGCGGCGGCTCCAGCGAACCCTGCGGCCTCGACCTCGGCGACGACCGCCTCCGCCTGGGCGAGGGCGAGGTCGGCGATGACGACCTTCGCGCCCTCCTGGACGAACTTCATAACGGTCGCGCGACCGATCCCACTCGCGCCGCCGGTGATCACCGCGACTTTTCCTTCTAGCCTCATCCTGGACACTCCTTCGTGATGGTGTGCCGGCGCGGAGCAGGGCTCCGCGCCGGCACAGGTGGGTGGACTCCTCAGAATCCGGTGTGTGAGAGGGCGAGCGCCCCTCCGTCGACAGCGAGGGTGGCTCCGGTGACGAACGACGAGGCCGGTGCGACGAGGAACAGCATGGGCCCCTGCACTTCGGCCATCGTCCCCATCCGCCCGAGGGGAATGGTCTTTGCCCACTCCGCCTCGGCTTCGGGCGTGATCTCGGTCTTGCCATCGCCGATGCGCGTGCCCTTGAACGGACCGGGTGCGATCGCGTTCACGCGGATGCCGCGCGGTGCCAGCTCGAGGGCGAGCTGGCGGACGAGGTTGAGGATCCCCGCCTTCGTGGCGACGTAGCCGTAGGAGACCATCGGGTCGGTCCGAAGCCCCGCCGTCGAGGCGGTGACCAGGATCCGGCCGCCTGATTCGAGCACACGCGCTGCCGCGCGGACCGTCTCGAACGTTCCGGTGAGGTTGGTCGCAATGACCTCGTCCCACTCGGCGTCCGTGTAGTCCGCCATACGGCCGTCACCGAGGTAACTCGCGCCACCGGCGATTCCCGCGTTGGCAACAACCACCGTGGGACGACCGACTTCGGACGTGATCCTCTCGAACACGGCAGCCACAGCGCCGCGCGTGACGATGTCCACGGCGTACCCGTGGGCCGTGCCTCCGTCGGAGACGATTCCCGCTGCGACGTCGGCCACACGGGCCTCGCTCCGTCCGAGGACGACGACGGTGGCGCCGGCGGCGGCGTAAATCTCCGCCGCCGCCTGCCCGATCCCACTGGAGGCACCCGTCACGACGACGATGTCCCCACTCAGGTCCAGCAGTGCCGACAGGCGGGTCGAGTGTGCCGTGGTCATCGTGACCGCCCGCTCAGAGGGTCGGCTCGTAGGTCGCGACGTTGCTGCGATCGATGAGCTCCCCGTCCAGCGGGATGTAGTTCACGTCGGGCAGCGTCGCCGAGTCGCGGTAGGCGTTCATCTCGACGATCATGTCGTCGACGACCTTGACCCAGTCCTGGGCGACGGACGCGTACATCGGGCCGTTCTTCGCGATCTCGACGGCGGTCTCGCCCAGGGCGTCGACGCCGGTGACGTAGATGTCGTCGCGGCCGGCCTCCGTGATGGCACGGGCGGCGCCGAGGGCAGCGTCATCCCATCCGACCCAGACCCCGTCCAGACCTTCGGGGTTCGCCTGCAGGTAGTCGGTGACGAAGTTCAGCGCCTCGGTGCGTCCGGTTCCCGGGTCGAGCGCCTGCTTCATGTCACCGCCGGCGATGATCGCTCCCGCCGCCTCGAGTTTGTCCAGGGCGAGGTTCGACCGGGTCTGGATGCCGATGTGCGGGTCGTGCCCGATGACCATGACGTTCTTGCCCTCCAGGCCGCCCATCGCCTCCTCGAGCGCTCCGACCGTCAGGTCCGAGGTGACTTCCTGGCTGAAGGTGATGTCCACGACGAAGTCGTCGTTGGGCTCCACGCCGCCGTCGATCGAGAAGATCGGGATGCCTGCCTCCTGTGCGGCCTGCACGAGGGGGGCGATCTGGCGCGGGTCAGGGAACCCGGCGAGAATCGCGTCCGCACCCTGCTGGATGGCGGTCTGGACCTCGCTGTTGATCTTGTCGTAGTCGAACGCGCTGGTGTAGAGCGTCACTTCCCAGTTCTCCTGAGCGTTGCCCTTCTCGACGAACTCGTCCAGCGTCAGCTTTCCACCGGGGGTCGCGTAGCCCGCGGTGAACGCCGCCACCTTGAAGACGCCGTCGTCCCCGAGCCCATCAGTCTTGCCTTCGGCGCCCGTGCCGCCGCTCGATGCCCCGGTGGTCACCGCGCATCCGGTGAAAGCCACCAGCGCGGCGATGGTGAGTGCGGCAGCCGATAGGCGCCGCTTCGTGGTTACAGTGCGCATGAGCGTGCTCCTTTGTCGTGATTCTTACTGTGCGTTGGGGGGAGTCGCCGGGACGGGTGCCTCGACGGGGGGAATGTGTGTGGAGGCGAGGTGCTCCGAGGCCCGGCTACACGTTCTTCTGTTTGAGCCCCGACAGGAGAACGGCGGCGATGATGATCACGCCGATGAGCACCTGCTGGATGTAGGTGTTGACCCCGACGATGTTGAGGCCGTTCTGAACGACACCGATGATCGCGACACCCACGATCGTCCCGGCGATGTTCGCCTGACCCGACCGCAGCAGGGTCATACCGAGGAACACCGCGGCGACCGCGAACATCATGAGGTCGTTCGCGCTCGAGGAGCCGGCGCTGCCGAGGCGACTGACCAGGACGATGCCCGCCAGGCCAGAGAGGAAACCCGCGACCACGAATGCGAGAAAGCGAGTGGAGCGGACGCTGACGCCCGAGAGTCGGGCGACCTCGGCATTGCCACCGATCGCGTACCACCGTCGACCGATCGTCGTGAACCGCAGCACCGCCCAAGCGAGGAGAGCGATGATGATCGCGTAGATGACCGGGAACGGCACACCGTTCACACGCGACTGCCCGATGAAGCCGAACTCCTCCGGCCAGCCGTACAGGGTCGTTCCACCCGTCACGATCAGCGCGAGCCCGGCGACGGTGGTCATGGTCGCCAGCGTCGCGACAAAGGCCGAGAGGTTGAGGTAGGCGACAAGGATGCCGTTGACCACGCCGACGAGCGTGCCCACGACCAGAGCCAGGATGATCGCGAGCGGGACGGGCACACCGGCGATCATGAGGGCGGCAGCCGACGCGCCCGACAGGGTCGCCGTCGTGCCCACCGACAAGTCGAAGTCTCCGACGACCATGACGAAGGTCTGCCCGAGCGCGATGATCGTCAGAATCGCGACCTGATTGAGGATGTTCGTCATGTTGCCGGCGGTGAGGAACACCCCACCGCCGGTGATCGTGAACACGATGACGAGCACGACGAGCGCGATGACCGTGCTCCCCTGCCATACCCACTGCATGGGCGAAGGGCGGTCGCGTTCCACCGCGGCGATCGTGAGAGTCTCTGTCTGCGCCATGTCAGGCGTCCCTTCCATATGCGTACGTGAGGATGAGCTCATCGTCGGCGCCGTCTGCGTCGACTTCGCCGGAGATGTGGCCCTCGTGCATCACGAGAATCCGATCCGAAAGCCCGATGAGTTCGGGCAGTTCGCTCGAGACGGCAACGACCGCGGTTCCCTTTGCGGCGAGTTCGCGGATCAGGCGGTAGATCTCCGCCTTCGTACCCACATCGATTCCCCGAGTGGGTTCATCCATGAGCAGCACTTTCGGGTTCCGTGCGAGCATTTTCGCCAGCACGACCTTCTGCTGATTTCCGCCGGAGAGCTGCCCGACGGGCTGTCGGACGCTTCTGGCCTTGATTCGCAGGTCCGCGAGCGCCCGCTTGGCCAACTGCACGATGCGTCGTTGAGACACAATGCCTCCGGGGCTGACCGACTTCAGGTTCGCGAGCGCGATGTTCTCGGCGATCGGTGCCGAGAGGATCACGCCCTGCGCCCGGCGCTCCTCGGGAACGAGGGCGATGCCCGCGTCCAGGGCGCGACCGACTCCGCGGCCGACCACCGCGGTTCCGTCGACCTCCACGATGCCCGCCGAGTTCTTCTGCGCTCCGGCGAGGAGACGGAGCAGCTCACTTCGGCCCGATCCCGCGAGACCTCCGACGCCGACGACCTCGCCCGCCCGCACCTGGAATGACACGTCGCTGACACGCCGACCGGAGAGCCCGTCGACCGACAGCACGACCTCGCCTCCGCCCATGCCGCGCTGAGGGTACAGCTCGTTCTGCTCGCGACCGACCATCGTCGAGATGACGTCGTCGATCGACGAGTCGGACACATTCTTGGTCACGATGGTGCGGCCGTTGCGCATCACGGTGAGCCGGTCACACAGGGCGAACACCTCTTCGAGGCGGTGCGAGATATAGACGATGGCGACGCCCTCATCGCGCAGACTCCGCAGGACCGCGAAGAGTCCCTCGATCTCGGTGTCGGTGAGAGCCGCGGTCGGCTCGTCCAGGATCAGCACCTTGGCATCGATCGACAAGGCGCGGGCGACCGCGACCATCGTCTGCTGGACGGGCGAGAGCCCGCCGGCGAGGCGACGCAGATTGATGTGCTGGCCCAGGCGGTCCAGTAGGGCCTGTGCGTGCCTGCGAAGTTCTTTCCACCGCACGACCCCGAGCATCGCCGGCACCTCCGCGCCCAGCACGATGTTCTCCGCAACGCTGATCGTCGGCACGATCGAGAGTTCCTGGTAGAGCGCGACGAGACCGGCGCGGTGCGCGGCGCGCACATTGGGGAAGTCGACGGCTTCGCCGGCCATCAGCACCTCGCCCTGATCCTGC
Source organism: Microbacterium caowuchunii (assembly GCF_008727755.1). Classification (NCBI taxonomy): domain Bacteria; kingdom Bacillati; phylum Actinomycetota; class Actinomycetes; order Micrococcales; family Microbacteriaceae; genus Microbacterium; species Microbacterium caowuchunii. Next base: position 3,012,631 of record NZ_CP044231.1, read on the forward strand.
CGATACAGCCCGGTGATGATCTTGATGAGCGTCGACTTGCCCGCGCCGTTCTCCCCGAGAAGGGCATGGATCTCTCCGGGCCGCACCTCCAGGTCGACACCGCGCAACGCCTGGACACCGTCGAAGTGCTTCGTGATACCGCGCACCTCAAGGAGCGGCGCGATGAACGGCACCGAAGCGGGGGCGTCTACATAAGTAGGAATGCTCATCGCCGGACCTCCTCATCGATCTGATTGCACCGGAGGACCACCTTGGGGTGGCGCCCGCTGACATGGGCGGCGAAGGCCTCCTCCGCATCCTCGAGCGGGAACACGGCTGCGGTGAGCTCGTCCACGTCGAGGTGCGGCAGGATCTGCAGGGCCCGGGGGAACGCATAGGGCGACACGAAGACGCCGGTGAGCGTGAGTTCCTTGAGGTAGAGGAAGTCCGAGAGGTTGAGCGGCATCTCGAAGTCCTCGGGGTACATCGCCCCGTAGACCACGGTCCCCCCGCGCGCGGCGATGTCGAGCAGTCCCCGGACCGCGCGGGTGGATCCGGAGGCGTCGATCACCACGTCGAATCCCCGCCCGCCGGTGATCTCGTCGGCCAGCGCGGACTGGTCCTCCTCGGCGGGGTCGATCACGAACTCCGCCCCGTGCCGCCGCGCCATGGCCCGACGTTCGGCGATCGGCTCGATCATCGTCAGCGATGTCGCCCCGTGCATCTTCATGACCTGGAGCGCGAGCTGCCCGATGGGTCCGCCACCGCAGATCGCGACGCGATCGCCGACCCTCATCCGGGTCTTGTCCGCGATCCGGACGGCGACCGAGGTCGGTTCCAACAGGCACCCCTTCAGCAGGCTGACGTCGTCCGGCAGCCGGTAGACCTGCGACTCGTGCCAGGTGACCGTCTCGGCCATGCCGGGCCGGTTGTAGTCCTGGATGTGCTCGCAGAACTGCTGCCGGCCCTCCTGGCACGGACGACAGGTGCCGCAGAAGCGCAGGAAGTTCCCCGCGACCCGGTCCCCGATCCGCAGGCCGTTCCGGTGCGCCCGCTCGCCGAGCGCCTCCACGATCCCGGAGAGCTCGTGCCCGAGGCCGATCGGGACGTCGGTTCCGAAGAACCCCTCCGCGAGGTGCGGATCCGACCCGCAGATGGCGGAGTACGCCACCCGGATGCGGACGTCCTCGACCCCGAGTGGAGGTTCGGGGAAGTCGACGACGCCGACCCGCCCGCGTGTGGTGTCGTCGGGGTCGCGCAGACTCCCGATCCTGGTGACCGCTACCGTTCTCATCCGCGTCTCCGTCGACTCGAGGTGGCTCAGTGGGCGGCGATGATCCGGCGGACCGCGGCGATCGTCGCGTCGAGGCCGTAGCCGTGCTTGTCGCGCAACTCCTCGTCGTCCCCGAAGCCGGCGTAGACCTGCGGGATGCCGAGGCGTTCGAACGCCGTGAGGTGAACACCCTTGTCGGCGACGACGTCGGCGATCCGGGTGGCGAGACCGCCGTAGGCGAGGTGGTCCTCCAGCACGACGAACCGTCCGTCGGTCTCCTGCGCGCACCGCACGACGAGCTCCTCATCGATCGGCTTGAGCGTGAACATGTCCACGACCCGCACCGACCTGCCATCCTTCGCGAGCGCGTCCGCGGCATCCAGGGCCTGGGCGACCGTCGTCCCATGCGTGAAGATCGTCGCGTCGGTCCCCTCCCGGGCGACGATGCCCTTGCCGATCCGGATGTCGTGCTCCCCCGGCTCGTAGAGCACCTTGTCCTTCTTGCCCACCGCGAGGCGGATGTAGAGCGGCCCCGTCATCGCCATGGACTGCCGCAGGATCTCCCCGACCATCAGCGGGTCGCCGATCGAGGTGACCGTCATGTTCGTCAGCGCGCACATGAGGGCGAGGTCCTCGACGGCGTAGTGGGTCGAGCCGCCGTTGCCGACGAGCCCCCCGTGGGTGCCGATGATCTTCACCGGCAGGTTGGGGTAGCAGACGTCGGTGCGGATCTGTTCGAGCGCGCGCATGCTGAGGAAGGGGAGCATCCCCGAGACGACCGGGATGTTCCCGTCGTAGGCGAGGCCGGCGGCGATGCCGACGCAGGCCTGTTCCGCGAGCCCCACGTCGAGGAAGCGGTCCGGATAGGCGTCGCGGAACTCGACCAGGGTCGCCCCGATGTCCGGGGTCAGCACCCACAGGTTCTCATGCTCGGCGCCGAGCTCCGCCAGGGTGGAGCCGATCACGGAGCGCGCCGAGAGCATCTCTCCGAAGGTGAATGTGACGGGCATCAGACGGTCTCCTTCTCGCGCGAGGCCGCCAGTGCGGCCATGGCTCGTTCCAGGTCGGCAGCGCCGAGGGATCCGGCATGCCAAGCGAGGTTCGCCTCCATGAAATCGACGCCCTTGCCCTTGACGGTGTCGCAGATGACGACCGTGGGCCGGTCGCTGTCGGCCGGCGGGAGCGCGTCGATGGCGGCGACCAGCTGCGCCATGTCGTGACCGTCGGCCTGCACGACGTTCCAGCCGAATGCCCGCCACTTGTCGGGATACGGCTCGAACACGACCCGCTCCTCAGCGAAGCTCGTCATGAGCTGGCGGTTGCGGTCGACGAAGGCGACGAGATTCCCGAGCTCGTTGCTGCGCGCCGCCATGGCCGCTTCCCAGACCGACCCCTCGCCCGTCTCGCCGTCGCCGAGCAGGCAGACGACGCGGTGCCCCTCGCCGCGGTGGCGGGCGCCGAGCGCCATCCCCACCGCCAGCGGCAGACCGTGCCCGAGCGAACCGGTGGAGCACTCCACCCCCGGCAGCTGCACCTTGCACGGGTGCATGCCGTAGGCGCTGTCCAGCTGCCCGTAGGTCTCGGCGATCCCGTCATAGGAGAAGAACCCGCGGATCGCCATCGCGATGTACATGCAGACGGCCGCGTGGCCCTTGCTCAGCACGAACCGGTCGCGCGCCGGGTTGGCGATGTCGGTGGGGTCGACCCGCAGCCCGTACTCGAACAGTGCGGTGAAGATGTCGGCGGCGGAGAGGTCCCCGCCGATGTGGACGGCTCCCTCGTACGTGCCGCAGAGCTGCAGCAGTTTGGTGCGCAGTTCGAACGCGAGCTCCTCGAGCTCCTCGACGCTGTGCATCTTCCCCGTGTCCAGGGTGTGCGTACTCATCGCATGTCTCCTCGGTGATGACATGGATGCCGATCCCGACGCCGATGGCGGCGTCCTCGTCGACACTCATTCGGTTGCCGGCGGGCTTCTTCGCCCGCGGCGGGAGCGACGTTAGCACGATCCTATTTACAAGTAAACAGGACTGTATCTAAACTTGTTTACACTCGGAGGGACCGGGCGCTGAGCCCGCAGAATCGACCCACGACTGCAATTCGCCGGGAGTCGATCCACCCGAGACTTCCCGTCCTCCCGGGCGGAAAGCGGGGGCTCGCCTCCGACACCCACGACACACAGAGAGGTGCATGTCGAGATGACTGATGTCATGACCACGGCCGGCCCGCGTACGGGCCTGTACATCGGGGGGCAGGAGCGGTTCACCGAAGACACGCTCGCCGTCGCCGACCCCGCCAAGCCCGGGATGATCGTCGGCCACGCCGCCGCCGCATCCGCCGGGGACGTCGCGGATGCCGTCGCCGCGGCGAAGTCCGCCTACCCGGCCTGGACCGCGATGGGCGCCACCGAACGCGCGAAGCTCATGGCGGAGGCGATCGCCGGGATAGCGGACGACCGCGACGAGGATGCCGCCATCCTCTCCCAGGAGAACGGCAAGGTGCGGTTCGAGGCCTGGGTCGACGCCCTCGTCTTCGAGATCCGCTGGAACCTCGCCCTCATGCTGGCCGACGACGTCGACGCGACGAAGACGCTCCCGGTCGTCCCGGGCGCCATCCCCGTCTCCACCGAGGTCGCCTACCAGTCGCTCGGCGTCGTGACCGTGATCGTGCCCTTCAACTGGCCGATCGCCATCCTCGGCGCCGCCCTTCCGCATGCTCTGCTGGCCGGGAACACCGCGATCGTGAAGCCGCCGCCCTCGGCACCGCTCGCCACGACCCGCGTCGTGCAGCGCATCGCCGAGAAGCTGCCGCCGGGAGTGCTGAACGTCATCACCGGGCGGGACGAGAACATGTCCGGCCTCATCCAGAACACGGATGTGGCGAAGGTCTGCTTCACGGGTTCGGTCAACGGCGGCAAGCGCATGATGGAGATGGCCTCGAAGACGCTCACCCGGGTGACGCTGGAGCTCGGCGGGAACGACGCGGCGATCTTCCTCGAGGACGCGATCATCGACGACGAGCACCTCGACCGGCTGTACGCGGCGATCTACGACACGACCGGGCAGATCTGCATGAACGCCAAGCGCGTCTTCGTGCACCGGTCGCGACTGGACGAGGTCGTCGCCGGGCTCACCGCCCGCCTCGAGAAGGTCGTCATCGGATACGGCCTCGACGAGGGGACGACGATGGGCCCGCTGCACCAGCCGGCACAGAAGGCGTTCGTCGAGGAGATCATCTCCGAGGCGAAGGAGGCCGGAGCGGACGTCCGCGAGTTCGGCGAACTCCCCGGCGGGGACCTCGCCGGAGGCAACTTCCTCCGTCCGGCCATCGTCGTGGACCCGCCGCTGGAACTGCGCGTGGTCACCCAGGAGCAGTTCGGCCCGGTGATCCCGCTCATCCCGTTCGACAGCGAGGAGGAGGCCATCCGCCTCGCCAACGACACCTGGGCAGGGCTCTGCGGATCGGTGTGGACCGCCGACCCCGCGGCCGCGCACCGGGTCGGCAGCCGGCTGGAATGCGGGTACGTCTGGGTGAACGACCACGGCGCCACGCGTCTGGACCTGCGCGCCCCGTTCGGCGGCATGAAGCAGTCCGGGTTCGGCCGCGAACAGGGCATCGAGGGCGTCCGCGCGTTCCAGGACAGCCGCTCCATCGCCACGATCGATCCGGAGGCGCTGGCCGGAATGGCGCACTGACCGCACACGCGCGACGATGGGGTCCGTCCCTTCGGGGGCGGGCCCCATCGTCGCTCCCTCACCATCGAAAGGACCGGTATGTCGCACAGTGACCCGCCGCGCAGGCACCACAACGGGTTCGATGACCTCGTCACCGAACCGCTGGACGAGATCATCGATCCGGAGAACTTCACCCCGCGCCTGCTGGCGCTCCTGTCGAACGCCCTGGTATGGCGGGAGTCGCACGAGCTGCGCCGGCGCTTCGGGCTCGGCACCAACGACTGGCGGGTGATCTCCGCGCTCGCGATGTGGCCGGGGGCGTCCGCCTCCGAGGTGTCCGAGTTCATCGCGGTGAACAAGGCCGTCGTCTCCAAGAGCGTCACGGTGCTCGCCGCTCGCCACCTCATCGTGCTGGCAGACGGGCCGCGCGGTTCACGGCCGCTGTACCTCACGGCCGCCGGCGCGCAGATGCACGACGACATGCTGCCGATCTCGATGAGCGGGCAGGAGATCATCCTGGCCGGCATGACCGCGCAGCAGACCGCGGACATGAACGCGTGGTTGCGCGAGATGATCGAGAAGGTCCGGGACGCGGCCCTCCCCGAGCCGGTGGGAGCCGCGACGACGACGTCGTCCGTCGGCGTCTGAGCGTCCACCCTTCCGCCAGGTGGAGTCCGGCGGAAATACCTCTTGCCATTACCTATGGCCATAGGTAATGTGGCGATTGGAGCAGCAACGATGCACTCCCGAGCGGAAGGACCCGATCAGTGGCTCACACTTCACCCGCAGCAAACGATGCCGCCTCACTTCGTCTCGTCGACGACTACTCGCTGGAGATGACCGGCAAGGACATCCCCGGCCTGGAGCAGGCGCGCGCGACCATCCCGGCCGGCACCAAGATCAACGTCACCTTCCTCGGCAACGAGGACCTCGACATGCGCGTCGCGGCGTCCAAAGCCGTCAAGGACATGGGATTCATCCCGGTCCCGCACATCTCCGCCCGGCGCCTGTCCTCCCAGGGGCAGCTCGAGGAGTTCCTCGGACGCCTCCAGGAGGTCGGCGCGACCGAGCACGTGTTCGCCGTCGGCGGCGACCCGGCCGAGCCGGAGGGCCCCTACCCGGACTCCCTGTCGGTGATCCGCTCGGGCATCCTGCAGAAGTACGGCGTCAAGGAGGTGTCCATCGCCGGCTACCCGGAGGGACACCCCGACATCCCGAACGACGTCCTGTGGCGCCACCTCGAGGACAAGTCGGCCGCCCTGAAGGATGCGGGACTGGATGCGGTCATCCTCACCCAGTTCGCCTTCGACACCGACCCGGTCACGACCTGGATCCAGGGCGTGCGCGACCGCGGCATCGAGACCGAGATCCGCATCGGCACCCCGGGACCGGCCGGCGTCAAGCGCCTGATCGGATTCGCCCGCCGCTTCGGCGTCGGCGCGAACGCGATGATCGTGAAGAAGTACGGGTTCTCGCTCACGAACCTCATGGGCACCGCGGGTCCGGACCGCTTCGTCACCGACCTGGCGGCCCTGCTTGCGCAGAACCCCTCCTCCGGGGATGTCAAACTGCATTTCTACACGTTCGGCGGGCTGCTCGCGACCTCTCAGTGGGCGCGGGACTACGTCGCCGCCCGATCCTGAGGAGAACGCTTCCTATGACGCTGCATTCGAACGCCCTGCGCGACCACGCCTGCCTCATCGTGCACGGTCCGGACCAGCCCGGGCTGGTGGCCGCGGTGACGGGTCTGATCACCCGCAACAAGGCCAACATCGTCACGCTGGATCAGTACTCCGACAACCCCGAGGGCGGCGCCTTCTTCCAGCGCGTCCTCTTCCACCGCCCGGACCTGTCCGCGGCGATGCCGGAGCTGGAGGCGGACCTGGAGAAGACCCTCGGCCCCTACGGCATGACCTGGCAGCTGACCGACCAGTCCGTGCCCAAGCGGATGGCGATCCTCGCCTCCACGAGCGACCACTGCCTGCTCGAGCTGCTCTGGCGGCACCGTCGCGGTGAGCTGAACGTCACCATCCCGATGGTGATCTCCAACCACACCAACACGGCGGAGGACGTGCGCTCCTTCGGCATCCCGTTCTTCCACGTGCCCTCGCAGGGACCGGACAAGTCCGCGGCGGAGGCGGAGATCGTGAAGCTGCTCGCCGGGAACGTGGACTTCGTCGTCCTCGCCCGGTACATGCAGATCCTCTCCGACGACTTCCTCACGAACGTGGGCGTCCCGGTGATCAACATCCACCACTCGTTCCTCCCCGCCTTCATCGGCGCCGGCCCCTACAAGAAGGCCAAGGAGCGCGGTGTGAAGCTGATCGGCGCCACGTCGCACTACGTGACGAAGGACCTCGACGAGGGTCCGATCATCGAGCAGGACGTCGCGCGCGTCACCCACGCCATGAGCGCGGGGGACCTGCAGGCCCGGGGAGCGTACGTCGAACGTGCCGTGCTGTCCCGCGCCGTCCAGTGGCACGCCGAGGACCGGGTCATCCGGCACGGCAACCAGACCATCGTCTTCACCTGAGACCGGGCGCCTCGACCGAGGCGTCCACCGACAGAACAGAGAGGTTCCATCCGTGGCTAACAACCTTCAGGAAATGCTCGACGGGGCCAACCCCGTCGAGATGCTGCGCAACTCGCAGATCGGCTCCTACATCTACCCCGTCGTGCCGGCGGACTTCCAGAACTGGATCAAGGAGCAGCAGGCGTGGCGCAAGACCGCGGTCCTGTACGACCAGTCCCACCACATGGACAACGTGTTCCTCAAGGGCTCGGACGCGATCAAGCTGATCAGCGACACCGCGATCAACTCGGTCGCCAACTTCGCCGTGAACAAGGCGAAGCAGTACGTGCCGACCACCGCATCCGGTCACGTGATCGGCGACGGCATCCTCTTCCGCGAGGCGGAGGACGAGTACGTGTACGTCGGCCGTGCGCCCGCATCCAACTGGCTGCTGTTCCACGGTGAGACCGGCGGATACCAGAACCTCGACATCTCCGTCGACCGTCGCTCGCCCTCGCGCCCGTACGGCCACGCGGTGAGCCGTCAGTACTACCGCTTCCAGATCCAGGGCCCGAACGCCTGGGCCGTCATCGAGAAGCTCAACGGCGGACCGCTCGAGAAGATCGGCTTCTTCAACATGTCGACGATGCAGATCGCCGGCAAGGAGGTCCGCACGCTCCGCCACGGTATGGCCGGCGCCCCGGGCCTGGAGATCTGGGGTCCGTACGAGGACCACGACCTCATCCGCGACGCGATCGTCGAGGCGGGCGCCGAGTTCGGCCTCGTCCCCGTCGGTTCCCGCGCGTACCCGTCGAACACGCTCGAGTCGGGCTGGATCCCGTCGCCGCTGCCCGCCATCTACACCGGCGAGGCGGAGCGCGCCTACCGCGAGTGGCTCGGCACCGACAGCTACGAGGCCACCGGTACCCTCGCCGGCTCGTTCGTCTCCGACAACATCGAGGACTACTACATGACCCCGTGGGAGCTCGGCTACGGCTCCTTCGTGAAGTTCGACCACGACTTCATCGGCCGCGACGCCCTCGAGAAGATGGACAAGGACGCGCAGCGCAAGAAGGTCACGCTGGCCTGGAACGCCGAGGACCTCGCGAAGGTCTGGGGTTCGCTGCTGAACGTCGACGGCCCGAACTACAAGTTCTTCGACCTGCCGCTGGCGAACTACGGTTCGGCGAACTACGACTCGATCGTGGACGCGGACGGCACGAACGTCGGGTTCTCGATGTTCACCGGCTACAGCGCGAACGAGAAGCGCGGCCTCTCGCTCGGCGTCGTGGACCAGAACGTCCCCGAGGGCACCGAGCTCAAGGTCGTCTGGGGCGAGCCGAACGGCGGCACGTCGAAGGCGTCCGTGGAGCCGCACGAGCAGACCGAGGTCCGCGTCGTCGTGAGCCCCGTCCCGTACTCGACGGTCGCCCGTCAGACGTACCAGGGCGGCTGGCGCACCGGCTACGACAAGGCCTGATCCACCACCACGAGGGGTCCGGGCGCATGCGCTCGGGCCCCTCGTGCCATATCCGCCGCATCCCGCCGGTAGGGTCGGCAGACGGCGCCCGCGTCCTCCCGGGGGCGCGCTCCAGGAGGGAACCCGATGAGCCTGCGATACGCCCTGCTCGCGCTCGTGCGCGTGGGCCCGCAATCCGGCTACGACCTGCAGAAGCAGTTCGCGGTGTCGGTGGGCCACGTCTGGCACGCACCCGACTCGCAGATCTACCCCGAGCTGCGGAAGATGGAGAGCGAGGGGCTCATCCGTGGCGAGGAGCAGGCGCGGGGCGAACGCGGCACCCGGCGGATGTACCACATGACCCCGGCCGGCGAGCAGGCGTTCCTCGACTGGATGGCCTCTCCCCCCGACTACCAGCGCGTGCGCGATCCTGCGCACCTGCGCGCCGCCTACCTCGAGGCGGCCACCCCCGACCAGGCGCGCGCCTTCCTGCGCGCGCACATCGCCCAGTGGGAGGGCGAACTCGAGCAGTGGGAGGGTGAGCTCCGCCGCATCGACGCGGTGGACAACCCGATGCTCATGCGCCGCCTCGCCGTCACCGCCGACGAGGACCGCGAGCGCACCATCGCCTACAAGCGGTTCGCCTACGAGGGACTCGTGGAGCGCGCCCGAGGCGAGATCCACTGGGCCCGGCACGGGCTCGAGCTCGTCGACCGACTCGACGCCACTGAGGAGACGACATGACGACGACGCCCCGCACTTCGACGGGAACCGATCGCGCCCTCGCGGTGGCCGCGGTCCGCGACCTGCTGCTGGCCGTCGGCGAGGACGCCGACCGGCTGGGGCTGCTGCGCACGCCGGAGCGCGTAGCGGACCTGATGCTCGACCTCTTCTCCGGTCTCGGGGTCGACCCCGCCTCGGCGCTCGGGGCGCCCGTCGCCCTCACCGAGAACGAGCACCCCGGAGAGCTCGTCGGGATGACCGGCATCCCGTTCCGTTCGGTGTGCGAGCACCACCTGCTCCCCTTCGACGGGGTGGTGGACGTCTACTACGCACCAGAGCGCCACATCGCGGGCCTCAGCCGGATCGCCTCCCTCGTCGACCTCGCCGCCCGCCGCCCCCAGCTGCAGGAGCGTCTCGGCCAGCAGATCGCGGACGCCCTCATGACGGTGCTGCGCCCGCACGGGGTGGCCGTGCGGATCGAGGCGACGCACGGCTGCGTGGCACACCTCGAGCCGCGTGCCGCGTCGTCCCGGGCGGTCACGGTCGCCACGGTCGGCTCCATCCCCGACGCCACCTGGCGCCTCGCGGCGCGGGAGCACTCCGCGTCCTGAGGCCGGACCGCCTGCGCCGGAGTGCTCCGGCGCAGCCTTCCGCGTGCGTCCGGACGCCGGCCCGAAGGTCGCCTCCCGATTGTCGCAAAAATCGGCGACAATAGTGCTGACGATCCGCGCCGGACACGCCGGGCGAACCGCACGAGGGAAAGTGGTTGACGATGACGCTCACCCCCGAACCCGAGGTCGATGCCCTCGGTCGCCCCGATCTCGCGCAGCAGATCCGGGACTCCATCCTCGGCGGCGAGTTCGCGCCGCAGCAGCGGCTGATCGAGGCGGACCTGAGCGAGCGGTTCGATGCGACGCGGGCAGCCGTGCGCACGGCGCTGCTCACCCTCGCCAGCGAGGGCCTGGTCGAGCGGCTGCCGAACCGCGGCGCGCGCGTGCGCGCCATCAGCACGGCGGAGGCCATCGAGATCGTCGAGGTGCGCGTGGGCCTGGAATCCCTCTGCGCGCGCAAGGCCGCGGAGAACGTGGACGAAGCGGGCATCGCCGTGCTCACCGAGCTGCGGGACGGGATCGAGGCCGCCCTCGCCGCCGGGAACCTCGTCGAGTACTCCCGTCTGAACCAGGAGATGGACCGGCGCATCCAGGAGCTCAGCGGGCACACGACCGCGATCCAGCTGCTGGAGCGGCTGCGTGCGCAGTCCGCGCGCCACCAGTTCCGCCTGGCCTTCCACCCCGGGCGCGCGACGCAGTCCGCCCCGGAGCACATCGCCATCATCGACGCCGTCGTCGCGCGGGACCCGGATGCGGCGGAGGCGGCGACCCGCGCCCACCTGGCCGGCATCGTGCAGATGCTCCGCAACCTCGACTGAGGCACCCCCGCACCGAGACCGCATCCTCCGCACGAGACTGCGCGGATCACGGTCCGTCTCGTGCCGCCGATGCAGTCTCGCGGGTGATCGGGACGCGAAAGGGCGGCCCGGCGGGAAAGCCGGACCGCCCTTCTCGTCAGCGGTGGATCAGCCGAAGTCCTGCACGGTGGCGTAGCCGGCACCGTTGTACTTCTGGACGACCACGGTCGACACGGCCGGCAGGCCGTCCTCAGTGGTGTTCACGGAGGTGCCCTCCAGCATGAACGGCGCTTCCAGCCCGTCCACGGAGCGCAGCGCCTCCATGAAGTTGTCGCGGGTCGGCTCGGTCATCTGCTCGAACACCGTCTGCAGCGTCGCGCCGACCTGGTAGCTCCACACGCAGTGCGGGAAGGCCGGGACGTCGGAGTAGTTCGCGTACTCCTTCAGCTGGTCGAGGAACTGCTGCCCCTCCGCCTCCTCCGCGAAGGTGGGGCTGGACGCAGACTGGGCGAACGCGACGGTGTACACGCCCGGGAAGGCGTCGCCGCCGCCAGGGGTGACGATCGCGCCCGGGCTGGACGTGTTCGAGGGCAGGAACCAGCTCGGCAGCCAGCTCAGCTGCTGGGCCTTCTCGAGCGCCGAGATCACCAGCGGGGTGATCGACATCGCGTTGAAGAAGACGTCGGCGTCGGTGGAGGCGAGCTCCGTCAGCTGCGCGTCGACCGAGGTGTCGGTGGCCTCGTAGGTCAGCTCCTTGACGACCTCGACGTTGTCGGCACCTTCGATGCCGTCCATGAAGCCCTCGACGTAGCCCTCGCCGTAGTCGTCGTTCTGCGCGAGGATGGCGACCTTGTGGTCCTGACCGGACTCGGCCAGGAGCTTGCCGAAGGCCTCGCCCTCGTTCTGGTAGATCGGCACGAAGCCGAGCTGCCAGGGGCTCTCCTCGGTCTCGCTGAAGATCGGGTCGCCGGTCATGACGAGCACCTGGGGCACCTCGTCGGCGATCGCGGCCTCGCGATAGGCGCGGTTCGTCGGCGTGCCGAGACCCGCCGTCATCGCGAAGACGCTGTCCTTGAGCTGGTCGTAGTTCGACTTCGCCTTCTGCGGGTCGTAACCGTCGTCGAGAGCCTTGATCTCGACCGTGCGGGTCTTGCCGTCGCCGAACTCGACACCGCCGTCGGCGTTGACCGCGCCGAAGTATGCCGTGATCCCCGCGACGGTGCAGGTGCCGGGGCCGGCGGTGGAACCGCTGAGCGGGGTGGTGATGCCCAGGGTGATCTTCTCGTCCGTGATGCCGGGGCTCGCGGTGGCCGCGCCATCCGACCCGCCACCGTCGCCGCCTCGCGCACAACCGCTGAGCGCGAGCGCAACGGCGGACGTCAGGGCGACGACGCCGAGGACACTCCTCGTACTCTTTCGCATGTTCATGCTTGATCTTGCCTCTCTGTGTTGGTGCTCTCCGTAACGGTCCGCTCCGTTGCGGGCCGAGACGGAGAGGTCGATGGCGAACCGGACCGGCCGGTGCCGCCGCGGGACCGTCGCACCGCGCGCGCGATGCGGCGCGGCAGCGAGACGAGCCCGCCGGGAAGGACGAACAGGACGAACAGCAGCAGGGCGCCCTGCAGCAGCGCGGTCAGGTTCGGGTCGATGACGTTGGTCAACTGCGGGACCAGCACGTAGTACGCGCCGCCGAGGAGCGACCCGACGATGCTGGCGGCACCGCCGATGACCATGGACGCGAGCAGGGTGATGGAGTGACCGAAACTCATGGTCTCGGGCGAGGTGTACTGCACCACCGCCATGTAGAGGAACCCGGCCACCCCGCCGATGATCGCCGCGACGGTGAAGGCCATCACCTTGTAGCGGTACGGCGAGACGCCCATCGAGGAGGCCACCGCCTCGTTCGACTTCACGATCGCGAACGCACGGCCGTACTTACCGTGCACGAGGTTGCGGGTGAGGAGGAAGACGATCCCGCCGATGATCAGGACCAGGTAGAACTGCCACTGATCGTCGTACAACCCCGACCATTCCGGTGCGTCCGAGAACCGCGCCGAGACCCCCTGCGATCCGCCGGTGATGTCGGAGAGCCGCTTGGCGAGCGGGACTCCGACGATCGGCAGCGCGATCGTGACCATTGCGATGGCAAGGCCGCCGAGCCGTGCGGCGGCGAGCGCGATCACGAGCCCGAGCACACCCGGCACCACGATGCTGAGCAGGAACACCAGGGTGATGTTCCAGCCCTCGGCGACGCCCCACGCCGTGGCGTACGCGCCGACTCCGACGAAGAAGATCTGGCCGAGCGACACCTGGCCGGTGTAGCCCATCACCACGTTCAGTCCCAGTACGGCCACGGCGAAGACACCGATCCGGGCCAGTGTCTGGTTCGCGAACTCGGGCAGGCCGAGCGGGGCGACGATGAGCAGCACCACCACGAGGGCGACGATGAGCCACCGCACCCAGGGGCGGGAGAGGAATTCCGTTGCAGCGGACATCAGACGCGCACCACCGCTTTCCGGCCGAACAGACCCTGAGGTCGCACGAGGAGCACGACGAAGATGAGCAGGAACGGCACGACGACCTTGAGGTCGTAGCCGATGAAGGGGACGTAGACGGCGGCGAGGTTCTCCAGCACACCGATGAGCCAGGCGGCCACGACGACGCCGAAGGGGCTCGACAGGCCGCCGAGGATCACCGCCGCGAGGGCGTAGACCAGGGCGTTGTCCATCATCCCGGGGGTGAGGGTGAGCTGCGGCGCGACGAGCGCACCCGCGACGGCACCGAGCCCGGCCGCGAGGCCCCACCCCGCCATCAGGAGGCGTCCGACCGGCAGCCCCGAGAAGGAGGCCGACTGCGGGTTGACCGCGACCGCTCGCAGCGCCAGACCGAACTTCGTGCCCACGAACAGGCCCTGCAGCAACAGCATGATGGCGATGATCACGACGGTGGTCCCGATCGAGCGGACGCTGATCGAGGCGCCCAGCACCTGCACCGTGTCGAGCGGGAACAGCGACGGCATCTGCTGGTTGTTGTAGCTCCAGAGCCAGCCGCAGATCCCGGTGATCAGGGTGAGCAACCCGATGGTCACCACCACGGCGGTGTCCGGGTCGCCCCGCTCGAACCTCCGGATCACGTACCGCTCGAGGAACGCTCCCATCACGAACGAGAACAGCACGGCCAGCAGGATGGCGAGGATGAGCGGCACGCCGATCCCGGTGAACCACCACGCGACGTAGGCGGAGAGCACCGCCATCCCGCCCTGGGCGAAGTTGATGAGGCCGGTGGCCTGATTGACCAGCACGATCGCGAGCGCGAGCGCCGCGTAGATCGAGCCGGTGGAGAGCCCGTCGACGACGAGCTGAATGAAGGTACCCATCGGTCAGCCTCCCAGGTAAGCGCGTCGGATCTCGTCCATGCCCCGCAACTCCGCGGACGTGCCGGTGAGCACGTTCCGGCCGACTTCGAGCACCGTGGCGGTGTCGACGAGGCCGAGGGCGAGGTTGGCGTTCTGCTCGACGACGAGCATGGCGATCCCGGACTCCGCGCGGAGCCGGCGGATCGCGTCATAGACATTCTTGGCCGTGCTCGGGGCGAGCCCCAAGGATGCCTCATCGAGCAGGAGCAGTCGCGGCCGGGCCATGAAGGCGCGGGCGACGGCGAGCATCTGCTGCTCCCCCCCGGAGAGCGCGGAACCGTGCGAACGGTAGCGTTCCTTGAGGTTCGGGAAGAGGTCGAGAAGGTACTCGATGTCGGACTCGATGCCCTTGCGGTCCTTACGCAGGTACGCCCCGACGCGCAGGTTCTCCCGCACCGTGAGGTCGCTGAGCGTCCCGCGGCCCTCGGGGACATGCGCGATGCCGATGGCCGCCACCTGCTCGGGCCGCTTGCCCCGGATGTCCTTGCCGTCGAAGGTGATCTTCCCGCCCGCGCGCACCACGCCGGTGATCGCGCGCAACGTGGTGGTCTTCCCCGCTCCGTTGGCGCCCAGGATGCCGACGGCACCGCCCTCCGGAACGGACAGCGACACCCCCTCCAGCACCTGTACGGGACCGTAGAACGCGGTGACGTCCTCGAGCTCAAGCAACGTCATCGACGGCGTCCTTTCCGATGTAGGCCTCGATGACGCGCGGGTCCGACTGCGCCTCTGCGGCGGTGCCCTCCATGAGCTTGCTCCCGTGATCGAGGACGACGACGCGGTCCGTGAGCGCGGCGATCAGACCCATGTGGTGCTCGACGATGACCACGGTGATGTCGTCGTGATCCCGGATGTCCCGGACGGTCTGGATGAGCTGCTCCACTTCGGAGTGCGGGAGCCCGGCGGCCGGCTCGTCGAGCAGGAGCAGCTGGGGCCGGGAGAGCAGCGCGCGGCACAGCTCGATGCCCTTGTGGAGCCCGTGCGACAGTTCATCCGCGGGCAGGCCCGCCGCCCAGTCGAGCCCCGTGCGCTCGAGCAGCGTGAGCGCCTCTGCACGCAGTTCCCGTTCGGTGCGACGTGTGCGCGGAGCGCGGATCGACCACTCGAGCGGGCCGCCGGGGAGCCGGGTGTGCGCGCCGAGCAGGACGTTCTCGAGGACGGTGGAGTTCAGCTGCAGGGCCGGATGCTGGAACGTGCGAGCAAGGCCGCGTCGGGCCAGGCTCGCCGGGTTCGAGCCGAGCATCTCCTCACCGTCGATCGTGATGGAGCCCGAACTCGGCCGGTAGTGCCCGCTGATGCAGTTGAACAACGAGGTCTTTCCCGCGCCGTTCGGACCCACGAGTCCGAAGATCTGACCCGGCTCGACCGTGAACCCCACGTCCTGGAGCACACTGATCCCACCGAACCGCAGATTGACCTCTTGCAGAGTCAATCGAGCTGCCATCGCTCACCTTTCGACCGTCGTTGCCTCATCGCGACGAATCGGAGCGATCCCGCCCCGCTCATGGGACGGTACGGATCCGCGCTCAGATTGTCAACGATTTTGGCGTGCACCGTCGCGGACGATATCGAACCGTGCCTTAAGCCCTACGGCTGCGGGGTACCCGGCGCGGCGGGACGCAGGGAGAAGAAGCGCAGGTCACTCGCGAATTTCCGTTCATACGAAATCGACTGGCGTCCTTCCGCAGCCGGGCGCACCATCGGAGGAAACGACAGGAAGGTCGACGATGACATCCGAATCCCTGGCAGCCGCCATCGCCCGCACCGGGAGCCCGGTGGAGCTCCTGCGCAATCAGAACTGGCCCGCATTCACGTTCCCCGTCGCCCCGGAGTTCACCAACTGGCGCGACGAACAACGGTCGTGGAACACCACGGTCGCGCTCATGGACCAGTCCCACCACATGACCCAGCTCTTCCTCGGCGGGGCGGACCTCATCCCGACCCTCGAGACGATCTCGCCGAACACGTTCGCCACGTTCCGGCCCGGGGTCGCCAAGCAGCTGATCTCGGTCAACCGGGACGGGTACCTGATCGGCGACGGCATCCTGTTCTACAACTCGGCCGATGCCGAGGGCCTGGTGCTGGTCGGACACCACATCCTCATCGACTGGGTGCGCTTCACGATCGAGAAGGCTCAGGCCGCCGGCAAGGACGTGCACATGCGCCTCGAACCGAACTCGCACATGCGCCAGGGCCCGCCCACGTTCTACCGCTACGAGCTGCAGGGTCCGCGCGCGGACGACGTGATGGAGAAGCTGTTCGACGGGCCCGTCCCCGAGGTCAAGTTCTTCCACATCGGCGACTTCACGATCGCCGGCCGACAGGTCAAGGGGCTGCGCCACGGGATGGCCGGGCAGCCCGGGTTCGAGTTCTTCGGCCCGTGGGCGGACAACGAGGCGGTCCTCGAGGCGATCATGGCGGCCGGTGAGGGATTCGGCATCCGTCGCATCGGGGCGAAGGCGTACTCGGCGACCCCGCTGGAGTCGGGCTGGGTCCCCACCCCCTTCCCCGCCGTCTTCGACGACGACATGGCGGAGTACCGCGAGTGGCTGCCGGCGGAGCGCATCGGCTCCGTGGCCGGCTCACTCTTCTCCGAGGACGTGCACGATTTCTACCTGACCCCCTACGACCTGGGACTGGGGCGTTCGGTGCGTTTCGACCATGACTTCCACGGACGGGCGGCGCTCGAGAAGCACGCCGCCGCCCCCCGGCGGCGGAAGGTGACGCTGCTGTGGAACGCGGAGGACGTCGCCGACGTCGTCCGCTCCCAGCTCGAACCCGGCACCCCGGCGAAGTTCCTGGACTTCCCGAAGGCCCGCTACGGCCTCTACCAGATGGACGAGGTCCGGCGCGGCGGTGAGCGGGTCGGCATCTCGACGGATGCCGGCTACGTCGCCTACGACCAGCTGTACATGTCGCTGGCCACGGTCGATGTGGGCCTGGCCGACGGGACCGAGGTCGAGGTGGTCTGGGGCGAGGACCCGATCTCGGCGAAGGACTCGGTCGACCAGCATCACCGTCAGGTGACGATCCGGGCGACGGTCGCGCCGGCTCCGTACCACGAGTGGGCGCGGACGGTCTATCGCGCCTGAGGAGGGCGCCGGGGGCGTGCCGGATGTGTAGGGTCCTGGGAGGAGGACGCGATGGCGCGTGGATCGGCCGGTCAGTCGGCGCTGCATCGGCACTTGCGGGTGCTCGATGCCTTCGACGCATTACGCCCGTTCCTGACGCTCGGCGAGATCGCGGACGCTGCCGGCATGCCCCCCTCGACGGCCCACCGCATCGTCGGCGAGCTGACCGCGGAGGGCCTGCTGGAGCGGCTGCCGGACCGGACCTACCGGCTCGGCGTCCGGCTCTGGGAGTACGCCTCCCGGACTCCGGGGGCGCTCGGCCTCCGCGAGGTCGCGCGCCCCTGGGTCGCCGCCGCGCACGCGCGCATCGGGCAGCACGTGCAGCTCGGCGTGCGGGCGGGCACGGACGTGCTGTTCGTCGAGCGGATCTCCGCACCGGACGCCGTCGTGAACGCGACCCTGATCGGGGGCAGGATCCCGCTGCACGCATCCTCGAACGGACTGGTCCTGCTCGCCTACGCCCCCGAGGACGTGGTGGACGCCCTGACCGCCGGCGGCCTGCGCGCGTACACCTCGCGGACGCTCACGACCGCCACGCAGCTGCGTGCGGTGCTCCGGCGCATCCGTGTCGACGGATACGCCATCGCCGCCGGGCACATCCACCTGGAGTCGCGCGGGCTGGCGGTACCCGTGCACGGTCCCGACGGGAGCGTGTACGCGGCGATGGGGGCCGTCATCCCGAACGACGGGTCGGCGGAGTCCGCCGTGCTGGAGACCCTTCGGGTCGCGGCCGCCGGGGTGACCCGGGCGCTTCGCGCCACCTACGCGGCCAGCGGCGACGAGGACGTCGCCCTGCACGGCCCCCGCCCGGACGCCGGCGTCTCGGCACGGTCCTGGGAGTACATCGCGGCCCTCGCCGCGCAGGGGCGGTGACCCGCTCCTGGACGCCGCCGGGCTACCGGTGGGCCCGGGGTGCGTCGGTGGGTGCCCCCGCCTGTTCCAGCTCGGCCGCGAGCTCCGCCTTCAGCCCGGGCAGATCGATCTTGCCGTGCGGGCTGCGTCCGAGCGTCTCCCGGACGAACAGGTGGCGCGGTTTCTTGTACCCGGCGAGCCGGGCGTCCAGGTGCGCGCGCAACGCCTCGGCGTCGACGTCCGCACCGCCCTGCGTCACGACCACGGCCGTCACGACCTCGCCGTAGCGCGGGTCCGGCATCCCGATCACCACCGCGTCGAGGATGGGCGGGAACTCCATCAGCGCCTCCTCGATCTCCACCGGGTAGACCTTCTCGCCCCCGGTGTTGACCACGGCGCTCCCCCGGCCCAGCAGCTCCACCGTGCCGTCGCCCTTCGTGACGGCCCAGTCTCCCGCCATCACGTGACGCACACCGTCGATGACCGGGAACGTGGCCCGGGTCTTCTCCTCGTCGCCGTAGTACCCCCGCGGAAGCGTGCCGCGGAACCCCAGCAGCCCCTTCGCCCCGGCGACGTCCTGCACCTCCCGCAGCTCCTCGTCGAGCACGACGGCACCGGGCAGCAGCCGGAGCCGCCCGGGGACGTCTTCGGCGGATGTCGTGACGTTCACGGCATACGGTCCGCCCTCCGTCGAGGCCAGCAGATCGGTGATCGTCAGCGGGCCGCGCTCGTGCAGACGGCGCTTGACCTGCGGGCTGAACCGCATCCCGGAGCTGATCACCGAGTCGACCTGCCCGAAGCGCTCCAGGCCCGCCCGCTCCACGGCCTCGACGAGCGGGAGCGCGATGGCGTCCCCGGCGACCACGATGCGGGTCGCCCCGGTCTCGACGGCGAAGCGCACCGTGGCGTCCGCATCGAACCGCGGCGAGTCGAGGACGCACACGGTCCCGCCCAGGGCCAGCGTGTTCATCGACGTGAACAGCGCCGTGCCGTGCATGAAGGGCGCCAGGGGCAGCGAGGTCACGCGGGGCGTGCCGGGATCGGATGCGACGGCCAGCACGTCGTCCATCGTCTCGGGCAGAGCCATCCCCACGGTCCCGTAGATCGAGTAGAGCTGGACGGACAGGATCTCGTCCGCGCCCCAGACGACCGCCTTGGGCCGCCCGGTGGTCCCGCCGGTGTAGATCCACAATTCGCCATCCGGCGGCGGCGCGGCGGGCAGCTCCCCGGCCACGGCGATGGCCTGCTCCCAGGTCACGCCGCCGGCGATCGGTTCGACGGCTTGTTCCGCGTCGTCGATCACGATGAGTCCCGGGGCCTGCGCCCACCCCTCGGTCGCCTCCCGGACGGTCTCCGTCAGCGACGCGGCGTACAGGAGCGTGCGCGCCCCCGAGTCCTCCAGGAGCGCGCGCACCTCCGCAGCCCGGTAGCGGTAGTTCAGCGGCACCGGGACCACGCCGGTCGCGAGGCAGGCGAACAGCGTGACCACGTACTCGGCGCGGTTGTACAGGAGGATCGCCACCGCGTCACCGGCGCGGATCCCGCGCTCGTCCAGGTGACGCGCGAGAGCCCCGGCCTCCTCGTGCATCCGCCCGTAGGTGAGGACGCCCCCGGGCGTGACGACGGCGGGGCGCTCCGGGAACGCCCGTGCGACGGCCTGCCAGATGTCGCTGTAGTGGCCTCTCATCCGAACTCCTTCGTTCGAGGGACGGGTCAGCGGGACGAGCGCGGCCCGGACGGCTGCGCCAGCGCGGCGAACTGCTCCCGCCACGCCGAGTCGATCTCCGCCGCACTCCACCCCCCGGGGTGGTCGGCCGTGGCCAGCACGTCCGGGTGCGAGTAGAGGGTGAGGCGGTCGCCACCGATGCCGATCGCCTGCCCCGTCACGTCGCCGGAGCGGTCGGAGGCGAGCCAGACGATGAGGGACGCGACGTCCTCGGGGGTACCCAGCGCGTGATCGCGGCGGTACTCCTCGGGGATGCCCTTGCCCGCCACGTAGTCCTCGTACACCTGCGTGTAGGCGGGGATGGTGGCCGTCATCGGGCTCAGCGCCGTCGGGATGACCGCGTTGGCGGTGATACCCGCCCGGGCGAGCTCCAGCGACCACGTGCGCGCCATGGCCACGAGCCCCGCCTTCGCTGCGGCGTAGTTCGTCTGCCCGAAGCTCCCGAACTGCCCGGCCGGAGAGCCGATGAGCACGATCCGGCCGCCCTGTTCCTGAGCCTTCATCGCGACGGCCGCGGCACGGCCGCACGTGAACGAACCGCGCAGGTGCGTCGTGATCACGGCGTCGAAGTCGTCGTCCGACATCTTCCACAGCACGCGGTCCCGGAGGACGCCCGCGTTCGCGACGAGCACGTCGAGCCGGCCGTAGGTGGAGATCGCCGTCTCGACGAGGAGGTCCGCGGTCTCGGAGGAGCCCACCGCCGCGACGACGGCCGTCGCCTGCCCGCCCGCATCCGTGATGTCCGCCACGGTCCGGGCGGCGCTCTCGGCGTCGACGTCGTTCACGACGACAGCCGCCCCCGCCGCGGCCATCGCGATCGCGTACGCACGGCCGAGGCTGCGGCCGGATCCGGTGACGATCGCGACGCGGCCGTCGAGCCGGATGTCGCTCGTGTCCATGGGTGAGCCCTCTGACATGTGGTGTCCTTCCGCGTCTTCGCGTGCGCGAGCAGCGATGCTCGCAGTTACAGGTCACCTGAAATCTATGCCCGGTCCGCCGGAGCCGTCAACGGTCAGCGGCGTGTCCTGCCGGACCCGCGCCCTGTGCGCTAACGTGAGCGCCGCGAGGAGGCCACCGTGGAACCGCAGCGCAGCACCATCGTGTACGTCGTCAAGCAGCTCGAGCTGGCGTTGCGGCCGCGCTTCCTCGCCGCCTGCGCAGAGGCGGGCATGACCGGTGCCCAGTACACGGCCCTCACCGTGCTCGAGCGACGGCCCGGCATCACCAGCTCCGAACTCGCCCGCCGCTCCTTCGTGCGGGCGCAGACCATGGCCGCCACGATCGACCCGCTGCTGGAGGCGGGACTGGTGCGCCGGGAACCCGACCCCGAGCACGGCCGGCGGATGCTGCTCTTCCTGACCGAGGCTGGTGCGGCGGCGATCGAGATCCTCGATCCGCAGGTCGCCGGAGTCGAGGAACTCATGCTGGCCGACTTCGACGCGGACGAGCGCGCCACCTTCGCGGATCTGCTGCGTCGCGCACGGGTGTCGCTCGACGAGCGCGGTCACCGCGCGCCGCCGGCCGGGCAGTGAGCGGATCCCGCTCGCCCTCCACCCGGCCGTCGCCTCAGCTCTTCCGGTAGTTCTCCCGGGCGAACCGCGAGTACGGCGCGGGGGCGACCGTCGCCCGGATCTCCACCTGACGGTGCGGTTCGACGGCGGGCTTACGGGAGACGGGATGCTCGCCCCACGTCACGACCACCCGCATGCCCGGCTCGGCATATGCCTCCTCGATGCTCGCGAGTGAGGCGAAGACCTGCTCGTTGGTGATGTAGCCGCAGTCGTGGGAGATTCCCACATCCACGCCGTCCACGGTGACCCGATCCACCTGGTAGAGCCCGTACCGGGCCTTGGGCAGATCGATGAACTTCGCCGGCGTCCCCTCCTCGTACAGCGATCGCTGCGCCGCGGCCACGTCCTCGGGGTCCCAGATCAGCGTCACCTTGCGGCGCCGGTCACCCGCGGCGTGCTGCTCGAGGGCCGCACGGCCGATGAACTCGTGGTCGAACGCGACGCTGCGCCCGTACCCCAGGTCGTACGGAGTGAGGTAGAAGTCCTCGATGTCGTCCGAGACGAAACTGCCGGCGAGCGAGCCGAGCCGGGCGGCGGGCAGCCACTCCAGGTAGTCGCCGGAGCGGGCACCGGTGAAGATCGCCGGAAGCGGCGAGGGCACCCACGCGGACTCCAGGTTCGCAGAGGAGTAGGCCTTCGACCCCACCAGCACGAGCCCGAACTCCTCGCCGGCCGCGATGATCGCGTCCCGGACGCGGGCACCGTCGGACCACGGCCCGAACAGCTCGAACCCCGGCTGGCCCGCCATCCCGTGACGCAGGGAGCGGACGGTGGTGCCGGCGATCTCGAAGGTCGCCATGCCGAAGAACCTCGTCGGCGGGACGGGGGCGCCGGTCAGCTTCTCCATGAGCGCGAGGGCGTGGGGCCCCTGCAGCTCGTAGCGGTAGAACCGCGGGTCCTCGCCCGCCGCCCGCATGAGGGAGTTGGCGTCCCGCTCGAAGGTGACGTCGTAGTCGCCGGTCTCGCCGATGAACTGCACCCAGTCCAGCACCATGTACCAGCCGACCAGGTCGTAGACCTGCTCCTCGAGGTGGAACAGGATGGCGTCGCCGATGAGATAGCCCTCGTCGTTGACGGCCACGAACTGCTTGGCCGCGTCGACCGGGAACGACGCGAAGCTGTTGACGCCCGTGTCCGCCAGCAGGCGCAGGGCGTCCGGGCCGGAGATGAAGAGATCGGTCATGTGGTGGGACTGGTCGAGCAGGGCGACGCTCTCGCGCCAGGACCGCTGCTCCGAACGCCAGTTACTGAACTCCGGCGTGACCGGGAAGATCGTCGGCCGCGCCTGCGCGTTGCGCAGCAGTTCGACGGCGCTTCCCGCCCGGGCGATGGCGGCTGCAGCGGATTCGGTCATGGCGAACTCCTTCGTTCGGTCGGTCGGGTCGAGTGCCATGTTAGGAAGCCCGGCTCATTCGCGGGGCCGTTGTGCATAATTACTGCTTATGGATCGGCAACGACGCCTTACCCGCCCGCGACGGTCTCCGTCGCCGGCGCTGCACAACTCCGGCAATCCGCGGGTGCCGGGCCGGGACCGGCCGACCAGGGGCCTCCGGTGCAGGAGTTGTGCCGCCCGCGCCACCCGCACCGCGACCGGGGGGCGGGAGCCGGCATGGATCTGAACCTCATCCGGGTCTTCGTCGCGGTCGCCGAGACGCGGAGCCTCACCGCCGCGGCCGCACGTCTGTACGTGACCCAGCCCGCGGTCAGCCAGGCGCTCGGGCGACTGCGGCGGGAACTCGACGACCCGCTGTTCCGGCGGGTGGGGCGGGTCATGGAACCGACGCCGCTGGCCGAGAGCGTCTACCCGGGGTTCCGCGAGGCGGTCGCGGCCGTCGACCGCACCCTCGACGGGGTGCACCGCTTCGATCCGGCGGACTCCGAGCGCACCTTCCGGATCGCCCTGAGCGAGCTGGGCGAGATCGGCTGGCTCCCCGCGATCGTCCGCGCTGTACGCGCCCACGCCCCGGCCATGCGGATCGAGGTCGCGCCCATGGATGTGCTCGCCCTGCCGGAGTGGCTCGCCCGCGGCACGGTGGACCTCGCCGTCACGCCGTCTCCGGTGCCGGGCCGCTTCGAGAAGGTCGTGCTGAAGACGCAGGGCTACGGGGTCGTGATGTCGGCGCGGCACCCCCTGGCCGACGGGCCGCTGGAGCTGGCGGCATACGCGTCCGCCGCCCACGTCGTCGTCGCGAGCGACTCGGGCGCGCCGGCCGTCGGCCAGGCGCTGCGGAACGCGGGGGTGACGATCGAACCGCGGGTCGCCGCGAACCACTTCGCCGCCCTCCCCCCGCTGCTGGCGGGGAGCCGGGACCTCATCGCCACCATGCCGGACACGATCGCCGAGGGCTGGGCGCGCACCTGGCCGCTCGTGGTCCGGCCGCTTCCGTTCGAGATGCCGGCGATCGACGTGAGCCTCTACCGCCGATCCACGACCCAGCACACGGCCGCACTGGACTGGCTCTTCGGCACGGTGGCGCACGCCATCCGCGGCTCCTCAGGCAGGTTCCAGGTGATCCACGGCGACGCCACCGGGCCCTGAGTCCGAGCCGCAGGACCGTCACCGCAGACGCGAGGCCGCTCCCGCTCGGGTGAGCGGGAGCGGCCTCGGCCCTGCGGGTCAGCGGATCAGAGCGCTCCGCTGGTCCGCCAGCCGCCCTGGTACTCCTGCCGAGCCGTCTCCGCGTACGGGACGGGGCTGACGACAGCGCGCACGGCGATCTGGTCGTGCGGTTCGACGGTCGTCTTCTTCGATCCGCCGTTCGGCTCGCCCCAGACCACGCGCACCTCCGCGCCGATCGGCACGTCGCGGTCGACCGTGGCGAGCGAGAGGCCGCGCTTCTCGTTGGCCGTCACACCCGTGAACAGCGACAGGCCCACGTTGTTGCCGTCCGCGTCGATCACGGCGTCGTAGTTCGACGACCCGTAGTTCGCGTTGGGCAGGTCGAAGAACTGGTAGCCCACGCCCTCGCGGTCGATGACCGAGGTGAGGATCTTCGCGAGGTCCTCGTCGTTCCAGGCCAGCGTGACCTTCTTGCGCTGGGCCTCCGGGTCGACCTTCTCGAGCGCGTCGCGGCCGATGAAGTCGTGGTCGAACTTGACGAACGAGCCGTACCCGAGCTCCCACGGGTTGAGGTAGTAGTCCTCGATGTTGTCCGAGACGAACGAACCGGCGAGGGCGTTGATCGCCTCGTAGCTGTTGGCGGGCAGCCACTCGCGGTAGGCGCGCTCGGCCTCGCTCGTGTAGATCGCGGGCAGCGGTGACGGGATCCAGCCCGACTCCAGCGTGTTCGACGAGTACGCACGCGAGCCGCAGGGCTCGATACCGAACTCGCGACCGGCCTCGAGCACGGCGTCGCGGATCTTGCCGTGCTGCTCGTACGGGCCCCAGATCTCCAGTCCCGGGGCGCCGGCCATGCCGTGACGGAGGGTGTGCACCCGCTCGCCGGCGATGGTCATCTCGCCCATGTGGAAGAACTTGACCTTCTCGAGCGTCCCGCCGTTGAGCTTCTCGATGATGTTCCAGGCGTTCGGGCCCTGGATCTGGAAGCGGTAGTACTCGCGGTGCACCGCCGCGCCGTAGGGGCGCGAGGGCGAACGGTCGTCGTAGCGGAACTCGACGTTGTAGCCGCCGGTCTCGGCGTGGAACTGCAGCCAGTTCGCGCCGGGCGCGCGACCGACGTAGACGTAGTGCCCTTCCGTCTCGTGGAAGAGGATGCCGTCACCGATCACGCCGCCGTTGGATGCGGTCGGGACGAACTGCTTCGCCGTGTTCACCGGGAAGTTGGCGAACGAGTTGATTCCGGTGTCACTGAGCAGCTTCAGCGCGTCGGGCCCGGAGACGAAGAAGTTGACCATGTGGTGGGTCTGGTCATACAGCACGGCGGTCTCGCGCCACGCCTTCTGCTCGCGCCGCCAGTTGGTGAACTCCGCCGGAACGACGGGGTAGATGTAGGTTCCGAGCTGGGAGTCACGGAGCATCTCAACGATGTTCCCCTTCTCGTCCAGCAGCTCCTGCAGGTTACGTGCCATGGGTGTCACTCTCGACTTCCTTGTCCGAATAGGCCTAGCCGCGATCGTACGGAAGACCATTTACCTCTGTCCATAGTGAATTTCGTCAACATGATTGTAAACAAAATCTTGACCATTTCACCAGCGCTGTGGTTCGCTGAGTGGAAACAATCGGCAACGGCGCCCTCGTCGGCGCCCATGCTCGGATCGGCGGCGAGGTCCCGACGAGCGCCGATCCCGGACAGGAGTGCACATGTCAGAGGTCACCCCCGCGCTGCTGGTGGTCAGCGCCCACGCCGGAGACTTCGTCTGGCGCGCCGGTGGCGCGATCGCCGCCGCGACTGCGCGCGGAGAGCGAGCCACGGTCGTCTGCCTCAGCTACGGTGAGCGCGGCGAGTCCGCCAGCCAGTGGCTGCAGGGCAAGTCGCTCGACGAGATCAAGGACATCCGCCGCGCCGAGGCCGAAGCCGCCGCGGCAGCCCTCGGCGCCGAGATCGAGTTCCTCGATCTGGGCGATTACCCGCTGCGCGAATCGCCGGAGGCCGTGACGGCGCTCGTCGACGTCTACCGCCGCGTGCAGCCGACGGTCGTGCTCACCCACCCGCTCGCCGACCCCTACAACGGCGACCACCCGGCCGCAGCGCGCATGGCCCTCGAGGCGCGGGTCCTCGCCCAGGCGATCGGCGTCGCGAACTCCGACGGTTCCGTCCCGACCAAGGACGAGATCATCGGCGCCCCGCCGGTGTTCTTCTTCGAACCGCACCAGCCCGAGCAGTGCGACTTCAAGCCGAACGTGCTGCTCGACATCACCGACGCCTTCCCGGCCAAGCGCGCCGCGATGGAGTGCCTGCCCGCGCAGAAGCACATGTGGTCGTACTACACCGACCTCGCGGTGCGCCGCGGCGTGCAGGTCAAGCGGAACGCCGGCCCGAACCTGGGACTGGCGCACGAGACGATGGGCGAGGCGTACATGCGCTACTTCCCGGAGGTCACCGGGGTGCTCGGATGAACCAGCCCGTCATCGTCACCGACATCGCGCGAGCGGATGCGGCAGCCGCCGACGCCCTCGCCGAGCACGGCGTCGCGACGGTGCACGAGGCCATGGGACGGACGGGGCTCGTGGGCCCCGACATCCGCCCCATCCAGGATGGCGTGCGGATCGCCGGCACGGCGGTGACGATCCTGCAGGCCCCCGGGGACAACCTCATGATCCATGCGGCGGTCGAGCAGTGCCGCGACGGGGACGTCCTGGTCATCGCCACGACCTCCCCCTCCACCGACGGCGCCTTCGGCGACCTCTTCGCGACCGCGCTGAAGGCCCGCGGCGTCCGCGGCATGATCACGACCGGCGGCGTGCGCGACATCGCGGACCTGCGCGAGATGGACTTCCCGGTGTGGTCCCGCGCGGTGCACTCGCAGGGGACGGTGAAGGCGACGCCCGGCTCGGTCAACGTGCCGATCGTGGTCGACGGAGCGGTCGTGAATCCCGGCGACGTGGTCATCGCGGACGACGACGGGATCGTCGTGGTGCCGCGGCTGCAGGCGGAGGCGGTCGTCGCCGCCGCCGAGGCACGCGTGGCGAAGGAGGCGGCCGACCGCGACGCCTACGGCAGCGGCCGGGAGCTGAGCCTGGACCGCAAGGGGCTGCGGCCTCTCCTCGCGGACCTCGGCGTGGAGTACGTCACCCAAGCGGAGTACGACGGTGGCGGCCGCTGACACGGCGCGCACCGGCATCCCCTGCATGCTGATGCGCGGCGGGACCTCCAAAGGCGCGTACTTCCTCGCCGAAGACATGCCCGGGGACCCCGCCGAGCGCGACGACCTGCTGCTCCGGATCATGGGCAGCCCCGACCCCAGCCAGATCGACGGTCTGGGCGGCGCGCACCCGCTGACCTCCAAGGTCGCGATCGTCTCCCGCTCCACCGAGCCCGGCATCGACGTGGACTACCTCTTCCTGCAGGTCGCCGTCGAGGAGCCGGTGGTCGCCGATGCGCAGACCTGCGGCAACCTCCTGGCCGGCATCGGCCCCTTCGCGATCGAGCGCGGTCTCGTGGCGGCATCCGGCGACGAGAGCACGGTCCGCATCCGCCTGCTCAACACCGGCGACGTCGCCACGGCGACGTTCGCCACCCCCGGCGGCCTTCCCGACTACGACGGGGACACCGCGATCGACGGGGTGCCCGGCACCGCGGGCCGGATCACCCTGGAACTCACCGGCGGGGACAAGCCCCTCCTCCCGACCGGCCGGCCGGCGGACGACATCGACGGACACCGCGTCACCCTGATCGACAACGGGATGCCGGTGGCATTGCTCCGGGCGGACGAGTTCGGGGTCTCCGGCGACGAGTCCCCCGCCGAGCTCGAGGAGCGCGCCGACCTGCACGAGGCTCTCGAACGCGTGCGGCTCGAGGCGGGGCGGCTCATGGGTCTCGGCGACGTCGCCGCCCAGACGGTCCCGAAGATGTTCCTGCTCTCGCCCCCGCGTCGCGCCGGCGCGATCTCGACGCGCGCCTTCATCCCGGCCCGCGTGCACACCTCCATCGGGGTGCTCATGGCCGCTTCCGTGGCCGCCGGCATCCGCATCCCGGATGCGGTCGGCTCCGATCTCGCGGTCCTCGCCGACCCGGACGTCACCGACATCGAGCACCCGAGCGGAACCTTCTCCGCCACCGTCGGCGTGACCCGGGATGCCGACGGCACCTGGCGCGCCGCATCCACCTCCATCCGCACCGCCCGCAAGATCTTCGACGGCCGGGTCTTCCCCCGGCCCCGGCGGTAGCGGGCGGATTCTTTCCCACGTCAGAGAGGACACCCCATGGCCCATTCCGAGAATTTCGATCTCGCCCACGTCGGCGCGATCGAACTGTTCACCCCCAAGTTCGAGGAGAGCCTGCACTTCTTCCGCGATCTCCTCGCGATGCGCGAGGTCGCCCGCATCGGCGACTCGGCGTACCTGCGCTGCTGGGACGAGTACCAGCAGTACTCCCTCAAGCTCACCGCCTCCGACACGAACGGCGTCGGACGCACGCTCTTCCGCACGACCAGCGAGGAGGCGCTGCAGCGCCGTGTCGCCGCGATCGAGAAGACGGGCCTCGGCCACGGCTGGCGCGAGCCGGAGGTGGGCGTCGGACGCTCCTACGAGTTCGAGGACCCGGACGGGCACCTCATGGCCCTCTACTTCGACACCGAGCTCTACGTCGCCGACGACGAGGACCGCCCCGCGCTGAAGAACCAGGCGTCGGCGTACCCCGGACGCGGCATCAACGTCCGCCGCCTCGACCACATCAACTACCTGGCCAGCGATGTCACGAAGGCCGGTGAGTTCTGGCGCGACACCATGATGGTGCGCGAGTCGGAGCGGGTGCGCCTGGACGAGGGCGGCTATGCGGCCTGGTGGTTCCGGTTCCACCAGAAGTCCTACGACGTCGTGTACTCCGACGACTGGACGAAGGAGCGCGGGCGTTTCCACCACTTCGCCTTCGCCCCGGACTCGCGCGAGGACATCCTCAAGGCTGCCGACATCTGCCTGGAGAACGGCATCTACATCGAGTACGGCCCGTACAAGCACGCCATCAACCAGACGTTCTTCCTGTACGTCTGGGAGCCGGGCGGGAACCGCATCGAGTTCGCCACCGCGCAGGGCCGACTCATCCTCGACCCCGACTGGCCGGTCGTGGAGTGGACGCAGGCCGAGCGGGCGAAGGGCCAGGCCTGGGGGATGAAGACGGTGGCCACCTTCCACACGCACGGCACCCCGTACGTGGAGAACCAGGAGGAGATCGACCGTCAGGCCCTGGCCGGCAACCACTGACCCGCTCCGCCCGCACGTCCCTTCCCGCGAGACTGCAGGCACACCACGAGACTGCGCGTGATCCGCGCAGTCTCGTGGTGTGCCTGCAGTCTCGCGGTCTTTCCGGGGCGGGCGGCTTGCAATAGTTGGTGTACTGAGCATATGGTTGCGGTGCCGCAGCACGTCGGACCGACGATCGAAGGGGATCAGCATGCAGTTCTACCGTGACGGATACCGACCGGGCGATCCCGACGTGCAGCCGGCGGCGCCGGAGGCGCTGACCCGCAGCGCCGACCTCCCCGCGGAGATCGACGTGCTCATCGTCGGCACCGGCCCCGCGGGCACCGTCCTGGCCGCGCAGCTGGCGGCGTTCCCCGGCATCACGACACGGATCGTGGAACGCCGCGGCGGCCCGCTCCAGGTCGGGCAGGCGGATGGCGTCGCCTGTCGCACGGTCGAGATGTTCGAATCGTTCGGCCTCGCCGACGCACTCCTGCGCGAGGCCTACTGGGTCAACGAGGTGCGCTTCTGGAGCCCCTCCGAAGCGGACCGCTCGAAGATCGCGCGCACCGGATGGGTGCAGGACACCCCGGAGGGACTCAGCGAGTTCCCCCACGTGATCGTGAACCAGGCCCGGATGCAGCAGTACCTGCTCGACCACGCCGCCCGCTCGGCGAGCCGACTGACTCCGGACTACGGCATCGAGCTGGTCACCCTCACCGTGGGCGACGGCGAGTACCCGGTCGAGGTGACCCTGCGCCGCACCGAGGGGCCGCGCGACGGCGAGGAGTTCACCGTGCGCGCCAAGTACGTCGTCGGATGCGACGGCGCGCGCAGCAACGTCCGCCGCGCCATCGGCCGGGAGCTGCGCGGCGACGCCGCCAACCACGCCTGGGGCGTCATGGACGTGCTCGCCACCACGGACTTCCCGGACTGGCGCACCAAGAACGTCATCCAGTCCGCAGGAAAGGGCAGTCTCATCATGATCCCCCGCGAGGGCGGCAACATGGTGCGCTGCTACGTGGACCTCGGCGTCGTCGAGGCGGGCGACAGCGAGATCCGCAAGACCACCGTCGAGCAGCTCACGGCGGTCACGAACGCCATCCTGCACCCGTACTCGATCGACGTGAAGTCCGTGGCCTGGTCGTCGGTGTACGAGGTCGGCCAGCGTCTCGCCGACCGGTTCGACGACGTGCCCGCCGAGGACGTCCCCGCGCGTCTGCCGCACGTGTTCATCGCCGGCGATGCCTGCCACACCCACTCCGCCAAGGCGGGTCAGGGCATGAACGTCTCCATGCAGGATGCGTTCAACCTCGGCTGGAAGCTGGCCGCGGTGCTGGAGGGGCGCTCGGCGGCGAGCCTGCTGCACACCTACACCGCCGAGCGTCAGACGGTCGCGAAGGACCTCATCGAGTTCGACAAGTTCTGGTCGGCCTTCGTCGCCCAGCCCACCCTGGATCCGGCGCATCCGGAACTCGGCGGCGTGACCGCGGAGGCCATGCAGGCGGAGTTCGCGCGGCAGGGGCGGTACACCGCCGGACTCGCGACCCGCTACCTCCCGTCGCTCCTCACCGGCGCCGGCACGCACCAGGACCTCGCCGAGGGCTTCGAGATCGGCACCCGCTTCCACTCCGCTCCGGTGATGCGAGTCGCGGACGGCAAGCCCGTGCACCTCGGTCACGCCCACCGCGCCGACGGACGGTGGCGCATCTACGCCTTCGACGGCACGGACGGTGGTGGCCTGCGCGAGTTCGCGGAGTGGATCGGCACGTCCGAGGATTCGCCGGTCGTCCGCTTCCGGCCCGAGGGCGCTGACGTGGACGGCGTCATCGACGTGCACGGGATCTTCCGCGGCAGCCACCACGACATCGACGTGACCGCGCTGCCGGAGATGCTGATCCCACGGACGGGTCCGCTGGGCCTTCAGGACTGGGAGAAGGCCTGGGCCGCCGACCCGCGGGACGACATCTTCGCCGCGCGCGGCATCGCCGCATCCGGTGCCGTCGTCGTCGTCCGGCCGGATCAGTACGTCGCCCACGTGCTCCCGCTCACGGCCCGCGCCGAGCTCACCGGTTTCTTCGCCGGCTTCCTGGTCGAGCAGCGCGCGACCGCGCGGCGATGACCCCGGCCGAGATGGAGGAGCCGGAGCCCCAGCGGCACACCGGCTACCTCATCCGGCGCGCGCAGCAGGCGCACGTGGCGGCGTGGACCCGTCTCGTGTCCACCGAGATCACGAGCGTGCAGTACTCGATCCTCGTCACGCTCGAGCGGCTCGGCGAGGCGAGTCAGCGGGTGCTGTGCGACGAGATCGACCTGGACCGCTCGACGATCGCGACCCTCGTCGCACGCATGGAGCGGAAGGGTCTGATCGAGCGTCGCCGGGCTGTGGACGATGCGCGGCGCAACACCGTCACGCTCACCCCGCTCGGTCTCGAGGAGCGCCACCGGCTGCGTCCCCTCGTGGACGAGATGGATGCCACGCTCACCGGGATGCTGACCGCGGTCGAGCGGGATCAGCTGCGCCAGGCGCTCGGCCGCATCCTGCGGGACCAGCCGGTCTCCTGAGCCACCCGGGGCCGCCACCGAGCGGGCGCCCCCGGGGTCCGCGGATCAGCCCCAGACCGAGCGGGCGATCCCGACGACCGACCGGATCTTCGCCCACTGCTCGTCCTCGGTGAGGACGTTGCCCTCCTCCGTGGAGGCGAAGCCGCACTGGGGGCTCAGCGCGAGCTGCCCGAGCGGGGCGAAGCGGGCCGCCTCGTCGATCCGACGGCGGACCTCGTCGGCATCCTCCAGCGCGCCCGTCTTGGTGGTGACGAGCCCGAGCACGACGCGCTTGTCGCCCTCGGGCAGGAAGCGGAGGGGCTCGAAGCCGCCCGCCCGGTCGGAGTCGTACTCGAGGAAGTACCCGTCGTACGCGGTGTTCGCCAACAGCGCCTCGGCGACGGGCTCGTAGCCGCCGGACGAGATCCAGGTGGAGCGGAAGTTCCCGCGACAGACGTGGGTGGTCACGGTGAGATCGTCGGGCTTGCCGTCCAGGATCCGGTTGAGGAGGGCGGCGTAGCGGTCCGCGATGCCATCGGTGTCGATGCCGCGCTCCCGGGCCTTCGCCAATTCGGTCTCCGAGCACAGGTACGCCCAGGCCGTGTCGTCGAACTGGAGATACCGTGCGCCCGCGTCGTAGAACGCCGCCAGCGCATCACGGTACGTCGCCACGAGGTCGTCGGTGATCGCCTCCCGCCCGTCGTAGGACGCCGGGTCGATGTGGCCGGGCTCCAGCCGGAAGTCCAGCACGGTGGGGGCGGGGATCGTGAACTTCGGCGTCGCGCCGGTGCGCGCGGCCGCATCCCGGAGCGCGCGGAAGTGATCGAGGAAAGGATGCTGCGCGGGGAACCGGATGGGACCTGAGATCTCGATGCCGCGGGGCTTGGTCTGCACGCCCTGGAACTGGATCCCGTGATCGAGTTCCACGATGTCGACACCGTCGAGCAACCCGAAGAAGTCGAAGTGCCACCAGGACCTGCGGAACTCCCCATCCGTCGCCACCTCGAGGCCGTTCTCGGCCTGACGCTCGACGAGCTCCGTGATCGCCGCGTCCTCGACCCCGCGCAGCTCGTCGTCGGACATCGTGCCCTGGGCGTGGCGGCGGCGGGCGTCGGCGAGGGCGGCGGGACGGAGGAAGCTGCCGACGATGTCGGCACGGAAGGGCGGTGTGGCGGTCATGCCGCGATGGTACGCGGCCGCCGGGTGGACCGATGAATCACGGTCCACCCGGCGTAACACTTCACACTGTCCGGCGCCCGCGGAGCGCGTAGGTCATACCGCCCAGGCACAGGAGCCCGGCCGCGAGGAGCGCGATCCCCCATGGCGCCTCGGCGCCCGTCATCCCCAGCGCGCCCGCGCGGACCACGGTGATCGGCGTTCGGATGTCGGACTCCCCTGCCGTGCTGATCACGACCGCGTGGGCGCCGACGGGGAACGATGCCGGGATCGCCACCCGGAACTCGACCCGTCCGTCCGCGCCCGCCGCAGGCACGTCCCGCACCACGATCGGATCGCTCTGCACCCGGGCGGCGATCTGCTGCCCGGGTGCGAGCCCGCTGACTCGGACGAGCAGCGTGCCGCCCTGCACGACCCGGCCGTCACCGACATCGACGCTCGCCCAGGCACCCGCATCCGGTTCCGTGGGCTCCGGCGTGGGGACGTCCGGGGTGGGAGTCGGTGTCGGCTCGACGGGCACGTCGGTCACCACCGCGCTGGGCGCCGAGACGCGGGTCACCGCGACCCGATCGGGCAGGCTCGCCCCGACGCGTACGGTGAGCGTCGCTCCCCGTTCCTGCTCGGTCACGGCGAACGTCGCGGCCTCGGCTCCGGCGATGGGGGAGCCGTCGGCCAGCCACTGGTACGTGAGAGTGGCGGCAGGATCGGCCGTCACCTCGACGGCCAGTTCGCGGCCGATCCACGCGTCCCCGCGCAGCCGCGGCTCACCCAGCTCCGCCCTCTCCGTCGTGCCGAAGTCCAGCCAGGTGCCGATCAGTTCGGCCCGGCCCTGGCTGGGCTTGCTCCAATCGCACACACCGGCCCCGAAGACCTCCTGCAGCGCCTGCCACTGCTCGTCCGTCATCTCCGGGTAGTCGCCGCGGACGGGGGCGATGAGCTCGCACTTGAGCACGTCACGCGTCAACGGCTCGCCCGCTTCGAACCGCGGGTCGGAGTGGTACGGGTAGAGCTGGTTGCATGTCTTGGCCGGGTCGGCATAATCCAGCGGCTCGGAGATGAACGTCCCCGACGCGTCGAAGCAGCCATCGGTCAGGCCTGCCGGACGTGCCTCGACGGTGCGCTCGCGCGAAGCCGGCCCACCCAGCGCGATGATGTTGTCGAGCCACTGCTCGAGCTGCGTCAGCGCCTGCGCGCGCATGGGCCCGGAGCTGGCCGGGCTCGACCCGCTCGTCCAGCTCACGTGCGTGTCGGCATCACCGTGCGCGGCCAGCATGCGCTCCCGGATGATGGCGGAACGGTACCGGTCGTGGAAGTCACCGGAGAGGTCCGCGTAGGGGCGGATCTCGATGACCGGCGTGAAGGCGAGCCCTCCCGTCATCGTGTTCACCCGACCGGTCTCGAACGCCCGCGTGATGGCCTCGACGCTGGCCGCGGAGCGGGCCGTGGTGCGTGCACCGTCGATGTCGAAGCCGCCGGCGTTCGCGTTCAGGCTCAGGAACTGATCGACCGAGATGACGCCGGCCCGGAGTGCCGACAGACCGTACTGCAGACCCACGCTGTCCGGGATGGGGCGGAGTGCCCGCCCCTCCTCGTCGACGCCGTAGACGTTCTTCACCATGTCCGAGATGGTGCAACGCAGACCGTCGGGGTTCTCCGGGGACCAGCGCGCCTCCACCGGGACGAGCGCGTTGCATCCGGCCGGATCCGTGTCCACTCCGGTGAACCAGCTGAATCCGACGCAGGTCTGCATGACGGCCTGACCGGTCACGGCGAGCTTCTGCTCGTCAGTCCAGCCAGCGCCCTCGGCGGATGCCCAATAGCCCAGCAGATTGCTGCAGTCGTGTCCGGTCACCGTCGTGGTGCGCTCATCCGGGTACCCGATGTCGCCCATGACGCCGTCGAGGATGCCGGGGTAGTTGTTCGCGAGCAGCAGTTGCTGCATCGTGCCCGCCGAACCGCCCCATCCGATCGTGTAGGTGACCGGTCCGAGCTGTTCGATGACGTGCTCCTTGACCATCATCGCGGTCTCGGCGCTGGTGACGTCGTTGCAGTTCTGCGCGTAGACGTTGAACGTGGCGGAGGCCACGGCATAGCCTCGTGCCAGCAGCACGTCGGTGAGGACCCCGCCCGTGCTGGTGCCCTGCCAGTAGCCGACTCCGCAGGCCCCCCCGAACGTGTAGGCGAGTTTTCCGTTCCAGCCGGTCGGCGCGGCATCCGGCGCGGGCTCCGGGTCACCGGGCTGGTGCAGCACGGCCGTCTCGTACACCGCGCGGTTGATCGTCCCCCGCTCCACCCGGACGACGTACGGGACTGTGCGACCGTCGACGGTGGTGGTGGTGAGGTCGGCCGGGACGGTCCCGTCGGCGGGATACTCCACGAACCGGCCCGCCGTGTTGCGGTACTGGTGACTCACGGTGGCGGCGACGACGTGGCAGTCCTCATCCACCTCGCCGAGGTTCCACGGGGACGCCGATGCGGTGCAGTACATCGGATGCTGGGGGCCCGAGAACACCGGGCCGGTGATCGGGTGGTTCTCCACCTCGACGACCGCACGTTCGCCGCCGGATTCGACCGCGAGATCACTGACGCCGAGCGGAAGCCCATCGACCAACCCGATCAGCCCGTCCCCGTGCGGCACGAAGACGTCGGTCACATCGATTCCCGCAGCGGTCACCCGCACGTCCGCGCCGGCACCCGCGACGCGGACGAGCGCATCCCCGCCCGTCACGCTGTCGGGCCGGCTGGAGACCACGGAGACGTCCAGGCCGGGCTCGTCGGCCACGGCCGCCGCGGCCGACGGAAGTGCGAGCGAGACGATCAGGCCGGCCACGGCGGCCGTGCAGGTCCATAGGCGTGCGAACGGTCGGTGTGTCATGTGCATCCTCCGCTATCGACATCGTCGTCGTCGGGGCGCCGTTGCCCCGTGCGACCGATAGTAGAAAGACGAATGACGCTCGTCAATGAAACCTCGACTAGTGGGTCGCGCTGCGCTCACCGAGTCGCTGCGGGGTGACGAACGCGTCGAGCGCTTCGTCCACGGCACGCACGTGGTCCCGCATCCGTTCCTCCGCTCTTGCGCCCAGGGCGTCGTACGTGCGGACGAACTCCTGCCGCGCGGAGCTGCGCGGCCAGTCGGCGGGCAGCAGTTCGGCCGGGTGGCCGGGGTCGATGTGACGGAACGCCTGCCAGCGGAGCATGAGAGAGGTGCGCGCCGCGAGGGCCGCGCCCTCGCCGAGAGCGCGGCCCTCGCGGGCGGGGATGCGGGTGAGGAAACGCGCGTACTCCTCGCGCACGGCCGTGAAATCCCACGCCCGCAACGGGCCGTCGGGCACCGTCATGGCGAGCGGAGCCCGGAGCGACGTGACGTCGAGCAGTCCCGCGTCCCGCAGGTGCGCAGTCGTGTCCTCGACGGTGCCGGTCGGCGAGATCCAGACCCCGTCGTAGAGCGGTGCGTAGCCGGACCAGCGCAGGAGCGCACGGGCCCGGTGGCGCAGCGCGCGCTCGGCCTCGGGGATCGAGAACATGAGCACGCTCCAGCATCCGTCCCACTCCGGTTCGATCCTGCCGAACGTGCGCAGCCACCCCGCCTGCTCCTGCACCATGTCGACGCCGCGGTGGGCCAGCCGGTGACTCGTGCGACGCCCCGAGCGGGAGACCTCGAGGATCCCCGCCTGCGCCATCCTCACGAGCGTGGCGCGGGCAGCGGGCTGCTTGACCCCGAGGTCCGCCATGGCCGCCAGGATCGCCCCGGTGGGCAGGGGTTCCGTCACGCCCCACCAGTAGTCCCCGAACAGCGTGAGCACCTGCAGCACGGGGGACTCGCGTCGCCCGGATCGGCCGAGGGAGAGCGCTTCTGACACGGCCCCATCCTCACATCTCCGTTCTCCGCGGGGGACACGCCCCGCGCGAGGCGGTCGGCGGCCGGTCCGGCTCGGTGTTCGGGATGCCTTCGCTCGAGTTTCCGGTCGCCTGCCGGGTGGACCCGACCGGCGCATCGGGTCTCGCCGGGCGGCAATTCCGGGCGCGACATGGGATGGCCGAACTACAGTGAAGGTGTGGACGATGTCCGTCGAGATCCCCGGGGAACCCCCGCAACGAAGCGCCTCAATTACACCGCGTATCGCCTGTCGCGCGCCCTGAACCGCGCGGCGGAGAACTCGGCGCTCGCCCGCGGCATCACCCAGCCGCAGCTGCTGATCCTGCAGGTGCTCGGCGAGGGGATGCCGCTGTCCAACGCCCAGGTCGCCCGCCGCACCTTCGTGAGCTCGCAGGCCGCGCACGTGGTCTCCGAGGAGCTCCTCGAGGCCGGGCTGATCGAGAAGGTCGAGCACCCGACCAATCGGCGCGTGCGACTGGTGAAGCTCAGCGAGAAGGGCTGGACCGAGCTCGAGGCGTGCACGGAGGAGCTCCGCGAACGCGAGGAACGGCTGTCCGCCGAGCTGGGCGCGGAGCTCGGCGACTCGCTCAACGAGGTGCTCGATCGCGCGGCGGCGCTGCTCGCCGGCGGCTACTTCGGCGACAAGGACGCGGAAGCCGAGGCCGTGTCGCGTCGGCGGCGACCGGAACGCACCCGCGCCAAGCGGAAGTCCTGACCCCTCACCCGGACGCGGACCGGCCCCCGGTACGCCACCACACGAAGGCCGCGCACGCGAGTCCGGTCACACCGCCGACCAGGAGCGCCACCTGGCCGGATGAGGCATCGATGACCCCGCCCATGAGGATCGCGCCCAGGGGCGCCACCCCGTAACTGCCCAGCGTCACGAAGGACATCGCCCGGCCGAGCTGGCCGGGGGCGACGCTCGCCTGCGCGGACGCCTGCAGGACGCCCTGGTAGAAGCCCACCCCGAGTCCGAGCACCGGCGCCAGCACGAGGAACACGGTGAGGTTCGGCGCCGCGGCGTTCGCGAGCAGCGCCAGACCGAGACCGGCGCACCCGTACCGCAGCGCCCGTACCGGCACCGAGGCGGGCGTCGCGGCCAGCATCCCGCCGACGATCGCGCCGAGCGCGTTCAGGGCGTGCGCCGCGCCGACCATCGTGGCGTCCCCGCGGAAGCTCAGCGAGACGGTCGAGGTGATGACCAGCATGAGGTTCAGGGCGAGCATCGCGATCGCGCTGTTGACCACCAGGATCGTCACGAACGCGCGGTTGCGCAGGAGCGCGACCGGCGCCGTCCCCGTCGTCCGGTCGACGCGGGGGCGAGGATGGAGGCGGGACGGGCGGATGAGGGCGATGGCGACGAACACGAGCGCGTAGGAACCCGCGTTCATCACCATGCACCACCCCGCCCCCAGTGCGGAGAACGCGATGCCGGCCAGACCGGGGCCGACCGACCGCGCCGCGGCCAGCGCGATGGTCGAGATCGAGACGGACCGGGTCAGCGTCTCGGGTCCGGCGATCTCGAAGATGATCGCCTGCGCGGCCACCCGGTCGAACGTGTTGATGCAACCCAGGAGGAACACCAGCGCGTACATCAGCACGAGGTCCACCGGAGTGGCCACCACCGCGACGGCGAGCGCGAGTCCCACCAGCGCCGAGGCCGCCGAGGTGACCAGCAGGATGGTCCGCGGCCGGATGCGGTCGGCCAGCCGCCCCGCGGGGATCCCGAGGATCAGCAGCGGCGCGAACTGCGCCACCGTGACCGCGCTCAGCGCCTGCGCGCTGCCGGTCAGCTCCAGGATGACGAGCGACAGCGCGAGGTTCTGGAACCACGTCCCGGTGTTGGAGACGACCTGTCCACCGAAGTAGAGGGAGAACCGGGGGTTGCGGAACGGCTGCAACGCCTCGAAGCCGCGCACCGGTCAGCCGCGGGCCGGCACGCGCGTACGCAGGAAACCGGCGATCCGCTCCCCCACCCTGGCGTTCTGCGTCGACCGGGAATCCGCGTTGTTCGCCCTGATCTCCAGCACCGGGATCCCGCGCTCCTCGAGCGCGGCGGTGATGAAGGACGCGCCGGGGGTGTCGTCGGCGACCAGGTGCACGACGCCGTCGACGCCGTGCGCGAGGGCCTCCTTCACGTACCAGCTCGAGGACATGGGCGGCACGTAGAGCAGGTCGGTGAGGCCCACGAACCGCGCGGCGAGCGTCCGCACCGGATCCTCGCCGTATCGGGCGTACCCGTCGGCGGCGATCGCCAGATACATCGACCAGACGAAGACCGCACCGAACTCCTCCTGGAAGGAGCGGTACATCTCGAGGTCCGACCAGAGCCCGCGGCCGATCCACATCAGCCGGCGTCGCTCGTCCGGATGCACCGCATCCCCCCGCTCGATCCGCTCCGCCACCTCGTCGTGCAGCCGCCGGGCGGCGGACACCGCCCAGGCGGAGCCGCGGTGCCACTGCGGGACCATGACGCTCGGGATGGAGTCGGTCACGGCCACGGGCGCCGGGCGGGCGGCGGCCAGCATGTCCCGCGTCCGTCGGTTCCAGGCCGCCTGCTCGTTACCGAGCGCCATCACCTCCGCGAGGCGGTCATGATCCAGCACCCTGCCGGTGCGTTCTTCGAGCCAGCCGATGAGACCGTGGATCTCGGCGGTGAGCAGGTCGATCCGGTCCGCGCCGAAGACGTCCTCCCACCGATGCTCGACGTCCGCCCACCAGCCGGCCGGGGCGGGATCGGCGGCGGTGCGGGACAGCAGATACGTGTCCGTCGCAGGCCGGCGCCCCCAGAGCTCGAAGATCTTGTGCGTGACGTCGCCACCGCGTTCGGCGATCGCGAACGACGGCTCGGGCAGCCCGCCCCACGGCGCCTCCTCGGACGGCAGGTCCTGCGCCCCGAGCGCGAGCGCGTCGTACTGGCGACTGTCGTCCGGCAGGCCCGCGGCGACGAGCCGGGCGAGGCTCGCCGGCCCCATCCGCTTGGCCGCGATCACGGACGCCCACCACTGGTTCACGACGTAGGGGATCCCCATGGCCCGCAGGATCTCGTGCGGGGCGTCGGCGTTGACGAAGGCGAGCGGCGCGCCGCCCGCGGTGGCCTCCCGGAGGCCCTGGAACCACTCCCGCTGGTAGGCCGTCGCGGCGACGGCGCTGTCGAGTCGACCGTCGGTCATGCCGGTTCCCCTCCTCGGGTACGCAGTTCGGCCGCGATGTCCGCGAGCGCGGCCTCGACGTTCTCCGGGGTGAGCCCGCGGCGTCGGACGAGCGGCATCCCCGCCGCGCCCAGCACGGTGGCGGAGGCGGCCAGATCCCACAACGGGGCCTCGTCGCCCGCGCGGACGAGCGCCAGGACGCCCTGCGCACCGGCCGTCTCGGCGCTCGTGCGGCAGAGCGAGGCACGTTCGGCGATGGTCGAGACGGCGGAGCCGCTCGACCGCCGGAAGTGCGCGGCGACGAGGCCCTGCGTGACGGTGGCGAGGTCGTCGCCGTCCACCGCGACGCCCAGCCAGGACAGGTCCCCGGTGTCATGGTCCTCGCTCACCACGGTGACGCCCTGCCGTTCCAGCGCGACGTAGAGCGCGGTGTCGGGATGATTGCTGCCGGTGACGTGAACGCGGAGGGATGCGGCATCCGGCTCTTCCTCCGCGGCGTCGAGCGCGAGGACGGCGTCCTCCGGCGCTACGCTCGCAGCAGTGAGCAGCGCCTGCAGGGCGGCGGTGCCGGAGACGGTGCCCGCCGGCTGCGCGCGTCGGCGCCCGCGCAGGCGCGTGAGCGCGTCGCCGACGGCCCGTTCGCCCGCTGCGGCACGCCGCCAGGCGGAGGAGCCCGGCTGGACCCCGGTGACGCGGGAGCAGAACTCGGCCAGCCGGGTGAACTGGACCTGCGCGAAACGCCGGGTGGCGGCGTCCTCTTGGCGGGGCAGATCGACGAGGTGGACCGGCGGGATCCCTCGGTCGCCCAGCATCCGCAGGACGTAGAAGAGCCGCAGGTGCGCCTGCGAGTCGTTGCACACCACGATCGCGTCGAGCGCAGGGGCGTCCGGCCCCAGGAGTTCGGTCAGGATGCGGGCCGTGACCGGGTCGACGGCGCCGAGGTGCGCGGCCGCCTCGGCGCCGATCGGGCCCGACCAGCTGCCGGTCAGGCGACGTGGCACGGCTCCGGCCGCGGAGACGAGCTGACGCGGGACGTCGTTGCCGACGATCCCGATCGTCGGTGCGGGTCTCACAGCACTCCCTCGCCGCGGAGGCCCCCGATCGTGGCGTCGTCGTACCCGAGCATCTCGGAGAGCACGTCCT
Organism: Microbacterium caowuchunii; assembly: GCF_008727755.1. NCBI lineage: Bacteria > Bacillati > Actinomycetota > Actinomycetes > Micrococcales > Microbacteriaceae > Microbacterium > Microbacterium caowuchunii. The sequence goes on from NZ_CP044231.1 coordinate 3,054,041, forward strand.
CGGTCTGCTCACCGAGACCGGGCGCGGGACGCGACAGGTCGGTGCGACTGCGGGAGAACATCACCGGCAGCCCGCTCCCGTAGAGCCCCTCGACGAACCCGAACTGCGGGTGGATGAGGGGGACGACCTCCTTGCGGGCGAGGACCAGCTCGTCGCGCACCGCTTCCGCGGTGTCCCGCACGGGCGCCGCGGGAACGCCGTTGCCGCTGAGCGCGGCCAGCACCTCGGACAGCGGCTTGCGGGCGGCCCACTCCTGGATGCGCCCGTGCAGTTCATCGGCGTTCCGGACGCGGGCGTCGCGGGTCGCGTAGCGTTCGTCGTCGACCAGGTCCTCCCGTCCGAGCGCACGCAGGAGGCCCCCGGCGAACGCATCGGTGGGCGCGCAGATGGCGAACCAGCCGTCCACGGCACGGAAGGTGCCGAACGGCGCGAGGCGCGGCACGACGGCACCCGTGCGCAGCGGGATCCCGACGGATTCGAGCGCGTCGAACGGTTCGCAGGCGACGAGGGAGGTGAGGCTGCCGAGCATCGACACGTCGACGTGCTGCCCCTCGCCCGTCGCATTCGCGTGGATGACGGCGGAGAGCGTGCCGATCACCGCGAACAGCGGAGCGACCAGATCGCCCACCGGCAGACCGAACCGCACGGGGGCGTCGCCGGGTTCGCCGGCGGTCATCATCACTCCGCTGAGCGCCTGGATGATGGTGTCCATCGCCTTGCCGTCGCCCTCGACGCCCTGCGCCCCGAACCCGCTGATGGAGGTGTAGACCAGCGCCGGGTTCACCTCACGGACGGCCGCGTAGTCGATCCCGAGCCGGGCGGTGACGCCCGCGCTGTAGTTCTCCACGATGATGTCCGCCTCGCGGGCGAGATCGAGGAAGACCTCGCGGCTGCGCGGGTGCTTCAGGTTCAGCGTGATGCTCTCCTTGTTGCGGCCGCGCACCATCATGGACACCGACATGTCGTCCGCCGAGGTGCGCAGCATGCTGAGCCCGTCCGCCGTGACGTACGGGGAGTTGTTGCGCGAGGAGTCCCCGCCCCGGGACGGGTTCTCGATCTTGATCACCCGTGCGCCGAGGCCCGCCAGCAGCAGCGTGGCGTAGGGGCCCGCCAGCGCGGTGGTCAGATCGAGCACCGTCTTTCCCTCGAGGGGTCCTTTGGCTTCGCTCACGACGCCACTTCCTTCCTTGCGACCGTGAGACGGTCGCCCTGCCAGTCGAATTCGGTGTCGAAGCCCGCCTCGGCGGTGATCCGACGGATGTAGTCGGCGACCCGGTCCCCGCGTTCGCCGGCGCCGGTGGGCGCCGGGCGCGCGTCGCGGTCGATCTCGCAGGGGATGAGCGAGGCGCGCACAGAACCGTCGGCCGCCACCTCGACCCGGGCGATCGCCGTGTTCCGGCTCTCCGGATGGAACGGGTAGTCGGGCGTCTCCGGGTCGGGCACGAACCCGAACAGGCGCACCCGCTCACGTGCCCAACCCGCCCGTTCGGCGGCATCCCCGGGCCTGGCGGACAACGCCTTCGTGACGGTCGCGAAGTTCCCGAGACCGTGGAAGATCGGACGGTCACGGTACACCTCGACGCCCTTCAGGATGTGCGCGTGATGCCCGATCACGACGTGCGCGCCGGCATCGATCATCGCGTGCGCGATCTCGATCTCGTAGTCGGCGATCTCGACCGGTACATGCACGAGACCCTTGTGCAGGGCGACGACGACGACGGCGCCTTCCGCCGCGGTCTCGTGCACGACCTCGACCACCCGTGCCAGCGAGCGCGGTTCGGCGAAGGTGAAGATCCGCGGCGGTCCGCCGGGGTTGGCGCCGCGGGGTTCGTAGTGCGTGACGACCTCGATGTACGCGGCGCCCGGCTTCAGCGACGTCGCCCACGAGTCGCGGGGGCCGACGCAGTTGATGCTGAGCACGGCGATCCGCCGCCCGCCGCGGTCCACGATGGCCGGCGCCAGCGCCGCGTCGAGGTCCACCCCCGCACCCGCGGTCAGCATGCCACGGTCGGCGCAGTGCCGCTGCGTCTCCGCGATGCCCTCCGGCCCGAAGTCGTAGATGTGGTTCCCCGCGAGGGTCAGCACGTCGAATCCCGCGGCGGCGACCGCATCCAGCGCGCTCGGCGGCGCCGGGAGGGCGGGGACATCCGTCGTCAGCACCCGCGCCGTGCGTACGTGCGGGACCTCGAGGTGTCCGACCACCAGGTCGCCCTCGGCGAGTACCGGTGCGGCCGCGGCGAGCAATGCAGTGGCATCCGGCGTCTCGAGGACGAGGTCGCCGGTCGCGAGCAGAGTGATCATGGCGCAGACGTCTCCGCCTGCGAGGAGCGGGTCAGGAACGCCTTCAGCCTGGTCGAGCGCGGAGCCGCGAAGAACTCCTGTGCCGGGCGGTCCTCGATCACCTTGCCCTCCGCCATGAACACGCATCGGTCGGCGACGCCGCGGGCGAAGTCCATCTCATGGGTGACCACGACCATCGTCATGCCGCTGGTGGCGAGGTCCTTCATCACGTGCAGGACCTCGTCGACGAGCTCCGGATCGAGCGAGCTCGTGGGCTCGTCGAACAGCAGCACGCGCGGCCGGGCCGCGACGGCGCGGGCGATCGCCACGCGCTGCTGCTGCCCACCGGAGAGCTGACGGGGGTGCGCGTCGGCCTTGTCGGCGAGCCCCACCCGGTCCAGCAGCTCCAGGGCGCGTTTCTTCGCCTCGGCGGGCGCGACGCCGTGCACGGCGATGGGCGCCTCGGTGATGTTGCGCAGCACCGTCCAGTGCGGGAACAGGTTGAACTGCTGGAACACCATCCCCATCCGGCGGCGCTGACGCTGGACGTCGGCGTCGCGCAGCGGCCGGACGTGGCCGTTGTGCCGCTCGTAGCCGAGCAGCTCTCCGTCCAGGTACATCGACCCGCCGTCGATCGACTCCAGCTGGTCGATGCAGCGGACGAGGGTGGACTTGCCGGAGCCGGAGGGGCCGAGGACCGCCACGACCTCGGAGTCCTCCACCCGGAAGTCGACGCCGTCGAGAGCGGGGTTGTCTCCGAAGGATTTCCTCAGGCCGACGACCTCGAGCACGGGGATGGCTGTTCGTTCGGCGCTCACTCGGCGACCTCCAGTCGCTGCACGGTCTTCCGGACGCGCGTCTCCCGCGACAGACCTCGGTTGAAGCGGGCCTCGACGCGACGCTGCACGAGGGTCAGCAGCGTGACGACGACGAGGTACCAGATGACGGCGACGATGAGCATCGGGACCACCTCGTAGGTGCGGTTGTAGATGACCTGCACGGAGTGCAGCAGGTCGCCCATGGCGATCACGCTGACGAGCGACGTGCCCTTCAGGAGCGCGATCACCTGCGAACCGGTGGGCGGGATGATCACGCGCATCGCCTGCGGGAGGACGACCCGGGTGAACGTGTGCCACGGCGAGAACCCCATGGCCTTCGCCGCATCCCGCTGCCCCTGGTCCACGGAGGAGATCCCGGCACGGATGATCTCCGCCATGTAGGCCGCCTCGTGCAGCGACAGCCCGATGATCGCGGCGGTCAACGGCGTGATCACGTCGTTGGTGTTCCAGGCGAACAGTTCCGGCCCGAAGGGCACCCCCACGGCGATCTTCGGCAGCAGGTACGCGAGGTTGTACCAGAAGATCAGCTGGACGAGCGGGGGGACGCCGCGGAACACCCCGACGAACACGACGCACGCCCAGCGCACCGGCGCGAAGTCCGACAGCTGGCCGGCGGCGAGGGCCGTGCCGAGCAGCGAGCCCAGGATCATGCCGACCGCCGTCAGCATCAGGGACACCAGCAGCCCCATCAGCACGCTCGGGGCGAAGAGGTACTCCGCCACCACGTTCCACTCGAACCGCGGGTTGGTGACGAAGAAGATGGTCAGCTGGACGACGACCAGCGCGAGGAGCACACCGACCACCCACCGCCACGGTCGGAACCGGGGACGGGCATCGGCGACGTCCACCTCGCCACTTCTGGGCGACGTGAGGATGGGGATGGTCACGGTGTGCTCCTCGTCCGGCTCAGCCGGTGTACGGGTTCAGGACGGGCTTGTCGACGGATGCTTCCTCGATGCCGTAGGCCGCCATGATCTCCCCGTACTGACCGTCCTCGAAGATGGCCTCGAACGCCGCCATCATCGGTTCGGCGAGCCCGGATCCCTTCGGCAGGAACATCGCGAGCTGGTCGACGCCCGCGCCCTGCTCGTCGGTCTGCATGACGTACCCGTACTTGCCTGCCTGCGTGGCGATGAGGTCGATGGCCGAGGCCTGGGTCGTTCCGACCAGGTCGGCGCGGCCGGAGTTCATCGCGAGCACGGTGGAGTTGGTGTCCTCGAGACCGATGAGCTCGGCCGGGTCGAGGCCCTCCGCGACGCACCATTCGTTGAGTCGTTCGAGCTGCGTCTCGACGACGGAGCCCTGGACGCCGGCGACGCGCTTGCCGCACACGGCCTCGCTGTCGGGGAAGTCCTTCTCCTTGTCGGCCGGGTACACGTAGCTCGTGCGCGTCGTCATCCAGACGATGGCGTCGAAGTCGGCCTCCCGCTCGGGGGTGGCGCGCACGGGGCCGTTGAATCCGTCGTACCGTCCGGACAGCATGCCGGTGAGCATGGCGTCGAGGCCGGACGACGTGGCCATCTCGAAGGGCACGCCCAGCTGCGCGGACAGCGCCGCCTGGAGGTCGGGGTCGATTCCGGTGAACGCGCCGTCCGACTCGATGGTGCGGTACGGCGGGTGCGTGTCGCCCGCCATCGTGATGACGCCCGCCTCCTTGATGTCGTCGGGAAGGAGGTCGTACAGCGGCGCGTCCGCGCCGGTCGGGGCACTGTCGGTAGGTTCGGCAGGGGTCTCGCCCCCGGACGCGGCGCATCCGGCGAGGGCCAGGGCCGCAGCCACCAGCGGGATGAGAGCGAACTTTGCTCGCATGGCTTCTCCACATCGTTGTGAGGTCGGGACCCGGGCGGGACCAGTCAAGAAATATCATAAATCTTGATATTCGTGAAGGTCAACGATTCGTTTCCCCGGACCCGCGGTTCCCGCGCGGGGTCGCCTGCGCCCGGGTTCCACCGCCCCTGTCGGCTCCGCCCCGGGCCCCCGCCCTCCCTCATGCCCGGGTTCCGGCATCCCGCCCGCCCGGGTTCCGCCGCCGTTCTCCCCGCGAGACTGCAGGCAAACCACGAGACTGCGCGTGGCACGGTCGGTCTCGTGCGGGGCGTGCAGTCTCGCGGGAAAACAGCGCCACAGGGCCGGGCGGGACCCGGCCGAGGGGGGACCGCCCGGGCGGGGCCAACGGCGGCGGGTCAGGTCAGTAGACGTATTCCATCAGCTCGACGCCGAGCACGCGGAAGGCCTCGTGCGCGCGGAGCCGGTGGATCACCGACAGGTCGTCGAAGCACACGAACAGCGCGTAGGCGACGCCCGCGCGCGGGCCCGCCAGCACACCCGCCTCGGTGCGGATGCCGAAGGCCCGGCCCGTCTTGTTGATGAAGAGGAGTCCGTGCTGATCGTCGTCGTGCGCGAAGGGATCGAGACCGGTGGCCGACCCGACCAGCGAGAGGTCCTGGTTACGACTCAGCCACTCTGCGACCTGAGCGCTGACGGCCGGGTTCACGGCCGAGGAGTTCACCAGCGCCGCGAACAGCTGCGCGTACTCCCGCGCCGACCCCAGCGCCACGTGCGGCGCATCATCCGGCCCCCGGTGGTCCCGGAAGCTGTCCATGAGCGCGGAACGGGTCAGGCCCAGTCGCTCCGCGCGCGCCCGGACGGCGGGGAGCCCCACGCGTGCCAGCAGGGCGTTGGCGGCGAGGGCGTCACCGCTGGATGCGGCGAGCACCGCGATGTCGACCAGCGGAAGCGCGGGGGCCTTCAGGTGCTGCCAGATACCGCCGACATGCACCGGCTCGAGGGTGGACCGGTCCACGATCTCGAGCGGGTCGAGAGTGCCTTCGTCGAACCGCGCGGCGACCTCGACCAGCAGCGGCACCACGCCGAGACCGGCGATGGGCAGGCTCAGGTAGTCGTCGCCCACCAGCACCGAGCCGCCCCGGTCCAGGTCGTCGATACGGACCGAGACCTGTGCTCCCGACTCCGCCAGGGACCGCAGCGCCTTCAGCGTGGACGTGAACGAGCGCCTGCCCGCCGCAGCGCGCCGCGGCAGCGACTTCGACCGGCGCCGGGTGTCCCGGGCGTCCGTCCCCCGCGGGGGATCGGGCTGGATGGCCACGGTCGCTGTCCTTCCTCTTCCTCGGACCGGCTCGGAGCCCGCGACGGCGACGCATGCCCGTCGCCCCTCGGGGCGGGTTACCAGATGGTGACGCGCTGGTCCTGGTCCAGCCAGAGGCCGTCCGAACCGGTCACGTCGAAGGCCTCGTAGAAGGCGTCGATGTTGCGCACGATCTGGTTGCACCGGAACTCGTTCGGCGAGTGCGGGTCGATCGTCAGCAGCCGGATGGTCTCCGCATCCCGGCTCTTCTGCTGCCAGATCTGCGCCCAGCTCAGGAACAGCCGCTGGATGCCGCTGAAGCCGTCGATCTCCGGAGACTCCTCGTCGCCGAGCGAGAGCCGGTACGCCCGGATGGCGATGCCGAGCCCGCCCAGGTCGCCGATGTTCTCGCCGATCGTGAGCGCACCGTTGACGTGGTTCTCCTCACCGAGCCCGCGCGGCACCAGCGCGTCGAACTGGGCGATGAGGCTGGCCGTGCGCTCCTCGAAGGCGGTGCGATCGGCATCCGTCCACCAGTCCCGCAGGGATCCGTCGCCGTCGAAACGGCTGCCCTGGTCGTCGAAGCCGTGCCCGATCTCGTGACCGATGACCGCACCGATGCCGCCGTAGTTCGCCGCCGCATCCCGCTCCGCGTCGAAGAACGGGTACTGCAGGATGGCGGCCGGGAACACGATCTCGTTCATCAGCGGGTTGTAGTACGCGTTCACCGTCTGCGGCGTCATGTACCACTCGTCGCGGTCGATCGGCTGACCCACCTTGCCGAGCTGACGGTCGTGCTCGTGCACGTGCGCGCGGCGGACGTTGCCGACGAGGTCCGTGGCGTCGAGTTCGAGACCCGAGTAGTCCTTCCACCGCACCGGGTAACCGATCTTGGGGGTGAAGGCGTCGAGCTTGGCCAGCGCCCGCTCGCGCGTCTCCGGGCTCATCCACTCGAGCGACGAGATCGACTGGCGGTAGGCCTCGATGAGGTTCGCGACCAGCTCGTCCATCGCCGCCTTCGCGGTCGGCGGGTAGTGCCGTTCCACGTAGACCTTGCCGACGGCCTCGCCGAGCGCCGCCTCCACGAGGCTGACGCCGCGCTTCCAGCGTTCGCGGTTGACCGGCACGCCGGTGAGCTGGGTGCCGTAGAACGAGAAGTTCTCCTCGACGAAGGCGTCCGAGAGGAAGGCCGCCGCAGCGTGCACGATCTTGAACCGCAGCCACGCCTTCCAGTCGTCGAGGCGGTCCTCGCCCAGCGCGGCACCCAGGCCCTCCAGGAAGCTCGGCTGGGAGACGACGACCTCGGTGAAGGCATCGGCGTGATTCGGCGCGACGCCCTCCAGCCAGGGCTGCAGGTCGACGCCCGTGAGGCCGACCACCTCGTCCCAGGTCTTCAGGTTGTAGGTGGCCACCGCGTCGCGACTGCGGACGTTGTCCCAGTGATGCGCGGACAGTTCGGTCTCGAGTGCGATGATGCGGTCGGCGGCGGCGCCCGCATCCGGGACACCGGCGAGATCGAGGATCCGCTCGATGTGGCCGCGGAAAGCGGTCCGCGTCTCCTCGAAGCCGTCCAAGCGGTAGTAGCTCTCATCGGGCATCGAGAGGCCGGACTGCACGAAGAACGGCACGTAACGCTGCGGGTTGCCGGGATCGGGCTCGACGTAGAGGTCGATGATGCCGCCCACGCCGTCACGCTCGAGCTCGCCGACCAGTCGGAGGAACGAGGGGATGTCGGTGACCGTGTCGACACGGTCGAGCTGGTCGCCGAGCGGCTCGCGTCCCAGCTTCTCGATCAGATCGGTGTCGAGGAAGCTCGTGAACAGGTCGCCGATCTTGCGTGCCTCGGTGCCGGGCTCGGCGGTGCGGGACTCCTCGATGATGGCGCGCACGTCCTTCTCCGCCTGCTCGGCGAGAAGGTGGAACGACCCCCAGCGGGCCTTGTCCTCGGGGATCTCCGTCCGGTCGATCCATTCGCCGTTGACGTAGCGGTAGAGGTCGTCCTGGGGACGGATCTCGGCACTCAGTTCGTCGAGCGCGAGACCGGCGCGGGGGGATTCGGTCATGGCGACAGAATATGCCTCGGTCCTGAGTACCGTCTCCACCGCGCGTGCGGGGAGGGGTGAATAGAGTCGGGGGGTGGCCGTGGCATCCCCCGCAACCCTGAACCGGCAGATCCTCGCCCTCGCCGTCCCCGCGCTCGGTGCGCTCGTGGCCGAACCGCTCTTCCTGATCGTCGACGCGGCGCTCGTCGGCCATCTCGGCGTCGTGCCGCTGGCGGCACTCGGCATCGCGGGAGCGGTGCTGCAGACGATCGTCGGGCTGATGGTCTTCCTCGCCTACTCCACGACCCCGGCCGTCGCGCGCCGGTTCGGTGCCGGTCAGCACGGCAGCGCGGTCTCCGCCGGCATCGACGGGATGTGGCTGGCCCTCGGCCTCGGTTTCGTCCTCGCCGTCCTCGGTTATTTCGCCACCCCGGGGTTGGTGGGTCTGTTCGGCGCGGATCCCGCCGTGTCCGCGGATGCCGAGACGTACCTCGGCATCTCGATGTGGGGCCTGCCGGCCATGCTGATCGTGTTCGCGGCGACCGGGCTGCTGCGCGGCATGCAGGACACCGTGACCCCGCTCTGGATCGCGGGCGTGGGGTTCGCGATGAACGCCCTGCTGAACGCCCTCTTCATCTACGGCTTCGGCTGGGGGATCGCCGGGTCCGCCGCCGGGACGGTCGCCGCCCAGTGGGGCATGGTCGCGGCGTACGTGGCCGTCGTCGGCCGGCTGGCGCGCCGGCACTCGGCCGCGGTCGGACTGCGTCGCGACACGATGTCGAGCACGGCCCGTGCGGGCGGGTGGATGTTCCTGCGCACCGTGTCCCTGCGGGGGGCGCTGCTGGCGACCGTTGCCGCCGCGACCGCTCTCGGCACCGAGGAACTCGCCGGGTGGCAGGTCGCCTTCACCCTCTTCTCCACGGCGGCGTTCGCGCTGGACGCCCTCGCCATCGCCGCCCAGGCGCTCGTGGGCAAAGGGCTCGGCGCGGGCGACACCGCGCTCGCGCGTCGGGTGCTCGGGCGCACCGTGGCGTGGGGGGTCTGGTTCGGCGTGCTGGTGGGCGCCGGCATCGCGGCCTCGTCGGGCGTGATCGGCCTGGTCTTCACCTCGGATCCGGCCATCGCCGCCCTCATCCAACCCGCCCTGCTGGTGCTGGCGGTCGCCCAGCCCATGTGCGGGGTGGTCTTCGTGCTCGACGGCGTGCTGATCGGCGCGGGTGATGCGCGGTATCTCGCACTCGCCGGCGTGGCCAATCTCGTCCCGTTCGTGCCGGCCCTGCTGATCGTGCTCTGGGCGGGTGCAACGGGTTCGGCGGGCCTGGCGTGGCTCGCCGTGACGTTCTTCGGCGTCTACATGGCGGCGCGGCTGGTCACCCTCGGCTGGCGGGTGCGCGGCGCACGGTGGATGACCGCGGGCGCGTAGCCCGGAGTACGCGGAGGTGCGTCGCCGTGGCGGATGGCGGCGGTGCGTCGCCGGTGGTGGATGGCGGCGGTGCGTCGCCGTGGTGGATGGCGGCGGTGCGTTGCCGGTGGTGGATGGTTACCGAGGGGTGACCGGGGGGACGCCGTTCAGGCCCAGCGCCGGCACCACTCGTACATCACCACCGCCGCGGCGGCGGCGGCGTTGATGGACCGGGTCGAGCCGTACTGCGTGATCTGGACGTGGCCGGCTGCCACCGCGAGCGCCTCGGGCGAGAGACCCGGCCCTTCCTGACCGAACAGCAGTACGCACCGCTGGGGGAGATCGGCCCGGTCCACCGGAACGGAGCCGGGCACGTTGTCGACGGCGAGGACCGGGATGTCCTCCGCCCGCGCCCACGCCGTGAACGTCTCGACATCCGGATGGTGCAGCACGTGCTGGTAGCGATCGGTCACCATCGCCCCGCGTCGGTTCCAGCGTCGGCGGCCGATGATGTGCACAGCCGCGGCACCGAAGGCGTTGGCGCTGCGCACTATGGAGCCGATGTTCAGGTCGTGCTGCCAGTTCTCGATCGCCACATGGAACGGATGCCGATGCGCGTCGAGATCCGCGACGATGGCCTCCATCCGCCAGTAGCGATAAGGGTCCACGACGTTGCGAGTGTCCCCGTTCGCCAGGAGCTCGGGGTCGTAGTGCGGGTCGTCCGGCCACGCTTCGGGACCGCCCGGCCAGGGACCGACACCGTGCGCGGGCGCGGTGTCCGCGTCCGCGAGCTCCGCACCGGGCTCGACGGCCGCGTCCGGGTGTTCGGCACCGGCATCGACGGCCGCGTCCGCGGCCAACGAGGTCGCGGACGGAGGGGGTGTCGCGTCGTTCCCGGTCACCGATCCAGCGTATCCGCGCCCCGCCCCGGCGGCGGGGGTAGGGCGGCCTCGGCGGCGCGGTCTCCGGTCCCGGGTCGGCGGGTCGGCGGGTCGGCGGAGCCTCCGGTCCGGGTTGGCAGCCTCGGCCCGAGGGGAGGGTCAGCCGCGGGGCCACGGCGCCCACGTCCGTCAGCACAGCTCCGTTCCGTTCCGTTCCGTCGAGCACTACTCCTGCACAACCGCCACAGGAGTCACCGACGGCAACCGAACAAGCCCATCTGCAGGAGTTGTGTGCCGGGCTGGGGCCACCATAGGGCACCAGCCACGGAGGCTGCCGACGACGGCCACCGACCTCAGCCGACCGACGCACGGGCGTGGCGGGACATCCGCGGTGCCCGGGTCCGTCAGCACAACTCCTGCACCACCACCCCATCGGCCCCCGGTGGCCCCGACCCGGGTTCTTCTGCAGGAGTTGTGCCGGGCTGGTCGGGCGCCCCGGAACGGCGGAGGGACAGCAGCGGACGGGCACACGGAACGGCGGAGGGACAGCAGCGGACGGGGGCACGGGGAACGGGGGCACACAGGGAACGGGGCACGCCCTCGGGGCCGGACAGACCGGCGGGTACCCTTGATCCGTGCCCTCCTCCCCCGCTGTCGACGACTACCTGAAGGTCGTCTACCAGCACACCGAGTGGCAGGACGAGCGGATCACCCCGTCGCAGCTCGCCCAGCAGCTCGGCCTCGCCCCCTCGAGCGTGACCGAGATGGTGCAGAAGCTGGCCGCGTCCGGACTCGTCGACCACCGGCGCTACGGGCCCATCACCCTGACCGAGGAAGGCCGCCGTCGCGCGGCGGCGATCGTCCGCCGGCACCGCCTGGTGGAGACCTGGCTCGTGCAGGAGTACGGCTACACCTGGGACGAGGTGCACGACGAGGCGGAAGTCCTCGAGCACGCCCTGAGCGACCGCCTGCTCGACCGGATCGACGAGCGCCTCGGACGGCCGCGCTTCGATCCGCACGGCGACGCCATCCCGGATGCGGCCGGCCACACCGACCGGGTCCCGTTCGTGATGCTCGGCCAGGCGACCCCCGGTCACGTCGGACGGGTGCTCCGGGTGAGCGACCGCGACCCGGGCCTGCTCCGGGAGCTGGAACGGCTCGGAGTCGACGTCGGCCGCGTCACCACCGTCCTCGCGTCCGCCGGCACCGCGCCGACCGTCCGCTTCGACACCGAGCCGGTGGTGCTCCCGCGCGACGCGCACGACGCGATCTGGCTCTCGGCCTGACCCGCCCGCTCAGCGACGCGCGGACTCGAACGGCCACCGCATCCGCGTGGCGTTCTCGCACATCATCCAGAGCCGTTCCCCCACGGCGGGGTCCCGGACGAGCTTGCCCGGGCTCGCCGGCCGCGGTTCGCCGCGCACGATGGCGCTCGGCCCCCAGAGCTGCCCGCCTTCGACCGTCGGGTCCACGAGGGCGCGCACGAGCGACCACGCCCCGTACTCCTTGGACTGCGTGATCGGCGCCTGCAGGTTGTCGACGAACCTGCCCAGCCGGGACGGCTCGTTCACGCCCCGGATGCCGCGGGTCCGGCCGCTGGTCGAGTAGCCCGGGTGGGCCACCACGCTCGTGACGGGGACACGGTTCGCGCGCAGACGCCGGTCGGCCTCGAGCCCGACTGCCGTGCAGACCACCTTGGACTGCACGTAGGCCCGCCAGGGGGTGTAGCCGGAGACCAATTGCGGGTCGGTGGGGTCGTACGCCCACATCGACGTCGACATGCTGCCGAGCCACACCATCCGCCCGCGTCGCGCGGCGAGGGTCGAGAGCAGGGCGCCGGCGAGCGCGAAGTGACCGAGTGCGTTGGTGGCGAGCACGACCTCGTTGCCGTCGCGCGTGGTCTCGCGGGAACGGGGCGGGTGCACGATGCCGGCGTTCAGCAGCAGTCCGTCGAGGCGGCCGCGCTGACGGACCGTCGCCGCCGCAGCGCGTACCGAGCCCAGGTTGCTCGTGTCCAGCAGCAGGGTCTCGGCGGTGCCGCCCCGGGTCGCCGCGCCCGCATCCGTCTCCGCCTCGATCCGCGCCTGCAGCGCCGCCCGCGCCCCGGCGAGCCGGTTGGGGTGGCGCCCGGTCATGATCACGTGGGCACCGGCGCGCACGAGCTGCTCGCTCGAGAAGAACCCGAGCCCCGCGTTCGAACCCGTCACGAGGTACGTCCGGCCGTGCAGGTCCGGGAGTTGACGCGGATCCCAGTCCGCGGCGCGCGCGCTCACAGGGACGAGACTAGCCCGGCCCGTGCACGCCGCGGACCCCGGTGACGGTATCCCGAGCCGTAGGCTGAGGCCATGCGGACGCGGGACGACATCGAGTGCTGGCTCACCGACATGGACGGCGTGCTCGTGCACGAGAATCGGCCCATCCCGGGTGCTGCGGAACTGCTCCAGCAGTGGCAGTCCCAGGCCACGCCGTTCCTGGTGCTGACGAACAACTCCATCTTCACGCCGCGCGATCTGAGCGCGCGGCTGCGCGCCTCCGGGCTCGTCGTTCCGGAGGAGTCGATCTGGACGTCGGCCCTCGCGACGGCGCAGTTCCTGCGCGGCCAGGCACCGGGCGGCTCCGCGTTCGTGATCGGCGAGGCCGGGCTGACGACGGCTCTGCACGAAGCCGGATTCACCCTCACCGAGACGAACCCGGACTACGTCGTGGTCGGCGAGACCCGCAACTACTCCTTCGAGGCGATCACGAAGGCGATCCGCCTCATCACCCACGGCGCCCGCTTCATCGCGACGAACCCGGACCCGACCGGCCCGTCGCCGGATGGGGTCGTGCCCGCGACCGGCGCCATCACGGCGCTGATCACCAAGGCGACCGGCATGCAGCCGTACGTCGTCGGGAAACCGAACCCGATGATGTTCCGTTCGGCGCTCAACCGCATCGGCGCGCACTCCGAGACGACCGGGATGATCGGCGACCGGATGGACACCGACATCGTCGCGGGCATCGAGGCGGGGCTCCACACGGTGCTCGTGCTCACCGGCATCAGCGACGACAACGAGATCGTCCGCTATCCGTTCCGGCCCGACGAGATCGTCGCCTCGGTGGCCGATCTCCTCTCCCGCGATCCTCTCGAATCCGAGATGCCCGAAGGTCTCTGAGCATGGCCGCCCCGGATGACGCGGAACGCCTCGCGCTGCCGGATGCGGCGGCCTGGCGGGCCTGGCTGCAGGAGAACCACACCCGGTCCACGGGCGTCTGGCTGCTGCGGCCGCGGGCGGGGGTCGTCCGCCCGCTCATCGGGTACGAGGACGCGGTGCGTCAGGCGCTCTGCTTCGGCTGGGTGGACGGCACCCTGCGCCCGATGGACGAGCACACCCTGGGCCAGTGGTACGCGCCGCGACGGCCGGGCAGCGGCTGGGCCGCGACGAACAAGGCCCGCATCCTCGAACTCGAGATGTCGGGCGAGATGACGGATGCCGGCCGACGCGTCATCGCCGCGGCCAAGGCGAGTGGGATGTGGACCGTGCTGGACGGCCCCGAAGCGGGCATCGAACCGGCCGAGCTGACGGCAGCGCTGGATGCGGTGCCCTCCGCGCGGTCCCAGTGGGACGCGTTCCCCGCATCCGCCCGGAAGATGGGTCTCACGCAGATCGCGATGGCGAAGCGGCCGGAGACGCGCACCGCGCGGATCGCGCGGATCGTGGCGGATGCGGCGGCGGGCAGACGCCCGTGAGGAGGAGCGCACATGGATGACCGCACCCTGATGCTGCTGGTGTCGGCCGTGGTGCTGAGCGGCACGCTCGTGGCATTCCTCGTGCAGTACGTCCGTTCCCGGCGCCGCGACGACGACGACTGAGCCCCGCCACGCCCGCAGAGCGGCCTACTGCGGGGCGAGCCCCAGGTCGTCGAGGTCGATCGCGGCCAGCCACTGCAGGCCCTCCGCCTCGACCGCGGCCTGCGCCCCGGTCCTGCGGTCGACGATCACGGCGACGGCGACGGGCTCGGCGCCCTCGCGGCGCAGCGCTTCGACGGCCTTCAGCGCGGACTGGCCGGTGGTGGACGTGTCCTCCACGACCACGACGCGCTTGCCCGCGACATCCGCGCCCTCGATCTGGCGGCCCCGGCCGTGGTCCTTGGGTTCCTTCCGCACCACGAACGCGTCCAGCGGCGTGCCGGCACGCACGGATTCGTGCATGATCGCGTTGGCGATCGGGTCGGCGCCGAGGGTGAGCCCGCCTACGGCGACGATGCCGTCGACGCGGCCGACGAGGTCCAGCATGATGCGGCCGATGGCCGGTGCCGCGCGGTGGTCGAGGGTGAGCTTGCGCATGTCGACGTAGTACGTCGCCTTCTTGCCGCTCGAGAGGGTGAAGTCGCCGTGGAACACCGCCTCGTCGGTGATGAGGCCGATGAGGGCCTGGCGGTCGGCTTCGAGTTCCGGAGTGGATGCGGCGGTCACACCCCCGAGTTTACGGGCGAGCGCGGCACCGTCCGTGTCCACCCCGAGCCCTAGGCTTGGTGGCATGCGTCTGGCCACCTGGAACGTCAACTCCATCCGTGCACGCGTCGTGCGTACCGTCGAGTTCGCGGTGCGCGAGCACATCGACGTGCTGGCCATGCAGGAGATCAAATGCAAGCCGGAGCAGTTCCCCTACGCCCCGTTCGAGGACGCCGGCTATCACGTCGTCGCACACGGGCTGAACCAGTGGAACGGCGTGGCGATCGCCAGCCGTGAGCCGATCGAGGACGTGGAGCTCGCCTTCCCGGGGATGCCCGGGTTCCTCAAGGGCGTCGAAGGTCCCGACGTGCCGCAGGAGGCGCGCGCGATCGGCGCGACGATCGGCGGCGTGAAGGTGTGGAGCCTCTACGTGCCCAACGGACGCAGCCTCACAGACCCGCACTACCTCTACAAGCTGGACTGGCTATCGGCCCTCACCGAGTACACGCGGTCCTCGCTCGCCGCGCAGCCCGACCTGCCGCTCGCCCTCGTCGGCGACTTCAACATCGCGCCGACGGATGCCGACAACGGCGACCCGACCGTCATCGAGGGCGTGACGACCCATGTCTCCCCGCCCGAGCGCGAGGCGTTCCGGGCGCTCGAAGCCGCGGGGCTCCAGGACGTCGTGCGCCCGCTCGTGCCCACCGGATACACGTACTGGGACTACAAACAGCTGCGGTTCCCCCGCAACGAGGGCCTGCGCATCGACTTCATCCTCGGCTCGCACACCGTGGCCGACGCCGTGACGGGCGCCGAGATCCACCGCAACGAGCGCAAGGGCGAGATCCCCAGCGACCACGTCCCGGTGGTCGTCGACCTGGATCTTTCCGGACCGGATGACGACGACGACCGACCCATGATCTTCGGCTGATCCCGCCGGGCAGTCCTACGCGCGGGCGGGGGCGGGCACCGCGGGCACCCGGGATGCGGAAGGTCGGGGCGAAACGGTCGAGCAGCGCCGGCTCCCCTCCAGCATGAAGTGACGCATGCTCGTCGAGAGCAAGTGATGCGGCGCGTTCTCCGTCTCCCGGGGGATGCCGCGGCAGCATCCCGCCCCTACCGTGGAGGGATGCTGCCGCTCTCCCCCACCCAGCAACGCGCCGACGTCCTGCTCGCCGCGGCGATGCTCATCGGCGCGCTCGTGAGCGCCACGCTCTCCTCCGTGTCCGGCATCTACGGCGGGGAGGAGGCGGGCATGCCGCTCGCCGTCCTGTACGCCTTCGTCCTCTCGGTCCCGCTCGCGTTCCGCCGCAGATGGCCGGCGACCGTCGCCGTGATCGTCGCGCTCGCCTACTTCCTCGCCGTCACCCTCCGCGTCCCGGAGATCTACGCCGGCAACATCGCGATGTTCATCACGTTCTACACGGTGGGCGCGTGGTCGCCGCAGCGCCGCCGCGCCTCCCTCGTGCGCGCCGCGATCATCGTGGGGATGTTCGCCTGGCTGCTGATCGTCATGTTCGTCGACGCGACCCAGCCCACCGACGAGGGCCTCTCCCGCGTCGGGGCGTTCTCGCCGTACGTCGCGTACATGATCCTCAACATCCTGCTCAACGCGCTGTACTTCGGCGGCGCCTACTACTTCGGCGAGCGCACGTGGGCGGCCGCCCAGCAGCGCCGGGCCCTCGAGGAACGCACCGCGGAGCTGGAGCACGAGCGCGAGATCACGGGGGCGCAGGCGGTCGCCCTGGAACGCGTGCGCATCGCACGGGAGCTGCACGACGTCGTCGCCCACCACGTCTCCCTGATGGGCGTGCAGGCCGGCGTCGCGCGAACGATCCTGCGGGACGACCCGGATGCCGCGAGCGCGACCCTCGCCCAGGTCGAGGACTCCGCGCGGTCGGCGCTGAGCGAACTGCGCCACCTCCTGGAGACGCTGCGCACCTCCCCCGACGCGCCGGACACCGCCCCCACGACGGTGGGGCTGGCGGGCATCCCGGATCTCGTGCGCGAGGCGGCATCCGCGGGTCTCCGCACGGACTTCCGCATCATCGGCACGCCCACGGACGTCCCCGAGACGGCGCAGGTGAACCTGTACCGGATAGCCCAGGAGGCTCTGACCAACGCCCGCCGGCACGGCGGACCGGGTGCCACCGCGGATGTGCGGCTGCGCTACGACGGCGAGGAGGTCGAGCTCGAGGTCTCCAACACCGGGCGTCCGGTGCGCGACCCGAAGCCCGGCATGGGCCTGATCGGGATGCGGGAGCGCGCCGCCGCATCGGGGGGATCGCTGGAGCTGGTGCCCCGTTCCGGCGGCGGGTACCTCGTGCGGGTGCGGATCCCGCTGGGCGCGGAGGTGCCGGCATGAGCGGCATCCGCGTCCTCCTGGTGGACGACCACGCCATGATGCGGGCCGGGTTCCGCACGATCCTGCGGGCCGCCGGCGACATGGAGGTCGTCGGGGAGGCGGCGACGGGTGCGGAGGCGGTCGAGCAGGCGCGCGAGCTGCATCCGGACGTCATCTGCATGGACGTGCAGATGCCGGACATGGACGGGCTGGAGGCCACCCGGCGCATCGTCGCGGATCCCGAGGCGTCCGGTGCCGTCCTCGTGGTGACCACCTTCGACCGGGACGACTATCTCTTCGCCGCGCTCGAGGCCGGCGCGAGCGGGTTCCTGCTGAAGAACGCGGGCCCGGAGGAGCTCGTCGGGGCGATCCGCGTGCTGGCGGCGGGCGACGCCCTGCTCGCCCCCGAGGTCACCCGGCGGGTGATCGCCCGCTTCGCCGCGGGGGATGCCGCATCCGCCCGCGCGATCGTACCGGGCGGGGCTGCCGGGGCCACCGGGGCCACCGGGAGCGCCGCGGGTCCGGCGGGGGCGGGGGTCACCGGGGTGGCCGGCGGCCCCGCGGGCGGCGGGATCTCCACGGCGGTGGATGCCGCGCGTCCGTGGCCGGGCGATCCCGGGCTCACCGAGCGTGAAGCGGAGGTGCTGCGCCTCATGGCCGATGCCCTCTCCAACGGCGAGATCGCGGCGCGGCTGTTCATCGGCGAGGCGACCGTGAAGACCCACGTCTCGAACGTGCTGCAGAAGCTCGGCGCCCGGGACCGCGTGCAGGCCGTCGTCCTCGCCCACCGCCACCACCTCGCCTGAGCGCCAGGGACGCACAACGGCGGGGATCGGCCCCGACACCCCGCCCCGGCGGGCGCCCGCCCGGCGCGCCGGGGCGGGTCCGTGCCGTTGTGCACGCGGGAACCGGGCGGATGCGGCCGCGCCATCCCCCCGCGGGGGGAGGAGCGGAATCCGCTCCCCGGGGGAGGTGGCGGGAGGGGGCGGACCCGTAGCGTCGAAGCATCGACCAAGGAGGAACCATGCTGCACCTCGCAGGGGTGACCAAAAGCTTCGGCGACCGCCGTGTGCTCGACGACGTCGGCTTCACCGTCGCGGACGGCCGGCTGACCGGCTTCGTCGGCGGGAACGGCGCCGGCAAGACCACGACGATGCGCATCGCCCTGGGCGTGCTGTCAGCGGATGCCGGGACCGTGGAGCTGAACGGATCACCCGTCACCTCGGAGGACCGGCGCCGCTTCGGCTACATGCCGGAGGAGCGCGGGCTCTACCCGAAGATGAAGGTCGGCGAGCAGATCGCGTACCTCGCCCGCCTGCACGGCTACGGGAAGGCCGAGGCGACCGCGAACGCGCACGCACTGCTCGAGCGGCTCGGTCTCGGCGAGCGTCTCGACGACACGGTCGAGACGCTGTCGCTCGGCAACCAGCAGCGCGCCCAGATCGCCGCAGCCCTGGTGCACGACCCCGAGGTCCTCATCCTCGACGAGCCGTTCTCCGGACTCGACCCGATGGCGGTCGACGTGGTCGCCGGGGTCCTGCAGGAACGCGCCGCCCAGGGTGCCGCGGTGCTCTTCTCCTCGCACCAGCTCGACGTCGTCGAGCGCCTGTGCGACGACCTCGTCATCATCGCCGGCGGAACCATCCGGGCCGCGGGCTCCCGTGCCGAGCTGCGCGAGCGCTACTCGACCCCCCGCTACGAGATCGTCACCTCCGGCGACCTCGGCTGGCTCCGTGACGAGCCGGGCGTCGAGGTCGTCGAGTTCGCCGGCGGCCACGCCCGGTTCGACGTGGCCGAGGTGGGCGTCGCCCACCGCGTCCTCCAGCACGCCGTCGCGTCCGGCGACGTGGACAGCTTCACCCCGCAGCATCCCTCGCTCGCCCAGATCTTCCGGGAGGTCATCCGATGAACACCCGCATCCCCGCCGCGCCCTCCACCGCGCAGAGCGTGTGGCTGGTCGCCGAACGCGAGATCGGCTCGCGTCTGCGCAGCAAGGCCTTCGTCGTCTCGACCATCATCCTGTTCGTCATCGCGCTCGCCGCGGTCGTCTGGGGCGGCTTCGCCGCCAACTCTGCGGGGGGCATCAAGGTCGCCGTCACGCCCGCGACCGCCTCGGTCGTGCAGGGCGTCGGCGGCCTGGAGGTCACGGATGCGGACTCCCCCGCCTCCGCCATCACCCTCGTGGAGGACGGCACGGTCAGTGCCGCGCTGATCCGCTCGGAGGACGTCCCCGGCGCGACCGCGCCCGCATCCCCCGCATTCGACTACACGATCGTGGCGAACGAGGACCTGCCCTCGGGGCTGATGTCGCTGCTCAGCCAGTCCCCGCCCGTGCACCTGCTGGATCCCTCGAGCACCGACTTCCTGCTGCGGTACTTCGTCGCCCTGGGCTTCGGCATCGTGTTCCTGCTCGCCGCCTCGACCTTCGGCGGCACGATCGCCCAGTCCGTGGTCGAGGAGAAGCAGACGCGCGTGGTGGAGCTGCTCATCTCCGCCGTCCCGGTGCGGGCACTGCTGGCCGGCAAGGTCATCGGCAACACCATCCTGGCCATGGCGCAGATCCTCGTCCTGGCGGCGATCGCGGTCGTGGGCCTCACGGTGACGGGTCAGGACCTGGTACTCACCGGTCTCGGTCAGCCGCTCGTGTGGTTCGCGGTGTTCTTCCTGTTCGGGTTCATCCTGCTCGCCTCGCTGTTCGCCGCGGCCGGCGCGATGGTGTCGCGCCAGGAGGACATCGGCACGAGCACGGCGCCGCTGACGACGCTCATCATGCTCCCGTACTTCCTGGTGATCTTCTTCAACGACAACCCGCTCGTGCTGACGATCATGTCGTACGTGCCGTTCTCGGCCCCGGTCGGGATGCCGCTGCGCCTCTACCTCGGTGAGGCGATGTGGTGGGAGCCGCTGGTGTCGCTGGTGGTGCTGATCCTCACCTGTGCCGGCGCCATCCTCGTCGGCGCCCGGATCTACTCCCGCTCGCTGCTGCGGATGGGCGCCCGGGTGAAGCTCGCGGAGGCCCTCGCCCGGAACTGACCGCCGCGGCGGGCCACCCTCCACCCGCGAGACTGCAGCGCAACCACGAGACGGACCTCGCCAGGGTCCATCTCGTGGCGTGCGTGCAGTCTCGCGGAGAAGCGGGGTCAGACCCGGCGACGGTGCGCGGCGCGTCCGCCGTGGCCGCCCAGGGCGTCCGCCGCCCGCACCAGCGCGAGATGCGACAGCGCTTGCGGGGTGTTGCCCGCCTGCCGGGCGTTCGCCACGTCGTACTCCTCGGACAGCAGGCCCACGTCGTTGCGGGTGGCGCAGACGCGGTCCATGAGGGCGTGCGCGTCCGCCGGCCGCCCCGAGCACGCCAGCTGCTCCACGAGCCAGAACGTGCACGCCAGGAACGGATGCTCCGCACCGGCCAGACCGTCGATCCCCGACTCCGTGCGGTACCGCGCCACGAGGCCCGTCGTCATCAGGGTCCGCTCGATCTCCGCGACCGTCGCCAGCATCCGCGGGTCGTCGTATCCGCAGAACCCCACCTGGGCGAGCAGGAGCAGGGAAGCGTCGACCTCCCGCGATCCGTAGTGCTGCGTGAAGTAGCCGCCCTCCGGGTCCACCCCGCGGGTGTCGATCTCGTCCCGCAGCCGGTCCCGCAGCATCCGCCACCGCTCCACCGGTCCGTCGAGCCCGAACTCCTCGGCCGCTCGCACGCCCCGGTCGAACGCCGCCCACATCATCGCCCGGGACTGCGTGAACATCTGCAGGTCGCCGCGGATCTCCCAGATGCCGTTGTCGGCCCGCTCGATGTTCCCCTCGACCCCCTCCAGCAGGACCCGCTGCAACGACCAGCTGAACGAGTCCCCGGGGAGCCCGGCGATGCGTGAAGCCTCCAGCGCCACCATCACCTCCCCCACGACGTCGGCCTGGTACTGCCCGACTGCGCCGTTGCCGATCCGGACCGGTGCCGCACCCTGGTATCCCGGCAGGCTGCGGATGACCCGCTCGTCGAGGTCCCGCTCCCCGGCGATCCCGTACATGATCTGCATCTGCGCCGGGTCACCGGCGAGCGCCCGGAGCAGCCACTGCCGCCAGCGCTCCGCGACGCCCAGGAAGCCGTGCGACACGAGGATCTCCAGGGTGAGTGCGGCATCCCGCAACCACACGTAGCGGTAGTCCCAGTTCCGCGCGCCGCCGAACTGCTCCGGGAGCGAGGTGGTCACCGCCGCCACGATCCCGCCGGTCTCCTCGTGCGTGAGCGCCCGCAGCACCAGCAGCGAGCGCACGACCTCCTCGCGCCGTGGCCCGGAGTGGTCGATGTCGGCCGCCCAGTCCATCCACCAGGCCCGGGTCTCCGCGAGCGCGGCATCGACGTCGCACGGCTCCGGGACGGGCGCGTAGGACGGGAACCAGGTGGCGACCAGGTCGACGTGCGCGCCGGCGGCCACCGTGACCCGGCCCCGGTGCGCGTGCCCGTGGGGGCCGAGCTGCACCCCGCGGACGACGAGTGCATCCGGACCGGCGGCCGCGAGGAGCGCCGGTCCGGTCTCGTCGCCGATCTGCCGCATCCACGGCAGAGCGCGGGCGTAGTCGAACCGGACGCGCAGGTGGGTCGTGAACTCCACCTCCCCGGACACCCCGATGATCCGGCGCACGAGATCCACCCGGCCCCCGTCCATCGGCAGCACGTCGTGCACCTCGGCGATACCCGAGGCCGTCTCCCAGCGCGTCACGAGCACGAAGGTGTCGCCGTCGTATCGCCGGGTGACGCGGGCGGTCCGATCACGGGGGCGGAGGTGCCACGACCCCTGCTCGGTGTCGCCGAGGAGGGCGCCGAAGACGGAGGCGGAGTCGAAGCGCGGCGCGCAGAACCAGTCCACGCTGCCGTCCCGGGACACGAGCGCGGCGGTGCGGCAGTTGCTGAGGATCGCGTAGTCCTCGATGGCGTGGCTCACGGTCCGATCATGCCCTGATGTCAACCCTCCCCGCCGTAGGCGACGACGGGAACCGACGGCACTAACGTGGCTGCGATGACGGACGACACCACCCTCGTGATCTTCGGCGGGACGGGCGATCTCGCGGCACGGCTCCTCCTGCCCGCCTTGGCCGAGCTGGTGGATCGCGAGCCGGCGCGATCGGTGCGCCTGATCGGGGCCGGCCGGGGAGAGTTGACCGACGCCGCCTGGCGCGCGCAGGTGCGCAAGGCTTTCGGCGACGAGCGGTCGGATGCCGTCTCCGCCATGGCGAAGTCGACCGTGTACCGGCAGACGGACCCGACCGTGGGCACCGACGTCACGCGTCTGCTCGGGGAGATCGACGGGCGGACCGTCCTCTACTTCGCCGTCCCGCCGCAGGTGACCCAGCGCGCGTGCGAGCAGCTCACCCCGGAGGACCTCGGCGACGACACCCTGCTGGTCCTCGAGAAGCCGTTCGGGACGGATGCCGCGAGCGCCGCCGAGCTCAACGCGGTGCTGCGCTCCCTCGTCCCGGAGGAGCGCATCTTCCGGGTCGATCACTTCCTGGGACAGTCCACGGTGCTGAACATCCTGGGTCTGCGATTCGCGAACCGGCTGTTCGAGCCGATCTGGTCGGCCGATCACATCGAATCCATCGTCATCCGCTACGACGAGTCGCTCGCGCTCGAGGACCGCGCGGGGTACTACGACGCCACCGGCGCACTCGTCGACATGATCCAGAGCCACCTGCTGCAGGTCATGGCGGTCGTCGCGATGGAGGCGCCCGCCACGCTCGACGAGACGGATCTGCGCGACGCCACGGCGGCGGTCCTGCGGGCCACCGCCCTCTGGGACGACAACGCCGTGCGCTCCGCCCGGCGGGCCCGCTACACGGCGGGGCGGATCAACGGCGAGGAGGTGCCCGCCTACACGGACGAGCCGGGCGTCGATCCGTCGCGGCGCACCGAGACACTCGCCGAGGCGACCTTCGAGGTCCGCACGGCACGGTGGTCCGGCGTGCCCATCACCCTCCGCTCGGGCAAGGCGATCGGCCGGCCCTGCAGGGAGATCGTGCTCACCTTCCGCCCCGTGCGCCACCTTCCGGCCGGGTTCACCGGCGCCGCGCCGGGCTCCCGCCTGCGCTTCTCCCTCGGCCCCGATGCGATGAGCCTCGAGCTCAACGTCAACGGCGGGGAGGATCCCTTCGCGCTGGAGCGCCGGTCGGTGGAGGCGTCGCTGGGCGCCGGCTCGCTGCGCGCCTATGCCGAGGTGCTCGCCGGCATCCTCGACGGGGACGCCGCCCTGTCCGTGCGCGGCGACGCGGCGGAGCAGTGCTGGCGCATCGTGCAGCCGGTCCTGGACACGTGGCGGCGCGGCGACGTCCCCCTGGACGAGTACGCCGCAGGCTCCGACGGCCCGGAGGGATGGCCCGAGCTGCCCTGAGCGGATCGCCGCGGGAGCTGCCGGCCGATCAGGTCTGCAGCACGGCCAGGATGTTGCCCGCGGGATCCCGGAACCAGGCGATGTCCGGACCGTGGCCTGCGCCGCGCACGATCCCGCGCTCGTCGGAGCGGAACTCGCTGTCCGGGTAGATCTTGGTCTCCACGCCGCGCGCCCGCAGGTCGTCGACGGCGTCGTCGATGTCGAGCACCGGGAAGTTGAGCACGGTGTACTCGGCCGGGACGTGCCCGGGCTTCTCGTACACCAGCACCCGCGCCCCGGACCCGAGCACGAGCTCGAGGAACCCCATGGGGTTGTCGGTGGTCTCCATGCCGAGGACGTCGCCGTAGAACGTCCGCGCCGCGGCGGTGTCGTCGACGCTGAACCCGCTGAATGCGGCGGTGGCAGTGAACACGGAGCCCTCCTCGGGTCGATTGCGTCTCAGCATCCTCGCCCGTGCTGCGGATGTCGAGGGCTTGTCCCCGCCGCTACCGCTCGACCAGCACGCCGTCGGCGTCGGCCCACACGTGCTTGCCCGGGGTGAACACCACCCCGGCGATCTCGACCGGGACGTCGACCTCGCCGACGCCCGCCTTCGCGCTCGTGCGCGGGTTGGATCCGAGCGCCTTGACGCCGATCGGCAGCCCGCCGATCGCGACGCGGTCCCGCACCGCCCCGTGCACGATGATCCCCGCCCACCCGTTGCGCACGGCCGAGCCGGCGATCACGTCGCCGACGAGGGCGGAGGCGAGCGACCCGCCGCCGTCGACGACCAGGACCGCCCCCTCGCCAGGGGTGGCGAGGGTCGCCTTCACCAGCGCGTTGTCGCGATGGCAGCGGATCGTGCGCACCGGCCCGTGGAACGCGACGTGCCCGCCGACGTCGTGCATCTGCAGGGCGAGCGAGTCGAGCTCGTCGCCGCGTTCGTCGTAGAGATCAGCGGTCGCGAGGGGCATACGCCCACGGTAGGCGACGGTCCCGTGCCGACGGCGGACCGGATGCCGGGAAGAACCGGCGGATTTCGCGGACGGAGAAGACATTCGGGAAGATGGGCCACGTGCATGCTGTTGCATGAAAGCGGGCCGACGACGTCCCCGAATCCCCACACCAGCCTTCGGAGGCATTTCATGACCCCTGTTTCTTCCCGCACCGCCATCACCGACCGGCCCGTCCTCGACGTGTTCGCCGAGCGCTGGAGCACGCGGATCTTCGACGCATCCGCTCCGCTGGACGAGGACGCGTTCGGGAGCGCGCTGGAGGCCGCCCGCTGGGCGCCGTCGGCCAGCAACACCCAGCCGTGGCGCGCCGTCGTCGCGCGTCGTGGCACGGCCGAGCACCAGCGCATCATGGATGCCCTGATGGGCTTCAACCAGGAGTGGGCGGGTTCCGCCTCCGCTCTCGTCGCCTTCGTCGCCGAGATCGCCCGGGAGGACGGCGAGCCCATGCCGTGGGCCGTCTACGACACCGGGCAGGCCGCCGCGTACTTCACCATCCAGGCGCACGCCGGGGGCCTGGCCACGCACCAGATGGGCGGCTTCCACCGCGACCAGGTCGCCGCGGCGTTCGACATCGACCCGCGCTTCGAGGTCATCTCGGTGGTCGCGGTCGGCGTGCTGGGCGACCCGGCCGACGTGTCCGAGAAGATCCGGGAGCGCGAGAACGCGCCCCGCACCCGCCGCCCCATCGCGGAAACCCTGATCGCCGACGCCTGATCGCCGGCCGGCCTAGGGGTCGCGCCGCAGGTGCACAACGGCGGGGATCTTCGTTGACACGCCGGGGCGGATGCCTCCGGCCCGGCGTGCCGGCAGGGATCCCCGCCGTTGTGCTCGGCGCGCCGGGATCCCGCGCACCTTAGATCGCCGGGCCGGACTTCGCCAGCCCGCGCCTGCGGGGCGCGACGCGTGACTATCGTGAAGCATGACACCGAGCATCGTGGCGATCGGGACCGCCGTTCCCGCCACCCGACTCACGCAGGACGAGATCCGCGAGGTGTTCGCCGCCCAACCCGGTGTCGACCGCCTGACGAAGCGGCTGATCCACGCCGCCTTCGACGCATCCGCCATCGAGACCCGGCACACCGTGCTCAGCGATCTCGCGCCGGGCGGACGCTCCGACCCGGAGGCGCTCGAGGTGCGCCGGGACGGCCTGCTGCTCTCCCCGTCCACCGCCCGCCGCAACGATGAGTTCCGGCGCCTGGCGCCCGCGCTGTTCGCGGACGCCGCGCGCCGCGCACTCGCGGACGCGGCGCTCGAACCCGACGCGGTGACCCATCTCGTCACGGTCTCGTGCACCGGGCTGTACGCCCCGGGACCGGATGTGGGCCTCGTGCGCGAGCTCGGCCTGGACCCGGGGGTGGAGCGCTATCACCTCGGCTTCGTCGGCTGCGCGGCGGCCATGCCCGCTCTCCGCGCCGCGCACCGCATCGCCACCGCGCGCCCGGGCGCGGTGGTCCTGGTGGTCTGCACGGAGCTGTGCTCGCTGCACCTGCGCGCCTCGTCCGACCCGCAGCAGATCGTCGCGGCATCCGTCTTCGCCGACGGCGCGTCCGCGGCGATCGTCACCTCCGACGACCGCTTCGCCGGGGGCACCCGCCTCGAGTTCGGCGAGTTCGCCACCGCGCTGACGGCGGACGGGGACGAGGAGATGGCCTGGGTCATCGGCGACGAGGGGTTCGAGATGACGCTGTCGGCCGAAGTGCCCCGGATCGTGGGCCGCGAGGTGCGGGGCGCCGCCGCCGCCATCCAGGACTGCGAGGTGTGGGCCGTTCATCCCGGCGGACGGAGCGTGCTCGACCGGGTGGCTGCCGGGCTCGACCTCTCCGAGGAGCAGATGACGCCCTCCCGGCGCATCCTGCGGGAGTACGGCAACATGTCCAGCGCCACCATCCTCTTCATCCTCCGCGAGATCCTGCACGACGCCTCGGCCGGCGAGACCTCCGTCGGCGCGCTCGCCTTCGGTCCCGGCCTGACGGTGGAGACGGCCCGTCTCTCCCGTCGCGCGCCCGCCACGGCATGAGCCTGCGCGAACGTGACCGCGCACTGCGGGAGCTCATGGACGATCCGGACGCCGACCAGCGGCGCCTCGCGGCGACGCTGGAGCGGTTCGGCACCGTGAACCGCCTCATCTCCGGCTGGGGGCGCGTGTACCGGCGCTGGGCGCGGCCTCATCTGAGCGGGCTCGGACGACCCGCCCGCATCCTGGACCTCGGATGCGGCGGCGGCGACGTGCTCGCCCGCCTCGTCACCCTCGCGACCGCCGACGGCATCCCGGTCGAGGGGCTCGGCGTGGATCCCGATCCGCGCGCCATCGCCGTCGCCGCCGGCCGGGCACGGCGCAGCCCGCACATCACGGTGCGCTGCACGGACTCCGGCACGCTGCGTGCCGAGGGCGAGCGGTTCGACCTCGTCGTCTCGAACCACGTGCTGCACCACCTCGACGACGGTGAGCTCCACCGGTTCGCGGACGATTCCAAGGCGCTCTCGCGAGGCCTGGTCCTGCACGGCGACATCGAGCGCGGCCGCACCGCGTACGGACTCTACGCACTGGGGATCACCCCCCTCGCCCCGGGCACGTTCCTGCGCACCGACGGGCTGCGGTCCATCCGGCGCAGCTACCGGACGGGCGAGCTCGACGCCGCGCTGCGCCCGACGGGGAGCTGGTCGGTCCGCCGCCCCGCACCGTTCCGGCTGCTCGCCGTGGGACACGGGCATGGCTGACGTCGTCGTCGTGGGCGCCGGCCCGGTCGGGCTGCTGATCGGCACGGAACTGCGCCGGCGGGGCGTGGACGCGGAGATCCTGGAGCGCCGGGACGACGCGGGGGGCGGATCGCGCGCGATCGGGATCCACGCGCCGGTGCTGGCCGCCCTCGAGCCGTCCGGGCTGACCGAGCGACTCCTGGACGACGCCGTCCGGGTCCGCCGGGGCGAGGCGCGCGCCGGGCGGGACCTGCTCGGCACTGTGCGGTTCGACCGCCTGGACACGCGGTTCCCGTTCGTGGCGACCCTGCCGCAATCGGCCACCGAGGCC
The DNA here is from genome assembly GCF_008727755.1 of Microbacterium caowuchunii. Taxonomy (NCBI): domain Bacteria; kingdom Bacillati; phylum Actinomycetota; class Actinomycetes; order Micrococcales; family Microbacteriaceae; genus Microbacterium; species Microbacterium caowuchunii. The sequence goes on from NZ_CP044231.1 coordinate 3,081,755, forward strand.
GCTCTCGGCGCGCATGCGCCCCGCATCCGGAGGGGCACCTCGGTCACCGGGATCCGGCCTGACGGTGACAGCACCCGCATCCTGATCCACACCGCGGACGGGCCCGGCGAGGTGTCGGCACGGATCGTGGTCGTCGCCACCGGCGCGGGTGGACGCGGGCTCGTCTACCGGCGCCGCTCCGTGCCCGTGCGCGCCTACGCCGGGCGGTACCTCATGGCGGACACGGATGTGGCGGCCGACGACCCCGTGGCCATCGTGCGCCTGGAGCGGTCCGGGGTGCTCGAGTCCTTCCCCCTCCCGCACGCCCGCCGGAGGTACGTGACGTGGGACCCCGAACCGGCGGACGAACGGCCGGAGGCCCGGCTCGCCCGGCTGCAGGGGGCGCTCGCCGCGGCGGGCGAAGAGGACGCCGCCGGCCGGGTGGACGCCGCATCCGCCTTCCAGATCCGGCGCGTGGTGGTCCCCCGGATGCGGCGCGGAGGCGTGGTCGTCGTCGGCGACGCCGCCCACGAGGTCAGCCCGATCGGCGGCCAGGGCATGAATCTCGGACTGCTGGACGCCGCCTCCCTCGCCCCGATCCTGGCCGACTGGGCGCATACCGGCGCGGCTCCCGAGGCCGACCTCGCGCGCTGGGAGCGCCGCCGCGTGGCCTCCGCGCGGACGGCGGCGGCCCTGGCCTCCCTGAACACGGCGCTGGGCCGCCCGCTCGGACCGTGCGCCGACTCTGCGCGCCGTGCCGCCCTGCGGGCCGCTCTCGCGCCCCCGGCGCGGATGCTGTTCGCGCGGGCGTACGCGATGGGCTTCGATCGCGACGCCTGACCCTCGCGGCCGGATCAGGCCGCGAGGGTCAGGATCAGGCCGCGAGGGCGCCGCCGGTCGCCACGAGCTGCGCGGCGAGCAGCAGCGCGGAGAGCATGACGAGGCGGAACACCATCCGTCCGGCGGCCCCCTGCAGCGCGGCCACCGCGCCCAGCACCGCCACGCCCAGCACCGCGACGAAGAACGCCCAGGACGCCGGCGCGACCTCGGCGACGTCGCCGCCCACCGGCCCCAGCAGCACCGCCACGGCTCCCACGGCGACGCCCAGCGCGGCGAGCACCGCGGACGCACGGGCGCCCAGGCGGTGCGGGAGGCCGCGGATGCCGGTGCGCCCGTCGTCGTCGAGGTCGGGGAGCACGTTGGTCAGGTGCACGGCGGCGCCGAGCGCGGCGCCCGCGACGACGGCCCAGCCAGCCGAGAACCTCGGCTCGGCAGCCGACAGCGTCGCGAGGGAGGGGAACAGGCCGAAGCTCACCAGGAAGGGCAGGAGGGAGAAGGGCGTGGCCTTCGCCCCGGCGTTGTAGGCCCAGGCGGATGCCAGGGTCACCGCATGCACGCCGAGCATGCCGATCCCGAGCGGCACCGAGAGGAGGAGCGCGACGAGGAGGCATCCCACCGCGGCGACCCACGCGGCGCGCACGCTCACCACCCCCCGCGCGATGGGCTTGTCGCTGCGGCCGACGATCCGGTCGCGGGTGACGTCGATCGCGTCGTTGGAGATGCCGACGGAGAGCTGACCGGCGAACACGGCGGCCGTCAGGAGGACGAGCCGCCACGGCTCGAGACCGGCGGCGAGCCCGAGGGCCAGCGCCAGCGCCGTGACCACGCACGTGGGCCCGGGATGCGAGGACTGCCACAGTCCGCGGGCGGTGACGGCGACGGGCGTGGTCATGCCCCGACGCTACGCGATCGACCGATCCGCGCGAGGCCCCCTTGCACCGGGCACCCCGTGCGCCCTACGCCCGCCCAAGCATGACGACGCCCCGCCCCCGGAACGGGAGGCGGGGCGTCGCCGGGACGGTCAGTCGTCGAGGATCGCCTCGATGACCTCGTCCTCGTCGCCCGCGTCGGAGACGTCGTCCGCGGCGGGTCCTGTGCTGGTGAGCACCAGCTGCGACCCGTCCACCGCGACGTCGACGCGTACCGTGTCGCCGTCGTGCACCCCTCCGGAGAGGATCGCCATCGCGAGGCGGTCCTGGATCTCGGCCTGGATGAGGCGACGCAGCGGCCGTGCCCCGTACACCGGGTCGTAGCCGCGCTCGGCCAGCCAGGCACGCGCATCCGGGGTCACGGCGAGCGTGAGCCGGCGATCCTTCAGCCGGCGCTGCAGCGCATCGACGGACAGCTCCACGATCTGCGCGAGGTCGTCCTCGCTCAGCGCCTGGAAGATGACGGTGTCGTCGAGTCGGTTCAGGAACTCCGGCCGGAACGCCTGACGCACCAGCGCCAGCACCTGCTCGCGCTTCTCCGGCATGGAGAGCGTGGGGTCGATGAGGATCGGCGAGCCGAGGTTCGAGGTCAGGATCAGGATGACGTTGGTGAAGTCCACCGTCCGCCCCTGGCCGTCGGTGAGACGCCCGTCGTCCATCACCTGCAGCAGCACGTCGAAGACCTCGGGGTGGGCCTTCTCGACCTCGTCCATCAGCACCACCGAGTAGGGACGACGGCGCACCGCCTCGGTCAGCTGACCGCCCTGCTCGTACCCGACGTACCCGGGAGGGGCACCGACCAGGCGCGAGACCGAGTGCTTCTCGCCGTACTCCGACATGTCGATGCGCACCATGGCGTGCTCGTCGTCGAAGAGGAACTCCGCGAGCGCCTTGGCGAGCTCGGTCTTGCCGACACCGGTCGGTCCGAGGAAGAGGAACGAACCGGTCGGCCGGTTGGGGTCGCTGATCCCGGCGCGGGAGCGGCGCACGGCGTCGGCGACGGCCTTCACGGCCTCCTTCTGTCCGATCAGGCGCTTGCCGAGCTCGGCCTCCAGGTGCACGAGCTTCTCCGTCTCGCCCTGCATGAGACGCCCGACCGGGATGCCGGTCCATGCCGCGATCACCGCGGCGATGTCCTCGTCCGTGACCTGATCGTTCACCATCCGCTCGTCGCTGGACTCCGCCTTCTCCGCGGCCATGAGCTCGCGCTCGAGCGCGGGGATGTCGGCGTAGAGCAGCCGCGACGCGCGCTCGAGGTTGCCCTCGCGCTGCGCGCGCTCCGCCTCCACGCGGGCCGCGTCCAGCCGGGTCTTGAGGTCACCGACGCGGTTGAGCGAGGCGCGCTCGCTCTCCCAGCGCGCCTGCAGCACGCCCAGGCGGCCCTCCTCGGCGGCGAGGTCCGTGCGCAGCTTCTCCAGCCGCTCCTTCGAGGCGGGGTCCTTCTCCTTCTTGAGGGCGAGCTCCTCCAGCTTCAGGCGGTCGACGTGCCGGCGCAGCTCGTCGATCTCCAACGGTGCGGAGTCGATCTCCATACGCAGGCGCGACGCCGCCTCGTCGATGAGGTCGATGGCCTTGTCGGGCAGCTGCCGGGAGGGGATGTACCGGTTGGAGAGGGATGCGGCGGCCACCAGCGCGCCATCCGCGATGGAGACCTTGTGGTGCGCCTCGTACCGCTCCTTCAGCCCACGGAGGATGGCGATCGTGTCCTCGACGGAGGGCTCGCCGACGTAGACCTGCTGGAACCGGCGTTCCAGTGCCGCATCCTTCTCGATGAACTCCCGGTACTCGTCGAGGGTCGTCGCACCGATGAGGCGCAGTTCACCGCGGGCGAGCATGGGCTTGAGCATGTTCGAGGCGGCCACCGAGCCCTCGCCGCCGCCGGCGCCCATGAGTACGTGCAGCTCGTCGATGAAGGTGATGATCTGCCCGTCGGACTCGGTGATCTCCTTGAGCACGCTCTTGAGGCGTTCCTCGAACTGCCCCCGGTACATGGCGCCCGCGACGAGCGCGGAGATGTCGAGGGAGACGAGCTCCTTGTTCTTGAGCGATTCGGCGACGTCACCGGCGACGATGCGCTGGGCGAGTCCCTCGACGACGGCGGTCTTGCCGACCCCGGGCTCGCCGATGAGGACGGGGTTGTTCTTGGTGCGGCGCGTGAGGACCTGGCTGACTCGCCTGATCTCGCTGTCGCGACCGATCACGGGGTCGAGCTTGCCCTGCCGCGCGCGCTCGGTGAGGTTGATCCCGAACTGTTCGAGGGCGCTCTGCGCCTCCTCCTGCCCGGGCTGTTGCGTGGCGTTCATTCGTGCTCCTGAAGTCTCTGCGACTCAAAGTTGAGTCTGTTTCACTCAAGTTTAGCATCGAGCCCTCAGCCGCGCGAGAGGCTTCCGCCCCCGCTCCCCCGCCATCCCCGTCCCGCCCCCGCTCCCCCGCCATCCCCGTCCCGCCCCCAATTCCCGCGAGACTGCACGCACGCCACGAGACGGACGTAACCAGCCGCTGTCTCGTGGCAGGTATGCAGTCTCGCGGGGAGGGAGGGCGGCCAGGGAGGGCGGTCAGGCCAGGGCGGGGGCGGGCTGGGCGGGGGCGGACGGCTGGGCGGGGGTGCGGGAGCAGGAGAACCGGGCGCGGTAGGCGGTGGGGGTGGTGCCGAGCACCCGGGTGAAGTTCTGGCGCATGACGGCGGCGGAGCCGAACCCGCACTCGTACGCGATCCGGTCCAGCCCGAGATCCGTCCGCTCGAGCAGCCGCTGGGCCTGCAGCACCCGCTGCCGGCCGAGCCACGCCGCCGGGGTGGCCCCCAGGTCGGCCTTGAACCGGCGGGCGAACGTGCGCGGGGACATGTGGGCCTTCGCGGCGAGCTGCTCGACGGTGAGCTCCTCGCGGAGGTTCTCCAGCATCCAGTCCGTCACCGGCGCCAGCGACAGCGACGCGGTCTCCGGGATCGGGCGGACGATGAACTGCGCCTGACCCCCGTCGCGCTGCGGGGGCACCACCATCCGGCGCGCGATCGTGTTCGTGGCCTCCGGGCCGAGTTCCTGACGCAGCAGGTGCAGGCACGCGTCGAGCCCCGCAGCCGACCCCGCGCTCGTGATGACCTTGCCGTCCTGCACGTAGAGCACGTCGGGATCGACGTCGATGGCCGGATACATCTGCGTCATCTGCTCGGCGTACTTCCAGTGCGTGGTGGCGCGCCGCCCGTCGAGGATCCCCGCGGCGGCGAGCACGAACGCACCGCTGCAGACGCTGAGCACCCACGCGTCCCGGTCGACCGCGCGGCGCAGCACCTCGGCGATGCGCAGATCCACGCCCGCCCACGCCGCGCGCGGCACCGGCGTGACCACGACGAGATCGGCCTCGTCGGCGAAGGAGAGGTCGTTCGGCACGTTGATGGAGTACCCGATGCTCGAGGGCACGACACCCGGCTCGAGGGCGCACACGCGGAAATCGAAGGGCTCGATGCCGTCGTCGGACCGGTCCAAGCCGAACGCCTCACAGGCGAGGCCGAACTCGAACGGGGTGAACCCGGCCTGCACGATCACGGCGACGGTCTTCATGGCGGCTCCCTCGCATCAGACGTGGCAGGATTCATCCGAACGGTGTCCACCCTGCCACTCGTGACATTATGGCACGGGTCGTAGGTTTTCTGCCATGACTCTTCTCCTCGTTCTCCTCGCCCTCGTCGTCGCCGCCATCGCCGGCACGATCCTCCTCGTCGCCTCGGACGGGCACGGTCCCGTCCGTACCGACCGGATGCGGATCCCGGACCGGGATCCCGGGCCCGCGGACGGCTGGACCGGCCGCGCCGGAGCGCCCGCCGCGTCCGTCCCCGCACAGGAACCGCCCGTCGCTCCCCCCGAAGGCCGCCACCCCCGGGTGACGCCGCGCGACGACTCCCCTCGGCACGGCATCCGGCGCGTCGCCTGACCGTCACGTCGCCTCATCCGTCGTGCGGTCTGATCCGTCGCATCCCCTGATCCGACTCGGGGACGCGGGACGTGCCCGGCGCAGGCGATACCCCGCGCCGGGCACGGACCCCGTCAGCGACGCCGGCGCAGCGCGAACACGGCGACGACCAGGGCGAGCACTCCCGCGCCCAGACCCGCACCGCCGAGCCACAGCGCCGCGGCGGAGGCGGGCTCGGTCTCTGCGGGGGCGGCGGCCCCGGCGGCATCCTGACCGTCGGCCGCGTGCGCGCCATCCTCACCGTGCGAACCGTGCGAACCGTGCTCGTCCGAGGATGCGGTCGGCTCCCCCACCGCGACGACGGCTGCCGGGAACTCGGGCTCTTCGGCGCCGGGTTCGGCGACCTCGGTCCATGCCGCCTCACCCTCCGCGCACTGCTGGACGACCGGGAACGCGACCTCCTCCCCGGCCAGTTCCTCGGCGAAGCGCACGTCCATCCCAACCTGCCCCTTCAGCCCCGTGTCGATCGGCGTGACCGCCGTGTACGTCACGCTCGTGGTCCGGCCGGTCTCGGTGACGTCGCGGTCGACGGTCCATGCCGCGTCCGCCAGCGGGAGGACGTTCGTGACGCCGTCCGGAATGGTCACGACCAGAGCCGTGGTGGGCGACTGCTCGCATCCGTGCGAGAACGAGAAGGTGAGCGAGGATGCCGCGCCGGCGGCCGCCGCATCCGGTGTCACGTGGATGTGCGCCGAGGCGGCCATCGGAGCGGCGAGGGCGAGGCCGCCGCCGAGCAGCAGACCGGTCAGCAGACGGCGGCGGGGGCGCGAAGGAAGGGTGTTCATGGTGTCTCCTCAGAGGACGATGCGGATGCCGCGGCGGCGCGTTCGAAGCGCGGACGCGGAGGGACCGCAGAAAGGGGACCGCGGCGATCGGACGATGCCGTCGCGGCGGCGAGAGAGAAGGAGAGGTGGCTGCGCGGAACCCGTGCCGGCACAGGCGCGACCCGCCCGATCGCCTCGGCGTCGGGCGTGCGGAGTCCGTTCAGGCCGCCAGGGCGACCGGCGGACCGCGCCGGCCGTTCGCCCGCGGGCTGACGAGGTCGCCCACGCGGTGATCGCGGGGTACATCGATGGGCGCGCGACGCGGCGCAGGCGACTGCTCCGCGAGAAGGGACGGAACCCACCGGCGCAGCCAGGCCAGCGCTTCCGCGGCCAGGGCGCGGAGGCGACGGGCGGCGCGTTCCCCGCGGTACAGCGCGGCCGTCGTGAGCGCGGCCGCGAGCAGGTGCCAGAGGAGCATGCGTCCGTCGGTCGCCGGCAGGAGGGCCCCCGTCGCGGGCAGGACGGCACCGGTCGCCGGGGACGGCACGGCGGCGTGGTCGTGTCCGGTCACCAGGCGCGGCGCCCCGGTGGACACGACGCCCAGCACGAACAGCGAATGGAACAGCGCCTGGCTGCCGGTCACGGCGAGGGACAGCCGGATGGCGGAGAGCCGCGGGCCGGCGAGCACGGTGCACACGAACACGGAGAGCACGAACGGCACGAGGAGGCCGAGTGGCCCGGGGACGGCACCCCCGGCCGAGACGTGCGAGAGAAGGGCCACGAAGGTGGCGACGGATGCCGCGAGCGAACCGCGGACGACGCGGGCCCCTCCGGATCGACGCATGGCACCATCCTCCCATCCGCGCGGCGCACGCACGGACGACCGGGACACCGGAACGACTCAGCGGGCGAGCGTGCGGACGGCGTCGAGGAGAGTCCGCGCGGACGCATCCCAGGTGAAGCGCGCGATGTGCGCGGTGCCCTCGGCGATCAGCCGGGACCGCTCCTCGTCGTCGTCGAGCGAGCGCACCGCCTCGGCGACGGCGGCCGGGTTCAGCGGGTCCACGTACCGTGCACCGGGTCCGGCGACCTCGTGGAAGATCTCGAGGTCGCTGACGACCACGGGCACGCCCAGCGCGAGCGCTTCGGCCAACGGCAGCCCGTACCCCTCGTCCAGGCTCATGCTGGCCAGCACCGCGTCGTCGGCGAGCAGCCGCGCGTACTCGGCGTCCGAGACGCCGTCATGGAAGATGATGTCCGCGCCCGCGGGTGCGATCGCCTCGAGCTCCGCACGGCGGGCGGGCGAGATCCGGCTGAGGAGGTGCAGGGTCCGTCCGGGGAGCCCCGCCATCGCGCGCACCAGGGTCTCGACGTTCTTGTACCCCATGAACGACCCCATGTAGACGATGTTCCGTGGGGCGCCGCCGGGGACCGGAGCGTCGGGGGGAAGCAGGTCGGCCAGCCGCTGCGGCGCGTTGGGCACGACGAGGACGGGTCGCTTCGTCAGCCGCACGGCGTCGAACTGCCGGCGGCTCGTCTCGCTCACGGTGGCCACCACGTCCGCGCCGTTCAGCGTGAGCCGCTGCGGCACGTAGCTGAGGTGGAACAGTCGCCACAGCGCGCGGACCGGCAGACTGAGGCTGCGCGGCGGCGTGCGGTGCCGGTAGTAGATCATGTCGTGCAGGGTCAGGATCAGCCGGTACCTCCGGCCGAGTGAACCCATGGTCTGCAGTGGCGAGAAGACGACGTCGGGCTGGTAGCGGTTCAGCACGAAGGCCGTGAACGGCTCCTTCGGTGACGTCTGCTCGTGGATGCGCAGGTGCACCGCACCCTCGGGCAGATGGACGATCTGAGCCGGATCGTGGATGAGGAAGACGAGTTCCACGCCCGCTTCCGCCGCGACGGGCGCGAGGGCGCGGGCGAGCTCCTGCGAGTACCGGCTGATCCCGTCGTGGAAGTCCGTGCGGATGTACCGCGCGTCGAAGAAGAGGCGCATCCGCGTCACTTGCCGACGGTCTCGCCCCGGTAGAGCGCTTCGAAGGTCGACAGGGTCCGGGCGATGTCGTGGATCTCGACGCCCTTGAGCGAGGCCTGCTGCATCGCCGAGTACTCCTCGGGGGATGCGGACAGCACCCGGCGCAGCTTCTCTGCGAGGTCGTCGGCGCTCTCCGGGTCGAACAGCCATCCGTTCTCGCCGTCGTGCACCAGGTGCGGCAGCGCCATCGCGTTCGCGGCGACGACCGGCAGCCCGGACGCCATCGCCTCCATCGTCGCGATGGACTGGAGCTCTGCGATCGAGGGCATCGCGAACACCGCGGCCTGCGTGTAGAGCGTGCGCAGTTCGCCCTCGTCCACGCGACCGTGGAACACGACGCGATCCTCGAGCCCGAGCTTGGCGACCTGGGCCTTGAGATCGTTCACCCGGTCGCCGCCGCCGACGATGTCCACGCCGTCGTACTCGCTCGGGTCGAGCTTCGCGACCGCCTGGAGCAGGACGTGCAGGTGCTTCTCGAACGTGATGCGGCCCACGAAGATGATGCGCTTGGTGGTCCGGGGGGTCAGATCGGCCGTGTAGTGCGAGGCGTCGATCCCGCAGCTGACCGGCAGCACCGGCCGGATGTGCGTGTTGCTCTCGAGGAACTCCGCGGCCTTCCGCGTCGGCGTGGTCACCGCCTCAGCACGGTCGAAGGCGCGCTCGGCGGCCTTCCACTGCGTGCGGATGAGGATCTTGTTGAACCAGTGCGGCATCTTCGTGAAGTCGACGATGTTCTCCGGCATCGTGTGGTTCGTCGCCACGATGCGGATACCGCGCTTCTCGGCCTCGATGGACAGCCCCCGGCCGATCACGATGTGCGACTGGAAGTGGACGACATCCGGCTGGACCGTGTCCAGAGCGCGCCGGGCGTAGTGGCGCGAACGCCACGGGACCACGAAGCGCAGCCAGTCGTGCGGGTACCAGCGCCAGCTGCGGGCGCGGTGCACGGTCATGGGGGCGCCCTCGATCTCCTCGACGAACGTGCCCACGTGGCGGTGGTCGGGGGCGGGCGCGAGGATGTGCACCTCGTGTCCGCGCTCGACGAGCCCGGCGGCGAGTCGTTCGGCGAAGCGCGCTGCACCGTTCACGTCGGGCGCGAACGTGTCGGCACCGATGAGGATGGTCAGCGGACGCGGTGGATCGACCGGGCCGTCGGGGAGGGCGGGCGTCGAGTGGGGAGTCACGGGTACGGTGGCTGCCAATCTCTGTGTCGCGTGCGGGGTCTGCACAAGCTTCTTTACTGTACCCGAGGGCGTCTGGACGTCCGCGGAGCCACCCCCGGCGCGCCCCTCTACCCTGGGATCATGCTGAGACTGCAGGCCGATGCCTCCCCCGAACGCTGGGTTCCGGTGACCGAGTCGGTGGGACTGCGGGGACGGCGCCATCGCCGACGGGCGATCCGGATGCTGCTGAGCCGCGCGAACGCCGCGACCGGCGCGACGCCCCGGCCCGGTGGCGGCTTCGCCGCCTGGGCGGTCAGCCAGGCGACGCCCTTCCTGATGCGCAAGGCGGCCGGACGCGTGCTGGCGTGGGTCTGGAAGGCCGACCCTGAGGTCATGGTCGTCCTCGCGCAGGTGCAGGAACTCACGCCCCAGCTGCGCACCGCCCGGGCGATGATGCCGATCGAGTACGACGACACGGAGCCGTTCCGAAACCCTCACCTCGGGACCGGTGAGCGCCTGGTGATGGCGCTGCCGCCCGACCCGGCGACGCCCCCGTTCGCGACGTACACGTGGGACACCGGCACGCACCTCGTGACCCTGAGCGCCGTCGGGGGCGACCGGGAACGCTTCGGGACGGTGATCGACGAGGTGGACGCCCTCGCGCGCACGCTGCGGGTGGTCGAGGACCTGCCCCTCGGCGAGTCCGTCGACGTGCTGCGGCTCGACCCGGCCTGACCCGCTCGGCTGCGGCCGCGCTCGTCTGCTAGCCTGAAACCGACCGGACGGTATGGTCCTGCGCGAGGAGGCGTGATGACGAGGTTCGAGGGCACGGTGACACTGGTGACCGGGGGGAGCCGCGGCATCGGGCTGGCCATCGCGGAGCGCCTCGTCGCGGAGGGCGGGGCGGTCGTGCTCACCGGACGCGACCGGGACACACTCGACCAGGCGGTCGCCGCACTGGGCGACTCGGCGACCGCGGTCTCCGGGCGGGCCGACGACGCCGACCACCGGGAGGAGACGTTCCGCCACATCGCGCGACAGCACGGCCGGCTCGACCACCTGGTGAACAACGCGGGCATCAACCCCGCCTACGGCCCCGCCCTGGATCTCGATCCGGCGGCGGCACGGAAGATCCTCGAGGTGAACGTGATCGCCGCCCTGGAATGGACCCGCGATGCGGTCCGTGCGGGCCTTGACCGATCGATCGTCAACATCGCCTCGATCTCCGGCGTGGCCGCCTCCCCGAACATCGCCTTCTACGGGGTGTCGAAGGCGGCCCTGATCAACCTCACGATGCAGCTCGCCGACGAGCTGGCACCGCGCCTCCGGGTCAACGCCGTCGCCCCCGCCGTCGTGAAGACCCGCTTCGCCCGCGCGCTCTACGAGGGCCGGGAGGCGGAGGCGGCCGCGGCGTACCCGCTCGCACGGCTGGGGGAACCTCAGGACATCGCCGGACCGGTCGCGTTCCTCCTCTCCGCGGACGCCGCCTGGATCACCGGCCAGACACTGCTCATCGACGGCGGCGCATCCGTGCGCCCCATCGGGTGAAGGATGGACGCATGAAAGAGACGAGCGTCGCCGACGATGTCACCCGGGCGGCCGTGGAGCTGTTCTCCACCCAGGGATACGCCAACACCAGCGTGCAGCAGATCGTGGAGGCCGCCGGGGTCACCAAGGGCGCGATGTACCACTACTTCGAGTCCAAGGACGACCTGCTGTTCGGGATCTACGATCGCCTGCTCTCCCTGCAGAAGACGCACCTCGACGCGATCATCTCGCGCGGGGGTCCGATGGACGAGGTGCTCCGCGCCGCGTGCGTCGATGTGCTGGAGACCTCGATCGAGTACCTCCCGGAGGGGACGGTCTTCTTCCGCTCGGCGCACATGCTGAGCACCCCCCGCCAGGGCGAGGTGACCCGGCGCCGCCGCGAGTACCACGACGAGTTCGCCGCACTGATCCAGCAGGGCCGCGAGGCGGGCCTGTTCCGTACCGACATCCCCGTCCCGCTGCTCGTCGCGCACTTCTTCAGCGACGTGCACTACCTGTCGCACTGGTACTCCCCGCATGGCCCCGAGAGCCGCACCCTCGTCGCCGAGCAGCTCACCGAGCTCTTCCTCAGCAGCATCCGGATACCGAAGGACTGAACACATGCGCGCTTGGCACGTCACCCGTCATGGAGAGCCGGAAGAGGTCCTCGAACTCGTCGACGTGCCGGATCCCGTGCCCGGGCCGGGCGAGGTGCTCATCCGGGTCGCCGCGGTCGCGGCGAACTTCCCCGACGTGCTGCTGTCCCGCGGCGAATACCAGGTGCGGCCGCCGCTGCCGTTCACGCCCGGGATCGAACTGAGCGGCACGGTGGTCTCGGTCGGTGACGGCGTCGTGGGCCTCGCGCCCGGCCAGCGGGTCGTCGGCTCGGGGATCGGTGTGCTGTCCGAGCTCGCGGTGCTGCCGGCCGGCGACGTGCATCCCGCCCCCGATGCGCTGGACGACATCGCCGCGGCCGGGCTGATGATCGCGTACCAGACCGCCTGGTTCGGGCTCCATCGGCGCGGGCGCATGCGCGCGGGCGACTGGGTGCTCGTGCACGCGGCCGCCGGCGGCGTCGGCGCGGCGGCGGTCCAGCTCGCCGTCGCAGCCGGAGCACGCGTCATCGGCGTGGTCGGCTCGGCGACCAAGACGGACGTCGCGCGCGCGGCCGGAGCCGAGGAGGTGCTCCGCCGGGATGCGGACGACATCGCGGCCCGGGTGAAGGAGATCACCGGCGGCCACGGGGCAGACGTCGTGTTCGACCCGGTGGGCGGTGCGGCCTTCACCGCCTCCACCAAGTGCATCGCGTTCGAGGGGCGGCTGGTGGTGGTGGGCTTCGCGAGCGGAGAGATCCCGCAGGCGGCGGCGAACCACGCCCTCGTGAAGAACTACAGCATCGACGGCCTGCACTGGGCGCTGTACGCCCAGCGGCGACCCGATCTCGTGCGGGAGGCACACGCGGAACTCACCCGCCTCGCCGCCGAAGGAGCCATCCGGCCGGTCGTCCACGAGGTCGTCCCGTTCCTCGAGGCGCCGGCCGCCATCCAGCTCCTCGCCGGCGGCACCACCACCGGACGGATCGTGATCGAGGTCGGGGCGTGACCGGCACGGCGCTCGAGGGCCGGGTCGCTCTGGTCACGGGCGCGTCCCGCGGACTCGGCGCGGCCTACGCGCGAGCGCTCCACGCGGAGGGTGCGCACGTCGTGATCGCCGATGTGCGCGACGAGGACGGCACAGCGCTCGCGGCCGAGCTCGCCCCGCGCGCCTGGTACCGCCATCTCGACGTGACGGACGAGGACGGCTGGTCGGCGCTCGTCGACGAGGTCGTCCGCTCCCTCGGCGCGGTCGACGTCCTCGTCAACAACGCCGGCATCGCGAACGCCGCCCCCATCGAGCACTACACGCGCGCGAAATGGGACGCGGTGATCGCGGTCAACCTCACCGGCACCTTCCTCGGCTGCCGCGCCGTGAGCGTGCCGATGAAGGCGGCCGGAGGCGGGTCCATCATCAACATCTCCTCGGTGGAGGGGATGCGCGGAAGCGTCGGCCTGCACGGATACACCGCCGCGAAGTTCGGCGTGCGCGGCCTCACGAAGTCCCTCGCCGTGGAGCTCGGCCCCTCCGGCATCCGGGTGAACTCCGTGCATCCCGGGCTCATCCTCACCGACATGACGGCTCGCATCGACCCCGCCCGGCTCGACATCCCCCTCGGGCGGCCGGGCACCCCCGAGGACGTGGCCGGGACGATCGTGTTCCTCGCCGGCGATTCCTCGAGGTTCACGAGCGGCGACGAGTTCGTGGTCGACGGCGGCATGATCACCGGCATCCCGCACCGCTGAGCGGCAGCGGCGACGGCATGGAGGGCATTCCGGCGCACAACATACCGCCCGGTCGGTTTATGAGCTACAGTGGGGCGCACCCGACACGAAGAGGTGCCGATGTCCTCCACCGCCGTACCCGTCCCGCGGCTGTCCGTCCGCGATCTCACCGTCTCGTTCGGCGGCCTCGTCGCCCTGCAGGACGTCTCCTTCGACGTCGCCCCCGGCCAGGTGGTCGCCCTGATCGGCCCGAACGGCGCCGGCAAGACGACGGTCTTCAACAGCATCTGCGGACTGGTCCGCCGGCGCGGTGACATCCTGCTCGACGGCGTCGCCGTTCCCCGCCGCACGGTAGCCCTCGCCCGTCACGGCGTCGCCCGCACCCTGCAGGGCCTGGGCCTGTTCGACGGGCTGACCGTACGCGAGAACATCGCGGTGCCGGTGGCACGCACCGCCGGGGCCGGCGCGCGGATCTCGGCGCAGCTCGAGGCGCACGGCCTCACGGAGGTCGCCGACGTCCCCGTCTCGGTGCTCCCCTATCCGGTGCGCAAGCGCGTCGCGCTCGCCCGTGCGCTCGTCTCGGGCGCACGGCTGCTGCTCCTGGACGAACCCGCGGGCGGCCTCGGCGAGGAGGACATCTCCTCGCTCGCCGCCACCGTCCGCAGCGTCGCGGCCTCCGGCTGCGCCGTCCTCCTCGTCGAGCATCACGTCGACTTCGTCATGGGGGTCGCCGACCACATCGTCGTCCTGGATTTCGGCCGGGTGATCGCCCACGGCGCTCCCGAGGACGTGCGGACCGACCCGCGGGTCGAAGAGGCCTACCTCGGCGTGAAGGCGACGGCATGAGCGGCGCACTGGCCTTCTCCGGCCTCACCGTGGGATACGGCGGGGAGCCGGTCCTCCACGAGGTCGCCTTCGCCCTCGCCCCCGGGGAGGTCGTCGCCCTCCTCGGTGCCAACGGCGCCGGCAAGACCACCCTCCTGCGGGCCCTCGCCGGCTTCGTGCCGGTGCGGGAGCGGATGATCACCCTCGACGGCCGCGACCTCATGCGACTGCGCCCCGAGGACCGCGCCCGGCTCGGCATCGGCCAGGTGCCCGAAGGACGCAGCGTCGTCGCCGAGCTGACCGTGGACGAGAACCTGCGTCTCGGCACGCTCTGGCGTCATCGGGGACGCGAGCGGGAGCGGGCCGTCGCCGAGGTGTACGACCTGTTCGAGCCCCTGGCGCGACGCCGGACGAGCGACGGCCACCAGCTCTCCGGCGGCGAGCGCCAGATGCTGGCGCTCGGCCGGGCGCTCGTGTCACGGCCCCGGGTGCTCACGCTCGACGAACCGTCCCTGGGGCTCGCCCCGCTGGTCGTCGCGCAGCTCATGGCGACCGTGCGCGACACCGCCGCCCGCGACGGGATGACGGTCCTGCTCGCCGAGCAGAACGTCACGAGTGCCCTGTCGATCGCCGACCGCGGCGTCGTCCTCAACCTCGGCCGTGTCGTCGCGGACGCCCCCGCGGCCGACCTCTCCGCCGACACCGCCCTCCGCCACGCCTACCTGGGATTCTGATGGACCGCTTCGCCTTCCTCTTCGCCACGGGCCTCGCCCGCGGCGCCGTGTTCGCCCTGTTCGCGCTCTCGCTCGTCCTGATCTGGCGCGCCGCGCGCATCATCAACTTCGCGCAGGGTGCCATGGCCCTGGTCGCCACCTATCTCGCGTTCGCGGTGACGGGGCTGACCGGCTCGTACCTCGCCGGCCTGGTCGCCGGCATCCTCGGCGGTGCGGCGATCGGGTTCGTCGTCGAGCGCGGGGTCATGCGGCGCGCGTCGCACGCCTCCCCACTGACGGGCGTCATCATCGCGATCGGGCTGGTGATGGTGCTGCAGTCGCTGCTCGGCATCCTGGCGGGATCCGCCTACCGCCCCATGCCGGCGCCCTTCGACCAATCCCCGATCTTCTTCGCCGGGGTCCCGCTGCTGTCGCCGTACGACCTGTTCGTGCTCGTGGTCGCACTGGGCGTCATGGGGCTGCTCGCGGTGCTGTTCACCCGCACCTCGCTCGGCCTGCAGCTGCGCGCCTCCGCGTTCGCCCCCGAGGTGTCGCAGATGCTCGGGGTCCGGGTGAACCGCATGGTGACGATCGGATGGATGCTGTCCGCCGCCGTCGCCGCACTGGCGGCGATGCTGCTGATCCCCACCGAGCTGGGGCTGAACCCGCACTCCACGGACGTGCTGTTCGTCTATGCGTTCACCGTCGCGGTGGTGGGCGGGCTGGACTCCCCGGTCGGGGCCCTGCTGGGCGGGCTCGTCGTCGGCGTCCTGATGACGGTCGTCACCGGGTACCTCGGCTCCACGATCGCGCCGATCGGCGTGCTGGTGCTGCTGCTGATCGTCCTCCTCGTCCGACCAGGCGGCGTGTTCTCGCTGCGAGAGGCGCGCACCGCATGACCTCCACCGTTCTGCGCCGCCGGACCCTCTTCCCGGGCCTCCGGGGCACGCGCCGGGTCCTGGTCGTCGCCGCCGCGCTCACCGTGCTCGCCCTCGCCGGGACCTTCCTGCTCGACCCCTTCCGCAACTTCCAGCTGGCGACGGCCGCCGCGTACTTCTGCGCGACCGCCGGGCTCACCCTCCTGATCGGGATGAGCGGGCAGCTCTCGCTGGGGCACGCCGCGCTCATGGCCACCGGGGGTTACGGCTACGCGCTGACCGCCAACGCCCTCACCGAGGCGGGCGTGACCGGGGTGCCACGGTTCCTGGTCGCCCTGGTCGTGGCCGTCGTGACGGCCACCCTCGTGGGGTTCCTGCTGGGGCTCGCCGCCGCCCGGCTGCGGGGCCCCTACCTTGCCGGCCTCACCCTCGCGGTCGTGGTGGCCGTCCCGGCCATCGCCACCGTCTGGTCCGGTGTCCTCCGAGGCGACCAGGGCGTGCAGACGGCATACGACCCGGTGCCCGCGGGACTCGACCGGCTCATCGCGCTGGAGCAGTGGCAGGCCTGGGTGGCGATCCTCGTCACCGCGGTCGTCGTGACGCTCCTCGCCCTCGTCCGCCGCGGATCGCTCGGGCTCCGGATGCGGGCGGTCCGCGACGACGAGACCGCGGCACGGCTGAACGGGGTTCCCGCAGCACGGGTGAAGGTCACCGCGTTCACCCTCAGCGCGGCCGGCGCAGGAGCGGGCGGCGCCGTGCTGTGCTTCGTGACCCAGTCGGTGAGCCCCGGCGCGTACACGCTCGCCTTCTCCCTGCTGCTCGTGGTCGCCGTCGTCATCGGGGGCCTCGGCAGCATCGGCGGCGCCGCCATCGGCTCGGTCGTCGTCGTGATGCTGCCCTGGCTGGTGGGAGCGGGGACCGCGGCCCTCGATCTGCCCGCCGACCTCGAGCAGCGACTCGCCGGCAACCTCTCCGTCCTCGTGTTCGGCGCCCTGCTCATCGTGGTGATGCTCGTGGCGCCCGGGGGCCTGGCCGCGCTGCGGCGCCGGCGCCCCGCACCCCTCCCGACGTCACAACCCCATCCGCAACAGACACCAGAGAGGTGACCATGTCACAGCACATTCCCGCCCGGCGGCGCATCGCAGCGCTAGCCGGGGCATCCGCCCTCGCCCTCGGCCTCGCCGCGTGCAGCACACCCTCGGCCGCTCCGGCGGAGGAGGACGGCGGCGGCGACGCCACCGGCGTGACCGACACCACCGTCACGATCGGCACGCACACACCCCTGACGGGACCCGCCGCGGCCGGCTACTCGTCGATCTCCGCAGCGGCGAGCGCCTACTTCGACTACCTGAACGACAACGGCGGGGTGCACGGCCGCAGCATCGAGTTCATCGTCAAGGACGACGGCTACAACCCGGCGAACACGCAGACCGTCGTGCGTGAGCTCGTCCAGCAGGACGGGGTGTTCGCCATCGTCAACGGCCTCGGGACGGCGACCCATGGCTCCGTCCTGGACTTCCTGAACCAGAACGGCGTGCCGGACCTCTTCGTGGCGTCCGGGTCCACCGCCTGGAACCAGCCGGAGGAGTACCCGTGGACCTTCGGGTACAACGCGGACTACATCGTCGAGGGCGCCGCCCTCGCTCAGTACGCGGCCGACGAGCATCCGGATGCGACCGTGTGCGTGCTCGGCCAGGACGACGACTTCGGCGACGAGTTCATCGAGGGCGTGGAGCTGGCGATCGGGGCGGACGGCATCGCCGACATCCAGCGCTACTCCGTCTCGACGCAGGACGTGACGGCGCAGATCGGCGCCATGCAGGCCGCGGGGTGCGAGATCAACATGCTCGCCACGATCAACGGGTTCACCGCCCTGGCCGTCGGCACCGCGGCGCAGCTCGGCTGGTTCCCGATGTGGTTCTCCTCGTCCTCGGGCGCGGACTACCCGACGCTGGTCGGATACCTCGGCGAGGAGATGGGCCCGAAGCTCCTCCAGGGCTTCACCGGCACGAACTACGCCCCGATGGCGGATGACGACTGGGTGGCCCTGTTCCGCACGGTGAACGACGAGTACAACGGCGGCGCCGCCTTCGACGGCAACACGATCTACGGCATGAGCGTCGCCTACCTGTTCGCTGAGGCGCTGGCCGCGGCCGGGGAGGATCCGACCCGGGAGAGCCTCGTTGCGGCGGTCGCCTCCGGTGACCTGAAGGGCAACGGCATCCTGCCCCTCTCGTTCGGCGAGGACGACCACGCGGCCTACCTGGGCGTCGGCATCACGAAGGTGGACCAGGGCGTGCAGGACTACATCGACGCCAGCTACGCGGTGGAAGGCGGCGCCGTGACTGCGGTCGAGCCGCAGCCGGTGGCACTGACCGGGAAGGGCCTCCCGGCCTCCTGATCTGAAACGAGAAGACCCCCGCGGCCGGGCCGCGGGGGTCTTCTCGTTCCGGCATTCAGCCCTCGCGGACCGGCGTGTACCGCTCGACGAGCTCCCGCTTGAGCACCTTGCCGCTGCCTCCGAGCGGCAGCGCGTCGACGAGATGGACGACCCGAGGGTACTTGTACGCCGCGATGCGCTCCCGGGTGAAGGCGATGAGCTCGGCGGGGTCGATGGTCCGCTCGGAGTGGGCCACCACGGCGACGTGCACCTCCTGCCCCTTCACGTCGTCCTGGACGCCGAACACGGCCGACACCGCGACATCCGGATGGCGGGCGATGACCGCCTCCACCTCGGTCGGGTACACGTTGTACCCGGCGCGCACGATCATGTCCTTCTTCCGGTCCACGATCGTGAGCACCCCGTCGACGTAGGTCCCGAGATCCCCCGTGCGGAACCATCCGTCGACGACGGCCTCCGCGGTGGCCTGGGGCCTGCCGAGGTATCCCTTGAACAGGTTGTGACCGCGGACGACGATCTCGCCGAGATCGGCCGGATCGATCAGGTGGATCTCGTCCTCCACGTCCGGGTGCGCGATCGCGATGTCCACCCCCCAGAGCGCCCGTCCCACGGTGCCCGGGCGGATCGGCTCGGAGAGGATGTTGCTCGAGACGATGGGCGCGGTCTCGGTGAGCCCGTATCCCTCGTGGACGGACGCCCCGTAGGCCGCGGTGAACGCCTCCAGCACGGCGACCGGAAGCGCCGCGCCCCCGGAGACCGCGTAGCGCAGCGGAGGCCGGGCGTCCGTGCGCTGCGCGGCCTCGAGCATCCCCACGTACATCGTCGGCACCGCCGTGAAGACGGTGGCGTCGTGGGCGACCATGAGGGCCAAGGCCTCATCCGGGTCGAACCGGGGCAGCAGGATGACGGACGCACCGCAGCGGAAGGCGATGTTCATCACGGCCGTCTGCCCGAAGGTGTGGAACAGCGGCAGCCCGCCGAAGACGACGTCGTCCGCGCGCAGGTCGAACGAGTCGATCAGGGTGCAGTGCACCTGCTCGACGATCGACAGGTGCGACCCCACCGCCCCCTTGGGCGTACCGGTCGTCCCGCTCGTGTACAGGATGGTGGCGGCGTCGGTGGGACGCACGGGAGTGTGCCGCGGCAGCGGCTCGGCCACGGCCGCCTCGGCCTCCAGCCGCGGCAGGTCGACGCCCGCGTCCTCGGGCAGGAGGACCGTGACGAGGGGGACTCCTGCGCTCGCGGCGGCGGGGACAGCTTCGGCGAGCAGCGGCGCGGCGACCACGAGTACATCGGCGCCCGAGTCGCGCAGCACATAGGCGATCTCGTCCGCTTTGAACAGGAGGTGCACGGGCACGACGATCGCTCCGAGCGAGAGCGCCGCGTAGTAGACGCGCGCGAAGTCGGGCACGTTCGGCACCAGCATGGCCACGCGGTCACCCCGGCCGATGCCCCGCGCCCGCAGCGCGCCGGCGTACCGGCACGTCTGATCCCAGAGGACGCCGTAGGGGATGGTGTGCCCGGCGAAGTGCAGCGCGGGGCGGTCGGGATGCCTTCGCGCGGTCTCGCCGAGGATGTTCGCGACCGAGAGCGTGGCGAAGCCCTCGCCGTCGACCGCGGGATCTGGGGTGTGTGCCATGACGTCTCCTTCGTCGTCGGGAACCATTCCTGGGGCTAGCGGGGCGCGCCCACCCGGAGCTCGGCACGTCCGAGACTGCTCAGGTGCACCTCGTCGGGGCCGTCGGCGATGCGCAGGCACCGCGCGGCCGCGTACAGCTCGGCCAGAGGGGTGTCCGCGGACACACCGGCGCCGCCGAACACCTGGATGGCCCGGTCGATGATCGACTGCGCGGCACGCGGCACCGCGATCTTGATCGCCTGGATCTCGGTCATCGCCCGTCGGTTGCCGACCGTGTCCATCAGCCAGGCCGTCTTGAGCACGAGCAGGCGCAGCGCCTCCAGGCGGATGCGGCCCTCGGCCGCCCATTCCCGGATGACGCCCTGCTCCGACAGCGCCCGTCCGAAGGCGTGGCGTTCGCCCGCCCGTGCCGCGGCGAGCGCGAGCGCGCGCTCCGCCATACCGAGTGCGCGCATGCAGTGGTGGATGCGGCCGGGCCCCAGCCGCGCCTGGGCGATCGCGAAGCCGTCTCCCTCGCCGCCGATGATGTTCTCGGCGGGTACGCGCACGTCCTCGAAGGCGATCTCGGCGTGTCCGCCGTGGTCCCGGTCGTCGTAGCCGAAGACCGTGAGCGGACGGACGATCCGGACGCCCGGCGCATCCCGCGGGACGAGGATCATCGACTGCTGCCGGTGCCGGTCGGCATCCGGGTCGGTCTTGCCCATCACGATGAACACGGCGGCATCCGGGTTCATGGCGCCCGTGGACCACCACTTGCGGCCGGTGATGACGTAGTGGTCGCCGTCGCGCCGGATGCTCGTCTCGATGTTGGTCGCGTCGGAGGAGGCGACGTCCGGCTCGGTCATGCAGAAAGCGGAGCGGATCCGCGCCTCCAGCAGCGGCGCGAGCCACTGCTCCTGCTGCGCGGGCGTCCCGAAGTCGTGCAGGACCTCCATGTTGCCCGTGTCGGGGGCCGCGCAGTTGAACGCGGCGGGGGCCAGTCGCGGGCTCCACCCGGTCACCTCGGCGACCGGCGCATACTGCAGATTGCTGAGCCCGGCGCCGTGCTCTCCGGGGAGGAAGAGGTTCCAGAGCCCCTCGGCCCGGGCACGGGCCTGCAGGTCCCGGACGACCGGCCGGACGTTCCACTCCCCCGGCGTCTCGGCCAGCTGCGCGTCGAGCAGCGGCTCCGCCGGCAGGACATGCTCGTCGAGGAAGGCGCGGGCGTGGGCGGTGAGCTCCACGGATCGGGCGTCGGGCGCGAAGTCCATCAGCACATCTCCAGTCCGTGCCGGGCGAGCGGGTCCACGAGACGCTCGATCCCCTCGAATCCCTCCCCGACGGTCTCGCCCGCCAGATAGCGGTAGTGGATGCCCTCGACGATCACCGCGAGTTTGTAGGCCGCGAACGCCCGGTACCAGCCGAGCGCCGGGACGTCCCGCCCGGACCGGCGGACGTAGGCGTCGACCAGATCGTCGAAGCTCGCATAGCCGGCCGTCTCGTCGACGGCACTGGGGACGACCCCCTGGAAGCCGCCGGGCAGACCCGCGATGTTCCAGTACAGCCCCAGCATCCCGAGGTCGACGAGCGGGTCCCCGAGGGTGGCCATCTCCCAGTCCAGGATGGCGGAGATGCGCGGCGCCGACGGCTCCCCGTCGACGAGGGCGTTGTCCAGGCGGAAGTCGCCGTGGACGATCGCCGATCCGGACGACACCGGCGGGTCGGACTGCAGGGCCTCCTGCAGTGCGTCGAGGGCGGGGGTCTCCCGCGAGCGGGAGGCGTCGAGCTGGCGTCGCCACGTGGCCAGCTGCCGGGCGACGTACCCGTCCGGGCGGCCGAAGTCGGCGAGACCGACGGCGGCCGGGTCCACGGCGTGCAGATCGGCGAGATGCTCCGCGAGGCCGAGGCTCAGCGCCCGGAGCGCCTGCTGCGGATAGCCCTCGTTCTGCGCGGGGTGCGCCAGGACGACGCCGGGCGCCCGCTCCATCACGAAGAGCACCGTCCCGCTCAGGCGTCCGCTTTCCGTGTCGTCGACCACATCGATCGCGGTGGGAACCGGCACGGCGGTGTCCTGCAGCGCCGCGACCACCCGGTGCTCACGACGCATGTCGTGTGCGCTGGAGAGCACGTGGCCGAGCGGCGGCCGTCGCACGATGAGGGGGATGCGGGCACCGTCCACCGCGTAGGTGAGGTTGCTCTTGCCGCCCGTGATGAGGGTGGCCGTGAGCGGGCCGTCGGCGAGTTCCGGATGCGCGGCGGCCAGCCAGTCGGTCAGTCCGGCCACGTCGAGCCCTGGCACCTCGGTCTTCATCGACACGCTCCCGTTTCCACCGCCCCGAGCTCTCAGGGCTGCGCCAACGGTAGCATACCGGACGGTCGGTTTGGATGGCTCAGTCGATCCCGAGATGCGTTGTCACCGCGGTGCGGATCCCCTCCGGGATCGGTGTGGGCACGCGGCTGGACGGGTCGACGAACACGTGCACGAAGCGCCCTTCGGCCAGGGGCCCGTCCTCCCCCGCCCGCAGGATGCCGAGGCGCCAGATGATGCTCGACCGTCCCAGGCGCTCCACGGCGATGCCCACCTCGAGGGGGTCCGGAAAGCTCGCGGACGCGTGGAACTCGCAGGACGAGGACGCGCACAGGGCGATCGGCTCGTCGCCGCGCGGACGGAGACCGCCGGCCTCGATCATCCACGCATTGACGGCCGTGTCCATCGCCTCGTAGTAGACGGTGTTGTTGAGGTGTCCGTACTGGTCGTTGTCCCGCCAGCGCGTGGCGAAGGGGCGGCGGGTGCCGTACCGGGGCGTGGTCATGACTCCTCCTCGAGTCGTGCGACACGGCCCGGGCGGCCGCGTCGCGGATCAGTCGCCGACGCGGAGCAGGAGCCGGAAGGCGACGCCCGCCCGCTCGGCGCTCGGGGTGTCCCCTGAGATGAGGTCCGTGTAGGTGAACGATTCGGACAGCCGGACGAGCAGGTACGCGAGACCGAGCGGATCGATCGCGCCGCCCAGCGGCTCATCGCCGAGGTCCGTTCGGATCAGCCACTCCGCGGTGGCGACGTACCGGCGCTGGATGGGACTCTCCTTGGTCGTGAGCAGCCGCAGGGCGCGGGCCGACTCGCGCTGCAGGAACTGCCGGAAGTACGTCGCCTGGTTCAGATCGGCGACGAAGTGCGTGAGGATGGCGGCGATCCGCTCACCGCCGTGCAGCCGGGCACTGGCCAGCTCCGCCTGCACGAGGGTGGGCACGGCGAGCGACCACAGCACCTCCCCCAGCAGCGCGTCCCGGTTGCCGACCCAGCGGAACAGCGAGGTACGGTCGACGCCGAGCGACGCGGCGAGGCTGCCCATGTCGATGCGGCGTCCGGCGATGAACGTCTCCCGGGCGGCGGCGAAGGCACGCTGGGCATCGGCGTGCCCCTCCGGCGCGATGCGCTCGGACAACCACGACGGCGCGGCTCGCAGGCCGACGTCGGCGATCGTCACGGTCTCGGATGCGGTCACCACCATGCGGGCACTCTAGCGCCAACCGGACGCCCACCTGCAACGTCCCTGGATTTGTTGTGCAACATTCCTGGAAATGATGCATACTCTCACCAGGATCACCACGATCGGAGCAAACGATGACGTTCACCCTCCCCGACACCGCGGCGACGACCGGCCCCGCGGCCCCGCTTCTCGACGCGGACTTCTATGCGTTCCAGCATCAGCTGAGCGAGCCCGAGCAGCGCGCGCTGTCCGGCATCCGGCACTTCCTCGACACCGAGGTGCGTCCCTTCGCGGACGACCACTGGGAGCGGGCGGAGAGCCCGCGGCACCTGGTCCCCCGGATCGCGGAGCTCGGGCTGTTCGGCAACGCCTTCCCGGAGACGGCGCAGTTCCCCAACAGCGCGGTGTTCCGGGGCTGGGTCGCCCTGGAGATCTCCCGCGCCGACCCCTCGACCGCCACCTTCATCGGCGTGCACAGCGGACTCGCCATGACCGCGATCGCGGTCGGCGGCTCCGCCGAGCAGAAGGCGGAGTGGCTGCCGCGTCTCGCCGCCGGCGAACTGGTCGCCGCCTTCGGGCTGACGGAGCCGGGGCACGGATCGGACACCGCCCGGGGGCTGGAGACGACGGCCGAGCGACGCCGGCGCGACGACGGCGAGGACGAGTGGGTGCTCAACGGCTCCAAGCGCTGGATCGGCAACGGCGCCTTCGCGGATCTCGTCGTGATCTGGGCCCGGGACGTCGCGGACGACCAGGTGAAGGGCTTCCTGGTGCGCACGCCCACCCCGGGGTTCCGCGCCAGCAAGATCGAGCGCAAGCAGTCCCTCCGGGCGGTGGAGAACGCCGACATCGAACTGTCCGGTGTCGTCGTGCCCGAACGCGACCGCCTGCAGGAGATCCACTCCTTCCGCGACGTCGCGATCGTGCTGCGCCTCACCCGCGCGGACGTGGCCTGGCAGGGCCTCGGGGTCGCCGTCGGAGCGTACGAGGCGGCGCTCGCGTACGCGAAGAGCCGCGTGCAGTTCGGCAAGCCGATCGCCTCCTTCCAGCTCGTCCAGCAGAAGCTGGCGAACGCCCTCGCGAACATCACCGCCTGCATCGCGCTGTGCATGCGCGTCTCCCAGATGCAGGACGAGGGCATTCAGGCCGACCACCACTCCGCCATGGCGAAGGCCTTCGTCACGGCACGGATGCGGGAGACCGTGGCACTGTGCCGCGAGATCGTCGGCGGCAACGGCATCCAGCTCGACCACGGGGTCGCCCGCTACTTCGCGGACGCCGAGGCGGTGTACACCTTCGAGGGCACGTTCGACATGAACAGCCTGATCGTCGGGCGGGCCATCACCGGTATCGCGGCGTTCGTCTGAGGGGTGCGGAGATGACCGAGGCATACATCGTGGCGACCGCGCGGTCGCCCATCGGCCGCGCCCGGAAGGGCTCGCTCGCCGGCATCCGTCCCGACGATCTGGCTGCGCTCATGGTCGGCGCGGCCCTCGAGAAGGTGCCGGGGCTCGACCCCGCACGGATCGACGACCTGATGATCGGATGCGGCCAGCCCGCCGGCGAGCAGGGCATGAACATCGCCCGGATCGTGGCGGTGCTGAGCGGACTCGACGGCGTTCCGGGCACGACCGTGAACCGCTACTGCTCCTCCTCCCTGCAGACGACCCGGATGGCCTTCCACGCGATCAAGGCCGGTGAAGGCGACGTCTTCGTGTCGGGGGGCGTGGAGTCGGTGAGTCACTACGCCGCAGGATCGGCGGACTTCTTCCCGGAGAGCGTGGAGAACCCGCGCTTCGCAGAGGCGGTCGCGCGCACCGCGGCCCGCACCAGCGCGGGCGCCGGGGTGTGGACGGACCCGCGCGCGACCGGCGCGCTCCCCGACCCGTACATCGCCATGGGGCAGACGGCGGAGAACGTCGCCGGCCTCCGGGGGATCACCCGGGACGAACAGGACGCCTTCGCGGCGCGCAGCCAGCAGCGCGCCGAGGCGGCGATCGCGAGCGGTTTCTGGGCGCGTGAGATCGATCCGGTGACGCTGCCCGACGGGACGGTCGTCCGCGTCGACGACGGCCCGCGCCCCGGGGTCACGGCGGAGTCCCTCGCGGCGCTCGACCCCGTCTTCCGGCCGGACGGTACCGTGACCGCCGGCAACTGCTGCCCCCTGAACGACGGCGCGGCGGCCGTGGTGGTCGTCTCGGAGCGCGTCGTGGCGGAGCTCGGCCTCACGCCCCTGGCCCGGATCGTCTCGACCGGGGTGAGCGCACTGTCACCGGAGATCATGGGCCTCGGCCCCGTCGAGGCGTCCCGGCGCGCCCTCGCCCTGGCCGGACTCACCGTCGACGACATGGATCTCGTCGAGATCAACGAGGCGTTCGCCGCGCAGGTGATCCCCTCGGCCCGCGAGCTCGGAGTCGACGAGGAGCGGCTGAACGTGCACGGCGGTGCGATCGCGGTCGGTCACCCGTTCGGCATGACCGGAGCCCGCATCACCGCCACGCTCATCAACGGCCTCGCCTCGACCGGAGGCCGCTACGGGCTGGAGACCATGTGCGTGGGCGGCGGCCAGGGCATGGCGATGGTGCTGGAACGCCTGTAGCGCGGGAGTGGACCGAAGCGGCCGGGCGGGCGCACCGCCCGGCCGCTTCGCGTCATCACTGCGCGGGAAAGAACAGCGCGACCGTGCGGGCGGCCAGCGCGGGCCGGTCCTGACCACGGAGCTCGACCGTGGTGTCCATCCCCACGCGCATGCCCGCACCGCTCGGCTCGACCGTGTCGATCCGGGTGGACGCACGGACGGCGGATCCGGCGGGCACGGGCTGGAGGAACCGTACCCGGTCGAGCCCGTAATTCACCACCAGCCCGACACCGCCGACCTCGAGCAGCCCGGCCGTCAAGCGGGGCAGCAACGAGAGCGTCAGGTAGCCGTGCGCGATCGGCGCTCCGAACGGACCGACCGCCGCGCGCGCGGGATCCACGTGGATCCACTGATGATCCTCCGTGGCGTCCGCGAACGCCTGGATCCGCTCCTGGGTGATCTCGAACCAGTCGCTCACGGCACTCTCGCCCACCGCATCCGTCAGCGCCGCGACGGAGCCCACCGCGATGGTCACGAGGTCGGTCCGCCCGCGACGTAGAGCACCTGACCGGAGATGAACGAGGCCTGCTCGGAGCAGAAGAAGGAGACCGCGGCGGCGACGTCGTCCGGGCGCCCGGAGCGTCCCACCGGGATCTGCGACACCATCGCCTCCACGAACTCCTCGAACCCGACGCCCAGTCGCGCGGCCGTCGCCCGGGTCATGTCGGTCTCGATGAATCCCGGCGCCACCGCGTTCGCGGTCACCCCGAACCGGCCGAGTTCGATGGCGAGGGTCTTGGTGAGGCCCTGCATGCCGGCCTTCGCGGCGGCGTAGTTCGCCTGGCCGCGATTGCCGAGCGCCGAGGTGCTGGAGAGGTTGACGATGCGTCCCCAGCCCGCCTTCACCTGGTGGGCCTGCACGGCGCGGCTCATCAGGAAGGCGCCGCGCAGGTGCACGCCGAGGACCGCATCCCAGTCATCCTCCGTCATCTTGAACAGCAGGTTGTCCCGCAGGATGCCGGCGTTGTTGACGAGGACGGTCGGCGCGCCGAGCTCGTCCGCGACCGCGGTGACGGCCGCGGTGACGGCATCCGCGTCGGAGACGTCCGCGCCCACGGCGAGCGCGCGACCGCCCTCCGCGGTGATGGCCGCGACCGTGTCTGCGCAGGCGACGGGGTCGAGGTCGATCACGCCGACGGCGTGGCCGTCCGCGGCGAGACGGCGGGCGGTGGCGGCACCGATGCCGCGGGCGGCTCCGGTGACGATGGCGGTGCGGGTCATGGGATTCCTTTCGACGGGGCGAGGCAGAGCAGGTCAGAAGACGATGAGCTGGCGCAGTTCCGCGCCGGTGGCGAGCCGGTCCAGGGCGGCCTCGAGATCACCCAGGCGGATGCGGCCGGAGACCAGCCGCTCCAGCGGCAGACGTCCCGCGCGCCACAGCTCGACGTAGCGCGGGATGTCCCGGCTCGGCACGGCCGAGCCGAGGTAGCTGCCGATGACGGTCCGCGCCTCGGCGGTCAGCACGAGCGGCGAGACGGCCGCCCTCGCGTCGGGCGCCGGCAGGCCCACCGTGACGGTCGTCCCTCCGGGAGCGGTCAGCGCGAGCGCCGTCTCGAAGGCGCGGGCGGCTCCCGCCGCCTCGATGACGACCGGGGTGCGGATCCCGCGCTCCATCGCCTCGGCCGGGCCGAGCGCGTCCACGGCCCCGAGCTCGCGCGCGAGGGCCAGCTTGCCGGGGAGCGCGTCGACGCCGATGACGTCGTGTCCGAGCGCCCGCGCGACCAGGAGGGCCGCCATCCCCACGCCGCCGAGCCCCACGACGGTGACGGCCTCCCCCGCGGCCGGGCGGGCGGCGTTCATGACCGCGCCGCCGCCGGTGAGCACCGCACAGCCGAGCAGGGCGGCGACGTCCGGGGGCACGTCCGCCGGGACCGGCACGACCGACGTGCGACTCACGACCGCGTGCGTGGCGAACCCGCTCACACCGAGGTGGTGATGGACCGCCTCTCCCGCACCGGCGGCACTCGCCCGCCGCAGCCGCATCCCGCCGCCGACGAGCGTTCCGGCGTTGTTGGCGGCGGTCCCGGCCTCGCAGGGCAGCCGGCCGTCGGTCCGGCACCCGGCGCATACCCCGCACCGGGGCAGGAACGTCATGACGACGCGGGTACCCGGCTGGATGTCGTCGACGCCGGGGCCGGCGCGCTCCACGATCCCCGCCGCCTCGTGGCCGAGGAGCATGGGCGTGGGGCGCCGCCGGTTGCCGTCGACCACGCTGAGGTCGGAGTGGCAGAGCCCCGCCGCTTCGATCCGCACGAGCAGCTCCCCCGCCTGCGGGTCGTCGAGTTCGACCGGGCCGATGGTGAACGGCCGCGATCGCGCGTAGGGGGCCTGCGCGCCGGACACCTCGAGCACTGCTCCCGTGATCTGCACGCTGACCTCCTCGTCTGCGGAACGTGTTCCGCTCCGCTGCGGCCTCGCCGTCGCCGACGCGTTCGTGACAGCATACCGACTGCGCGGTATGGTGTCTTCCACCCGGGCCGCGCCGGAGACGCCCCAGGTCCGCGACGAGCAAGGAGGCTCGATGTCCACCGCACAACCGCTGCCGCCCACCACGACGGCACCCCTCGACGGACACGTCGATGATCGCTTCGCCGGCCTGCGCGACGAGTTCGCGCGGCAGCTCGAATCCGGTGAGGAGCTGGGCGCCTCGCTCGCCGTGATCGTCGACGGCGAGCCGGTCGTGGACCTCTGGGGCGGCTGGACGGACCCTGCCCGCACGACGCCGTGGCAGGCCGACACGATCGCGAACGTCTGGTCCATCTCGAAGACGGTCACCGCCCTCGCCGCGCTCGTGCTCATCGACCGGGGCGAGCTGGACCCGGATGCACCGGTGTCGCGGTACTGGCCGGAGTTCGCGGCAGCGGGCAAGGAGGGGGTGCGGGTGCGGCATCTGCTGAACCACACCTCGGGCGTCTCCGGATGGGCGCAGCCCATCACCGCCGCCGACATCCTCGACGGCCCGGCGTCGGCCGCGCTCCTCGCCGCCCAGCCCTGCTGGTGGCCGGCCGGTCAGGCGAGCGGCTGCCACCTCCTCAACTACGGCACCCTGATCGGGGAGGTGGTGCGCCGGGTGACGGGCCGGAGCCTCGGCGAATTCGTCGCGTCGGAGCTGGCGGGTCCGCTCGACGCGGACTTCTGGCTGGGCCTCCCGGAGAGCGAGTTCCACCGGGTCAGCAACGTCGTCCCGCCGCCCCCGGCACCGGGGCTGGACGCCCTGCCGCCCGATTCCCCGGCGTTCCGGACCCTCTCCGGCCCGCTCCTCGCTGCGGACATGACCTGGACCCCGCAGTGGCGGGCCGCCGGGATCGGCGGTGCCGGCGGTCACGGGAACGCGCGGTCCGTCGCGCAGCTGAACGCCCTCATCGCGCAGGGCGGGGAGTCCGGCGGGGTGCGCCTGCTGTCGCCGGGGACGGTGGACCGGGTCTTCGCCGAGCACACCGACGGCATCGACCTGGTGCTCGGTCTCCCGCTCCGCTTCGCTCTCGGCTACGCCGTCTCCCACCCCGCATCGACTCCGCACATCCCCGAGGGCCGGGTCGCCTTCTGGGGCGGCTGGGGCGGATCGATCGTCATCGCCGACGCCGAGCGCCGCGTGACCTTCGCGTACGTGATGAACCGCATGTCACCGGGAATCATCGGGTCGGCGCGGTCGGATGCGTACACCCGGGCGCTCTACGAGTCGCTCGGCTGACCGGGCGCCGTGTCCTCCCCGCCGGCGGCGGAGGGCACGAGTTCCTCGGCCGGGTCGGCCACCGCCTGCTCGAACTGCGCCTGGTAGAGCCGCCAGTAGGCGCCCTGCGCGGCGATGAGCTCCTCGTGCGTGCCCTTCTCGACGATGTCGCCGTGCTCCATCACCAGGATCAGATCGGCATCCCGGATGGTGGACAGGCGATGCGCGATCACGAACGACGTGCGCCCTTCGCGCAGCGCCGCCATCGCGTGCTGCAACAGCAGCTCGGTGCGCGTGTCGACCGATGAGGTGGCCTCGTCGAGGATGAGGACCGTGGGCTGCGCCACGAACGCCCGGGCGATCGTGATGAGCTGCTTCTCGCCCGCGGACACGTTCGACGCGTCCTCGTCGAGCATCGTTTCGTAGCCCTCCGGCAGCGAGCGCACGAAGCGGTCGACCCGCGTCGCCTCAGCCGCGGCCACGATCTCCTCGTCGGTCGCCGACTCGCGCCCGTAGCGGATGTTGTCGCGGATGGTGCCGGCGAACAGCCACGGGTCCTGCAGCACCATCCCGGTGCGCGACCGGACATCGGCGCGGGTCATCTCGCCGATGTCCTGCCCGTCCAGGAGGATCCGTCCGCCGTCCAGCTCGTAGAACCGCATGAGGAGGTTCACGAGCGTCGTCTTCCCGGCGCCCGTCGGACCGACGATCGCGACCGTCTGGCCGGGCTCCACCCGGAAGGACAGGTCGGTGATCAGCGGGTGCTCGGGGTCGTACGCGAAACGCACGTGGTCGAACTCGATCACCCCTTCGCCGCCGACCGGATGCGGCGCGTCGGGCCGGTCCGGCTCCTGCTCCTCGGCGTCGAGCAGCTCGAACACCCGCTCGGCCGATGCGGTGCCGGACTGGATGACCGCGGCCATACCGCCGAGCTCGGAAAGCGGCTGGGTGAACTGCTGCGAGTACTGGATGAACGCCTGCACGTCGCCGAGGCGGAGCTGGCCGCTGGCGACCATCAGGCCGCCCAGCACGGCGATGCCGACGTAGGTCAGGTTCCCGATGAACATCATCCCCGGCATGATGATCCCGGAGAGGAACTGGGCGCGGAAGCCGGCCTGGTAGAGCTCCTCGTTCTCGGCGGCGAACTTCGCCCGCGAGTCGGCCTCCCGGCCGTACACCTTCATCAGGGCGTGCCCGGAGAAGGACTCCTCCACGCGGGCGTTCAGGCGACCGACCTTGCGCCACTGCGTCCCGAACGCCTTCTGCGACCGCGGGCCGATGACCCCGAAGATCACGGCCATCAGCGGCAGCGAGATGAGGGCGACGATCGCCAGCTGCCACGAGATGGAGAACATCATCACGAGCACACCGATGACGGTGAGCACGGACGTCACCACGGTGGACAGCGACTGCTGCATCGTCTGGGTGATGTTGTCGATGTCGTTGGTGACCCGGGAGATGAGCTCGCCGCGCTGCACCTTGTCGAAGTACGACAGCGGCAGCCGGTTGATCTTCGCCTCGACGGATTCCCGCAGACGCCACATCGTGCGCACCATGATCACGTTGATGACGAAGCCCTGGATCCAGGTGAGGAAGGCCGAGGCGATGTAGATCGCCAGGACCGACATCGTCACGACGCGCAGGCGATCGAAGTCGACCCCCTGCCCGATCTCGAAGCCGGGCATCGCGGCGACCATGTTGGCGAGGTCGGACTGACCGCCGGACTGCAGGGCCGCCACGACATCCGCCTGCGACGTGCCGGCCGGGAACTGCGAACCCAGTGCCGAGGAGACGACCCCTTCGAAGATCAGGTTCGTCGCCTCGCCGAGGACCCGGGGCGCGAGGACCGCCAGGACCACGCCCACCGCGCCGAGCAGCGAGACGATCGTGAAGGCCACCGCATGGGGCCTCAGCAGCCCCACCAGCCGGGCGAAGGACCGGCCGAAGTTGGCGGCCTTGCCCGGCGCGACGGAGTCCCAGTCGCCGGAGGACTGGCGGGCCTGTTCGGCCAGTTCGAGCTCGAGGCGCTCCTCCTCGGTCAGCGGGTCCGGAGTGCTCATGCCTCCACCCCCAGCTGCGATTCGACGATCTCCCGGTAGGTGGCGCTGGTCTCGAGCAGTTCGCGGTGGGTGCCGAGGCCGACCACGCGGCCGCCGTCGAGCACGACGATCCGGTCGGCGCCGGTGACCGTGGAGATCCGCTGCGCGACGACCACCTTCGTGACATCCGGCAACTCCCGCCACAGTGCCTGACGCAGGCGCGCATCGGTGGCGAGATCGAGAGCGGAGAAGGAGTCGTCGAAGATCAGCAGGTCGGGCTGGTGCACGATCGCCCGCGCGATCGCGAGACGCTGCCGCTGACCGCCCGACACATTCGTCCCGCCCTGGGCGATGCGCGCCCCGAGGCCGCCCTCCATCGCCTCCACGAAGTCGCGCCCCTGGGCGATCTCCAGTGCCGCCCACAGCTCCTCGTCCGTGGCGTCCTCCCGCCCGAAGCGGAGGTTCGAGGCCACGGTGCCGGTGAACAGGAAGGGGCGCTGCGGAACCAGCCCGATCCCCTTCCACAGGAGATCGAGATCGGCCTCGCGCACGTCGACACCGCCGACCCGCACGGTACCCGCGGTCGCATCGAACAGGCGCGGGATCAGCGAGACGAGCGTGGTCTTACCCGATCCGGTCGAGCCGACGATCGCGAGCGTCTCACCCGGCTCGGCGGCGAAGGTGATCCCGTGCAGGACCGGCGATTCCGCGCCCGGGTAGGTGAAGCCGACGCCGTCGAACTCGACCGCGCCGGGGCGGGGGAAGACGCGCACCGGCTCGGCGGGGCGCGTGAGGGTGGATTCGGAGGCGAGCACCTCGCCGATCCGCTCGGCCGACACGGCCGCACGCGGGATCATGATCGTCATGAAGCTCGCCATCAGCACGCCCATCAGGATCTGACCGACGTACTGCATGAACGCGAAGAGGGTTCCGATCTCGACCGTCCCCGCATCCACCTGGATGCCGCCGAACCAGATGACCCCGACGACCGTGACGTTGAGCACGAGCATGGCCAGCGGGAACAGGAGCACGAACAGCGAACCGACCTTGCGCCCGACGATCAGGATGTCCGTGTTCGCGCCGCGGAAGCGCTCCTCCTCGATGTGCTCGCGGACGAAGGCGCGCACGACCCGGACTCCGGTGAGCTGCTCCCGCATGATCCGGTTCACCGCGTCGAGTTTCGTCTGGAAGCGCCGGAACAGCGGCACCATCCGGCTGATGACGAGGCCGGCGATGACCAGGAGGGTCGGCACGGACACGCCGATCAGCCAGCTCAGCCCGACGTCCTGCTGCAGCGCCATCACGACACCGCCGATCGCGAGGAGCGGCGCGGTCACCAGCATGGTCGCGCCCATCATCGCGAGCATCTGCACCTGCTGGACGTCGTTGGTGTTGCGGGTGATCAGCGACCCCGGCCCGAACTGCGATACCTCGCGCTCGGAGAAGGCGCTGACCTTCTCGAAGACGTCGCGGCGGATGTCGCGGCCGGCCGCCATGGCCGCGCGGGCCGCGAAGTAGGTGGCGATGATCGACGCGGTGATCTGCCCGAGCGAGATGGCGAGCATGAAGGTGCCGGTGGACCAGATGTAGGCGGTGTCACCGCGGGCGACGCCCTGGTCGATGATGTCGGCGTTCAGGCGGGGCAGATAGAGCGCGGCCATGGCCGAGGTGAACTGGAATACGAGCACGCCCAGCAGCAGCCACCGGTACGTCGACAGGTAGCGGACCAGCAGTTTTCCGAGCATGCGTGCACTCCGGTGGGACGGTGACGCCGGAAGGAGGGGACCAGGCGGCCTCGAGGCATCGGAGACAGACTAGATCGCCGTTCCGACATCCGCACCGCCCCGACGCGGATCGCTCCCCTCGTCGGTGCATCGACCCGTGTCCCGGGCCGCGGAGTGGCCTCAGCGCGCCGAGTCGTCGTCGGATGCGAGCTCGCGGCGCGGTCGCCAGACGACCACGTCCGTCGCGCGGCGGACGCGCGTGCCCGAGCGGAGTGTGACGACGGAGCCGCTCGGCCCCGCGGCGAACACCCGTGCCCCCGGCCGGCGCGCGAGCTCCTCCTGCATCCGCGTCTCGAGCTCGTACACGCGGGCATGCAGATCGCGCACCCGGTTCTCCAGCTCGATGATGCGGGCGATCGCGGGCAGGCTCATACCGTCCGCGGAAAGGCGACCCACCTCGCGCAACTGCTCGACGTGGCGCACCGAGTACCGGCGCGACCCGCCCTTCGTCCGTGCCGGCACGACCAGCCCGAGCCGGTCGTACTGGCGGAGCGTCTGCGGGTGCATTCCGGCGAGGTCGGCGGCCGTCGCGATCGCGAAGACCGGGGTCTCCTCATCGATCTCGTCCTCGGACACGTCCACTCACCTCATCTGCTGTCTCTTCTGTGTCCGCGGACCGGCGCCGCGCCCGTCATGGGCGGCGCCGGCACCGCGGGCGGGTCAGACCCTGGCCTTGGCCATGAGATCGGCCCGGGGGTTCTCTTTCGGCTCGAGGGCCTGGAAGGCCTCCAGCGCCTCGCGCGCGGCGTCGTCGAGGTGAGTGGGAACGGCCACCTGCACCTCGGCGAGGAGATCGCCGGTGCCCTTCTGCGTCTTGATGCCGCGGCCCTTGACCCGCAGCACCCGGCCCGAGGGCGTCCCCGGCGCGACACGCAGCTTGACCGTGTCGCCGCCGAGCGTCGGGACCTCGATCGTGGCGCCGAGCACCGCTTCGGTGAAGGTCACCGGAACGGTCAGACGGATGTTCAGCCCGTCACGGACGAACACCGGATGCGGCCGCACCGACACCTGCACGACGATGTCGCCGTTCTCGCCGCCGTCGGGCGAGGGACGCCCGCGACCGCGCAGGCGGATCTTCTGCCCGTCGGCGACGCCCGCGGGGATCTTCACCTTGAACGGCTTGCCGTCCTCACCCTGCAGGCTGATGGTCTCCCCACCGGCCGCCGTGGCGAAGTCGAGCGTGGTGCGCGCCATGACGTCGGCACCACGGGTGGGGCCGCCGTATCCGCGGAATCCGCCCGAGGTCTGACCGAACCGGCCGGCTCCGAAACCGCCGGACGCACCACCCCGGTCGAACATCGTGAAGAAGTCGTCGAAGTCGCCCGCCTGGTCGAAGCGGGCTCCCCCGCCGCGGCCCTGCCCGAACCTCGAGAACACGTCCTCGAAGCCACCGGCACCCTGACCGCCCGCCGTGAAGCGCGCGCCGGAGCCCATCGCACGGATCTGGTCGTACTCCTCGCGCTGCTCCTTGTCGCTCAGCACGGCGTACGCCTCGCTGATCTCCTTGAACTTCGCCTCGGCGGCGCTGTCGCCCTGATTGGAGTCGGGGTGGTACTTGCGCGCCAGCTTGCGGTACGTCTTCTTGAGTTCCGCGTCGGAGACGTCCTTGGCGACACCGAGCGTGGCGTAGAAGTCCTTGTCGAACCAGTCCTGACTGGCCACGTGAGCCTCCTACTCCGCCGGAACGGCGACGACGACCTTCGCAGGACGCAGTTCGGTCGAGCCGAGGCGGTACCCGACCTCGACCACTTCGAGGATCGTCGCCTCGGTCACACCGGGAGTGGGCTGCTGGAAGATCGCCTCGTGCTGCTGCGGGTCGAACGCTTCCCCGGCCTCCCCGTAGACCACCAGGCCGAGCCGGTCGGCCATCGTCCGCATCTTCTCCGCGATCGCGGTGAAAGCGGAGCCGGCGACCAGGTCGCCGTGCTTCTGGGCGCGGTCGAGGTCGTCCAGCACGGGCAGCAGATCCTTCGCCACCGTGCCCTTGGCGCGCTCGATCTCCACCTCGCGCTGCTCCTCGGTGCGGCGCCGGTAGTTGGCGTACTCGGCCTGCAACCGCTTCAGGTCCGCCAGCAACGCCGACTCGAGGTCGGCGAGGGTCGCGTCCTCGGCGGCGGCATCCACGTTCTGCTCGGCACCGAGGATGTCGTCGACCGTCAGTTCCGGCTCCTGCGCGTCGGGGCCGGAAGCCTGAGCTTCCGACCCCTCTGCGCCGGGCCGAACCTCGTCGTCGCCCTCGGGCGTCTCGAAGTTCTTGTCCGTCATGTTCTCGTCTTACTTCTTGTCTTCGTCGTCGTCGACCACTTCGGCGTCGATGACGTCCTCTTCGGGGTTCGGAACGGTGCCGGCGCCCGGGTCGGTGGCGGACGGGTCAGCGGGCTGTCCCTGCGCCTGCGCGGCCTGGTAGATCGCCTCACCGAGAGCGCTCTGGCTCTGGTTCAGCTTGTCGTACGCCGTCTTCACCGCGTCGTCGTCCTCACCGGCGAGCGCGGTCTTGACCGCGTCGACGTCGGCCTGGACGGACTCCTTCACCTCGGCGGGGATCTTGTCCTCGTTCTCCTTGATCAGCTTGTCGATCGAGTACGAGAGCGTCTCGGCCTGGTTGCGGACCTCGGCCGACTCGCGGCGCTTCTTGTCCTCGGCAGCGTGCTCCTCGGCCTCGCGCACCATCCGGTCGATGTCCTCCTTGGGCAGCGACGAACCGCCGGTGATGGTCATCGACTGCTCCTTGCCGGTGCCCTTGTCCTTGGCGGACACGTGCACGATGCCGTTCGCGTCGATGTCGAAGGTGACCTCGACCTGCGGGATGCCGCGCGGAGCCGGCGCGATGCCGGTCAGCTCGAACGTTCCCAGCGGCTTGTTGTCGCGGGTGAACTCGCGCTCGCCCTGGAAGACCTGGATCGCGACCGACGGCTGGTTGTCGTCGGCGGTGGTGAAGGTCTCGCTGCGCTTGGTCGGGATGGCCGTGTTGCGCTCGATGAGCTTGGTCATGATGCCGCCCTTGGTCTCGATGCCGAGGCTCAGGGGGGTGACGTCGATCAGCAGCACGTCCTTGCGCTCGCCCTTGAGGACACCGGCCTGGAGCGCGGCGCCCACGGCGACGACCTCGTCCGGGTTGACGCCCTTGTTGGCGTCCTTCCCGGTCTCGGACTTCACGAGCTCGGCGACGGCCGGCATGCGGGTGGAACCACCCACGAGCACGACGTGGTCGATGTCGGCGACCTTGATGCCCGCTTCCCGGATGACGTCCTGGAACGGCTTCTTGGTGCGGTCGAGCAGGTCCTTGGTCAGGTCCTCGAACTTCGCGCGCGTCAGCGTCTCGGAGAGGGAGACCGGGCCGGACTCGGTGAGCGAGAGGTACGGCAGGTTGATGGAGGTCGAGGTGGAGCTGGAGAGCTCCTTCTTCGCCTGCTCCGCAGCCTCCTTCAGACGCTGCAGCGCGATCTTGTCGCCCGAGACGTCGACGCCCGTCGTGTCCTTGAACTGCTTGATGAGGTAGTCGACGACCCGCTGGTCCCAGTCGTCGCCACCGAGGCGGTTGTCACCGGCCGTGGAGCGCACCTGGATCGTGGAGAAGTCGTCGTCCTTGCCCACCTCGAGGAGGGAGACGTCGAAGGTTCCGCCGCCGAGGTCGAAGACGAGGATGAGCTCGTCCTCCTTGCCGCGGTCGAGACCGTACGCCAGCGCAGCCGCGGTGGGCTCGTTGATGATGCGGAGGACGTTCAGGCCCGCGATCTCGCCGGCCTCCTTCGTCGCCTGACGCTCGGCGTCGTTGAAGTACGCCGGAACCGTGATGACGGCGTCGCTGACGGTGTCGCCGAGGTACTGCTCCGCGTCGCGCTTGAGCTTCTGCAGGATGCGGGCCGAGATCTCCTGGGGCGTGTACGCCTTGCCGTCGATCGCCTGGGTGCGCCAGTCGGTACCCATGTGACGCTTGACCGACGTGATGGTGCGGTCGACGTTCGTGACGGCCTGCCGCTTCGCGGTCTCGCCGACGAGGACCTCGCCGTCCTTGGTGAATGCGACGACCGACGGGGTCGTGCGGAAGCCTTCGGCGTTGGCGATGACCTTCGGCTCACCGCCTTCGAGGACGCTGACGACCGAGTTGGTCGTACCGAGGTCGATTCCGACTGCACGGGGCATGGGCTTCTCCTTCTATGGATAGGTAATGTCTGGGGGCGGCCGCAAACCTGAGCCGCGATGACTCAAGCGTACCGGCACGCTTTCCGACCGTCAAGTGAACTTGACATGAACGCGCTCAAGTTTTCCGTGCGGGTGCCCGGAACGATGCGGCGCAGGCGCCGCATCCCGGCATCCCCTTGGCTGCACGCCCGGGCGTGGCGTCCCCTCGGTGGCGTCCGGCGGGCTCGGCGGGCCTGGCGGGCCTGGCTTGCTCGGAGACGGAGTCCCCGCCGCCGAGCCGAGCCCCGCCGGCCCGAGGACTTTCCGTCCAGCAGAGGATGATCCGCCCACGGCGGTCCGCGTGCCGGCGGATCGTCCTCCTCCCGGAGAAACCCGCCGGAGACACCCCCGGGGATGGCGCGGCCCGGGCGGCCGGAACGGCGCGTTTCCACCCGGGACGGCTGCGGGCGCTACCCTGGCGATTGCCGCAACGACGCGGCATCCGCGGTCCCCGCCGACTCGGCACCGCTCGTTCGTGGAAGGGCCTCAGCGTGACGCACATGGACTCAGAGTCGCCGCTCCGCGCCTCCGCCACACCCGTGCCCCCACCGACCGCGAACACCGGCGCCCTCGCGCCGATGGGCGCGCTGTTCCAGGAATCCGCGCCGGACCGGGTGGTGCCGCGCAAGCAGGTGTGGTCGTGGGCGATGTGGGACTGGGCGGCGCAGCCGTTCAACTCCGTGCTGCTGACCTTCGTGTTCGCCTCGCTCTACCTCGTCTCGGACTCGTTCCTGCCGCCGGAGATCGCCGCCCTGGATGCCTCGGACCCGGTGAAGGAACGCGCCCTCGCCGACCTCTCCAGCGGCTACGGCCTCGCCACCACCCTCGCCGGCATCCTGATCCTGCTGCTCGCTCCGGTGCTCGGCCAGACGGCGGATCGCTCCGGCCGCAAGAAGCGCTGGCTGCTGGTGTTCACCGTGCTGCTGGCGCTCGCGCAGTTCGGCCTCTTCTTCGTGCACGCCGACCCCGCCTACTTCTGGGTCGGGGCGATCGTGCTGTCGGCCGGTGCCGTCGTCTCCGAGATCGCCGGCGTGAACTACAACGCGATGCTCGTGGAGGTCTCCACCCCACGGACCATCGGCCGGGTGAGTGGCCTCGGCTGGGGTCTCGGCTACATCGGCGGCATCGTCGCGCTCACGATCGTCGTGCTGCTGACCTTCGCCGACTGGTTCGGCATGGACACCTCGGACGGTCTCGCCTACCGCCTGATCGCGGTGGGATGCGGCGTCTGGACCCTGGTGTTCTCCATCCCGCTGTTCCTCAACGTGCCGGAAGCGCCCGCGGTTCCGGGCGTGCAGAAGGTCGGGTTCTTCGCCGGGTACGTGACGCTCGTGAAGGACGTCGTGGCGCTGTTCCACTCGCACCGCCCGACGTTCTGGTTCCTGCTCTCCAGCGCCGTCTACCGCGACGGCCTCGCCGCGGTGTTCGCCTTCGGCGGGGTGCTCGCGGCCGTCTCGTTCGGATTCTCGCCCACAGAAGTGATGATCTTCGGGATCGCCGCGAACGTCGTCGCCGGCGTCTCGACGATCCTGGCGGGCCGGCTCGACGACCGGTTCGGCGCCCGGGCCGTGATCATCACCGCGCTCACCGGGCTCGTCGTGATGGCGGTCGTTCTGTTCGCCCTGCACGACCTCGGCACGATCGTGTTCTGGGTCGGCGGACTCGTGCTCTCCGCATGCGTCGGTCCCGCGCAGGCGGCCAGCCGGTCATTGCTGGCGCGGGTGACCCCGGCCGGGATGCAGGGCGAGATCTTCGGCCTCTATGCCACGACCGGTCGGGTGGCGAGCTTCATCGCCCCCGCCATGTGGACACTGGCGATCTTCCTGTTCGGTGCGACGATCTGGGGCGTGCTCGGCATCGCCCTGGTACTGCTCCTGGGGCTGGTGCTGCTGCTGTTCGTCAAGCTGCCGCCGCCGCCCCGCATCCGCTGATCCCGCCGCTCTCTCCGCGCGCCCTCTCCCTTTCCCTCGCCCGCGACCTTTCCCGCGAGACTGCATAGCCAGCACGAAACAGACGTAACCAGCCGCTGTTTCGTGCTGTGCCTGCAGTCTCGCGGGATCCCGGAGGGGGGAACGGATGCGGTCAGCGCGCGGCGCCGGCCAGGTTCGCCGCGAGCTCGTCCGCATCCTGGCGGACGCCGTACGCCGGCTGGTCGCGCTCGACCCGCCAGCTCTCGTCGAGAGCCCCGATGTTCACCGTGTCGAAGCCGAACTCGTCGTAGAGCGCCGTGACGAAGGCGGAGCCGAGCGGGGAGTCGCTCGCGGTGGCCAGCGCCCGTCTTCCCGCCGTGCCCGCCGGGGCACCGTCGGTGAGGATCTCCGCCGACTGGATGTGGTTGAACCCCTTCACGACGGTGGATTCCGGAAGCCGCGCCTGCAGCATCCCGGAGGTCGTCGTGCGCTTCTCGTCCAGCTCGGGGATGCGCCCGTCGCGCTCCCAGTAGTAGTTGTTCGTGTCGAGCACGACCTTGCCCGACAGCGGCGCCGCCGGGATCGCGTCGATGGCCTTCAGCGGGACCGTGACGATGACCCACTCGCCCTGCTCGGCCGCGTCGGCCGCGGTGCCGGCCGTCGCGTGTGGGCCGAGATCGGCGACGAGCTCCGAGAGCGTCTCCGCGCCGCGCGAGTTGCTGATGACCACGTCGTAGCCGCGTTCGACCAGGCCCTGCGCGAGGGTGGATCCGATGTGTCCTGCTCCGATGATTCCGACTGTTGTCATACGGGGCCCAACGGGATGCGGCCCCGGGAATTCCCTCGGCGACCGATCCGCCGCTCCCGCCGCGTCGCTTTTCCCACCGCGAGACTGCACGGAATCCACGAGACGGATGCGCTCACGCTCCGTCTCGTGGCGGGGATGCAGTCTCGCGGGCAGGCTCGGACCAGGCTCGGAAGGCGGGCGCGAGGGTTGCGCCCGCCGTCGGCGGGGCGGTATCGGAACCCGGAGTCAGGGGGCCAGCATCCGGGCGAGCCAATTCGCGCGGGCGGCGATCATCTCCTGCGAGAGCCGGGCTCCGGGGACGAACCCCTCGAAGGCATGGAACCCTCCCGGCCAGACATGCAGCTCGGCCTGGCCGCCCGCCGCCCAGATCGCGCTCGCATACGCCACGTCCTCGTCGCGGAACACCTCGGCGCTTCCGCAGTCGATGAAGGTGGGCGGCAGCCCGCTGAGGTCCGTCGCCCGCGCCGGCGCCGCGTAGATCGAGACGTCGTCCGTGCCGCGTCGGTCGCCGAGCAGCGCACTCCACCCGGTGATGTTGCTCGTGCGGTCCCAGATCCCGACGCCGTCGATCTGCAGGGTCGATACGGTCCGGTCGCGGTCGTCGAGCATCGGGTAGAAGAGCATCTGGCCGCACAGCCGCGGGCCGCCGCGGTCGCGGGCGAGGAGCGTCGTGCCCGCGGCGAGTCCGCCCCCGGCGCTCACGCCGATGATGAGGAGCCGGTCGGGATCGATGCCGAGCTCGGCGGTGTTCTCGGCCGTCCAGACGAGGGCGGCATAACAGTCCTCGACCGGGACCGGGTCGGGGAACTCCGGCGCGAGGCGGTACTCGACCGTGACGAACACGGCGTCGTACCGCAGGATCGTCTCGGCGAACGTCTCGAGATCCGACCACCGGTCGCCGAGGATCATGCCGCCGCCGTGGATGTGGAAGATGCCGGGCCCCGTTCCGGTGCGCCCGACCGGCTGCACGACGGACACCTCGATCGAGGCGCCGGCGTATCCGGGGATGACGACGTCGCGAGCCTCGAGCCCGGCCGCGGCGAGCGCCTCCGGGGTGGGCCGCCGCGAAGGCTCCTGGCGCGCGGCCGGGATCATGTCCGGGGTGATCGTGGGCGACATCACCCGCCCGATCGCCTCGAGTACTGCATCCAGCTCAGGATCGAACGGGGGTCTCGCGGGCGGGTGCGTGGTCATCGTGCTCCTTCGAATGAGTGACGTCGCACCGGCAGGTTACTGGGGCCAGCCGTCCGCGAATTTCGTCAGCAGGCGCGCGAGCTCGGCGCGCTCCGGTTCGGTGAGCCCGGCGAGCGCGTCCTCGATGATCTGGCGACGCTCCCCCCGCATCCCGCGCGCGACCTTCCGGCCCGCGTCGGTCAGGACGATGCGCGTGCGGCGCGCATCGTCGGGGTCCGCCTCCCGCTGCAGCAGCCCGTGCTCGACGCCCTGCTGGACCAGCCGTGACGCGCGCGGCTGGTCCACGCCGATCGCCTCGCCGATCTCGCTCACCGAGAGGGGTCGCTCCGCACCGGCGAGCGCCTCGAGCAGCCGCATCCTGGCGGGTCCGCCACCGGGACGTCCGTGCGGACCCGCCCACGGCGGCGCATCCGGCATCCCGTGACCGAAGGGACCGCCGTGCATGCCGTGCGAACGTCCGTGCGGCATCGGCCCGCGCGGGCCCCCACGGCGCCCTCGCAACCGGGACAACGCTGCGGCGATCATCTCGCCGGGGTCGGCACCGGTCGCATCCGCATCCGTCATACCTCGAATTTACATGCATATTGACATGCGTCAGACTTCCATGTCACACTGCATGTACATGCACAATGACAAGTATTCGGCCGCCGACACGGGCGGCCCGAGAAGAGGAGTCCCCATGAACGATCAGGATGAGACCACCCCGGACCGCCCGCTCGGCTTCTGGCTGCACACGACCGACCGCGTGATCTCGGCGCGCATCGCGGAGGCGCTGGCGGATGAGGGAGTCGACCGCCGCGACTGGATGCTGCTGAACCTGCTGTCGGGTGACGTGCAGGACCCCGAGCGCCTCGCCCGGTTCGTGCACCGCGGACGACGGCTGTCCGCTCTCCATGCGCGCGGCTGGGCCGAATGGGCCGACGGAACCTGGACGCTCACGACCGAGGGGCGTGCCGTGAAGGACCGCCTCGCCGAGAAGGTCGCGGGAGTGCGGGCGCAGGTCGCCGACGCGGTCAGCCCCGAGGACTTCGCCACGATGATGGCGTCGCTCCAGGCCATCTCCCGCAGCCTCGGCGGCGACGACGTCGCGGATGCGGCCCGCGTGTTGCGCCGCCGTCGACACGGCGGCAAGGGACGCGGCGGAAACCACGAGGGATGCCGCCACGGCCACGAGGGATGCCATCACGGCCACGGCGAACACGGCTGCGGGCGCGGACACGGCGGACACGGCCGCGCGTTCGCCGGCCACCACGGGCACGGGCACGGCCGCCCGTTCCCCGGTCACCGCGGCCGGCACGGGTACGGCGCGGACGAGCGCTCCGCCACCGCCGACGTCGACTGACCTGAATACCCCGACCGGGGCGCTCGGACCGCGCGGGAGCGCGGCCTCCGAATGCCCCGGTCGCGGCAATTAAGCTGGAATGATGCACCTCAACGCCACGCGCGCCTGGAACCGCTTCTACGCTCCGGGCACCCCCCTCGACATCGAGACGGTCACCGGCTCCCTCTCCGACCTCCTCGACGAGCGCGTGGCCGAGTACGCCGACCGCGATGCGATCAGCTTCTTCGGCGCCACCGTGACCTACCGGGAGCTCGCCGACCGGGTCTCCCGGGTCGCCGCAGGGCTCCGCGATCTCGGGGTCGGCCGCGGCGACCGGGTCGCGCTCGTGATGCCGAACGCGCCGACGCACGTCATCGCGTTCTACGCGGTGCTGCGCCTCGGGGCGGTCGTGGTGGAGCACAACCCGCTGTACACCCCGGACGAGCTCGAGGTGCAGTTCCGCGACCACGGTGCGCAGGTCGTGGTCGCGTGGGACAAAGTCGCCCCGACGATCGCCGCCCTGCCCGCCGATCTCGGCATCCGCCACATCGTCTCCGTCGACGTCACCCGGGACATGCCGTTCGGCACCCGTCTGGCTCTCCGGCTCCCCGTCGCGAAGGCCAGGGAGTCGCGGGCGAAGCTCACCGCTCCGGCACCCGGCACCATCCCGTTCTCCCGTCTCGAGCGCAGCAAGCCGCTGCCGGCCGGCCACCCGCGCCCGTCGGTGACCGACCTCGCCTGCCTGCAGTACACCTCCGGGACGACGGGCACCCCGAAGGGTGCCATGATCACGCACGGCAACCTGTGGTCGAACGCGCGCCAGGGGGCCGCGTGGATGCCGGACTTCACCCGTGGCGAGGGGAACATCTACGGTCTCCTCCCCATGTTCCACTCGTTCGGCGTGCTGCTGTCGGTCATCTACTCCGTCGAGACCGGCTCCCGTGCGGTGCTGTTCCCGACCTTCGATCCCGAGCTCGTCTCCCAGGCCGCGAAGCGCTTCCCGCCGACGTTCGTCCCCGCCGTCCCGCCGATGTTCGACCGCCTCGCCCGTGTGGCGCGCGAGGGCAAGCTCGATCTGAGCGGCGTCGTGTACGCGATCTCGGGGGCGATGACGCTGACCCCCGCGGTGGTGAAGCGGTGGGAGGACCTGGCCGGGAGCATGCTCAACGAGGGCTACGGCCTCACCGAGACGAGCCCCGTCGCGCTGGCGAACCCGTTCACCTCGCACCGGAAGATCGGCGCCATCGGCATCCCGTTCCCGTCCACCGACATCCGCGTCGTGGACCCGAACGAACCGACCCGCGAGGTGGCACAGGGCGAGGTGGGCGAGCTGCTCATCCACGGCCCGCAGGTCTTCCAGGGGTACTGGAACCGTCCCGAGGAGACGGCCGCGGCCCTCATCGAGGACCGCTGGCTGCGCACCGGAGACCTCGTCGTGCAGGATGACGAGGGCTTCGTCACGGTCGTCGACCGGAAGAAGGAGCTCATCATCACGGGTGGGTTCAACGTCTCCCCGAGCGAGGTGGAGCGCGTGGTGAACACGGTGCCGGGCGTCGCCGAGTCGGCGGTCGTCGGCGTCCCGCGCGGCGGCGGCGCCGAGGTGGTCACCGCGGTCGTCGTGCTCGAGCCGGGCGCGACGTTCGACGAGGATGCGGCCCGCACCGAGGCGCGCGAGCACCTGGCCGAGTACAAGCGGCCCAGCAGCTACGTCGTCTGGGAGGAGCTGCCGAAGTCCCTCATCGGCAAGGTCCTGCGACGGC
Organism: Microbacterium caowuchunii; assembly: GCF_008727755.1. Lineage (NCBI taxonomy): Bacteria > Bacillati > Actinomycetota > Actinomycetes > Micrococcales > Microbacteriaceae > Microbacterium > Microbacterium caowuchunii. The sequence continues at coordinate 3,126,505 of NZ_CP044231.1, forward strand.
GCGTGCGCGACACCCTCATCGCCGACCGGAAGGCCGTGCGCGCACTCCCCGACGAGGACTGAGCGCGCCGGAGCGCCCGCGGGTCAGTGCCCGGGGTGTGTACGGGTCAGTGCCCGGCAGCGCCCGCTTCGGTCACGGCCACGTCGGCGACGGTGAAGTCGCGGAAGGACCGGGATGCGGTGGGCCCGCGCTGCCCCTGGTAGCGGTTGCCGTACACCCCGGAGCCGTAGGGGTTCTCGGTCGGGGAGCTCAACCGGAAGAAGCAGAGCTGCCCGATCTTCATGCCCGGCCACAGCTTGATCGGCAGGGTGGCCACGTTGGACAGCTCGAGCGTCACGTGCCCGGAGAATCCCGGGTCGATGAAGCCGGCGGTCGAGTGGGTCAGCAGCCCCAGCCGGCCCAGGGAGGACTTCCCTTCCAGGCGCGCGGCGACGTCGTCCGGGAGCGAGACGAGCTCGAACGTCGATCCCAGGGCGAACTCCCCCGGGTGCAGGATGAACGGCTCGTCGGGGGCGACCTCGATGAGCCGCGTCAGCTCCGGCTGGTCGACGGCCGGGTCGATGAACGGGTACTTGTGGTTGTCGAAGAGCCGGAAGTAGCGGTCCAGCCGGACGTCCACGCTGGACGGCTGGATCATCGCCGCATCCGACGGCTCCAGTCCGATCCGGCCGGTGGACAGTTCCTGCTTGATGTCACGATCGGAGAGCAGCACGGGCTCAGCCTACCGAGCCTCGCCTTTGCTATGCTTGCGGAACGCCTCCGGGCGTACGGGGCTGTAGTTCAATGGCAGAACTTCTGCTTCCCAAGCAGATAGCGCGGGTTCGATTCCCGTCAGCCCCTCCAAAGCTCCGACGTGCGGCCGCCAGGCCGCCCGGCGGAGCTTTCGTGTTGAAGTGAACCGAACCCTTGGATGGGCCCACGCCGCCCGAGGCTCCGCACCGGCGCGCGCGGGTGGAGAAGGCGGTGAAGACGATTCCCGTCAGCCCCTCCGATGTTGTCGCTTTCCAGAGGTATCCCGGACTGGAGATTCCTCGGAATCGAGACCTCACCGTGCCAACGACGCACCAGGACCTTCTGGTGGCCGGCCGCGCCTGAACGAAACGACGTCGGATGCGGCGCTGTCGCGCGGATGTCGCGCAGCGTCCGCACCAAGGCGTCGACGTCCGGATAGGGAAAATCACGTCCGTTCGAGTCGGCGCATGGTCCGTATCCGGGTTTCGAAGAGCCGTGCAGGATCCATCACGCCGATGCGGGTCAGCTCATCAACGATGAGGTTCACGAACCGAATCTGGTCGACGGTTCCCGCGCGATGACGGTGCGCACCGGCGGCCGGAGACGGTGCTGATCGAATGAGGTCCCATTCAGAAGGTCGGTGGCAACGACAGCTAGCTCGAACAGGCAAGGCCCGCCAGGCGGACTCGGCGGGCCCTGCCTGTTGCGGGAGGCGCACAGGAGGACCGCGAATTCCTCCGCGGCCCTCCCCGTACCCGGCCCGATTCCGAGCGATCGATGCTCAGTGGTTGTCTGGGCGGAGCGCGTCGGTTCCCGGTACATCCCAGCGCATGGCCGTGATGGTCACGCTGTCTGTGCCGTCGCCTTCGCTCAGCGCTGTCACCTCGAAGTCGGCGCTGCTGGCGCTGAAGAACTTTCCGTCATCGATGTTCACTGTCCAGCCGGGCTGAGAACGGATCCATGCGGCGTACGCGTCCATGCGGTTCTGCTCTGACAGGGTCACGTGGAAGACCGGCGGCTTCGAGGGCTTCCCGTCGTACCGGACCTCATAGGTGCGACCGGCGAACCGGTAGTCAAAACCGCCCGTGGGCAATGCTGCATGCCACTGCGCGGGAAGGCCTTGGGCCGGGCTCACTTTGGCGCCGGAGTTCAACGTCACGTTGGTGTCACCGTTCAAGGTGCGGACGAAATTGTGCGTGGACACACCCGTTCTCGGCAGCCCCGCCGCCCAGGCCTTGGCACCGGCCTCGTCTTCTCCTTCGATCCAGTAATCCAGTTCACGGAACGAGCCATCGATGCCGATGGAAAAGGTGACATGGCGAAGCGACCCTGGCGGTACCGGCTGGGCGTCCCACCCCAGAGGCTCACCCCAACTGTCCGGCTGCGCCGCCGAGGCGTTCGTGCTGGCCGATGTCATCTTGACGGCCTCGTCTGCCGTGGCGAAGCCGTTGTCGACCAGCCACTGTGGGTCACCTCTGAACTCGGCGAGAACGTTCTCGACGCTGATCTCCGTCTTGTCCAGTACGCGACGGGCCGTTTTCCCGTCGAACGCTGACGCAGACCCGGAGAGTGCCTCCAGTCCAACGGAGAGCGTGTACTCCATCTCCGACGCCGTACCCGCATATGCGAGGAGGGTTTCGACCGGGTAGCTGGCGTCGGCCAGGCTCTCTGTCAGAAAGGTGTGGACCTCTATCGCGCCGAGTTCACCCCTGGCTTCTGCTTCCTCGTAGATCGCATTGACCTGATCGGTGAGCGCATCCAGTCCGTCACGGTCCGCAGAAGCGCATGAGCTGAGCCCTGCGGTCAGTGCGACGCACAGCAGCGCCGCCACCGTCGTCTTCTTCATCCGTCTGGTCGAGACACGGAAGTGAGCCTGCATTGTTCCCCTTTCAACACCCCGCACCTGCGCGGGCACATCGTCCGTCGTCCTCGGGGAGTCACTGGTTCCCGAATTCCGGTGCGCCGCAGTCGCGTTGCTGCCGCCTGGACTCCTCGAGTCGCCGCCTGAAACCGCCGCGGGCGCGCTCACTGAGCGCTGAGCGCTGCCAGGTCGGTCTGACGGAATTTGGCATGATTTCCGAAGCCCTGGTAGACGAACAGGCGCTCGAAGTCGACGTTGTCGTCGGCCGGGGGAAGCCCGATGTCCTCCCCTGGCACGTCCTCCGGCGTGGGAACGCCCGCAGGACAATAGACGACCATCGCGCCGCTTCCCGGATCGTCCTCGCCGAGGCCCTCGAAGCAGTCCCCCATCATCCCGGTCTGCCGGATCGTCGACGTCCCCCACGCGGTCGCCACCGTGCCGGGGCGGTAGTCATGACAGAACGAACCATCCGCCCGGCACCATGTGCCCGCGAAGTCATCCCACTTCGCCGCCGGAGCGTTGAGGGTCAGGATGACGAACCACGCCGGGTACTCCGACACCGCCTCGGTCCCGACATCACCGATGTAGTCGATCGTGCTCTGGATCGCCGAGGTGATGGTCAGCCAGGCGAGCTTCGACACGACCGAGCCGGCCTTGGAAGCGGCACCACCCACGAACTTCTGAGCCTTCTCGGCAGCCTCCCCGGATGCCTTTCCAGCCACCTCGACAGCAGCGCCCTGGAGCGTGTCGGAGTCCAGGGCGCCGACGCACGTGGAGATCCAGTTGGCCGTCGTCGCCCAGTCGTTCTCTGGCTTGAGCTGGGTGAAGTCGCAGTCCCGGGCGAGGAAGAACACGCCCAGGGCGCCGGCGAAGACGTCGTCCGGGTCCAACTCCTCGAGAGCGGCACCCAGCGTTCCGGACAGCAGCACCTCTGGGAAGCTCGGCATCGGGAACTCTACGATCTGCGCCGTCTGCGTCAGCTGCTGCGAGGCACGCACCGCGTCCTCTTCGACGACGAACGTGTAAGTGCGGGTGGGGAGGATGAACGTCTGTGGGTTGAGGAGCAGGCTGGCCCCGTCGGCGATCATCTGGTATCCGGCTCCAATGAGGTCCGAGGTAGAAGGCTCCAGCGCATCCATGCCGGCGTAGACGGTCGTGAGGCCGTCTGCGAAGACAACCGGGAAGCCGTAGGACCGGTTCGCGGCCGCTCGCACTTGCAGACGCGAGGAGTCATCCGGATCAGGGCCAACACAGATCAGTACAGCAGCGTTCCCGCCGTCGAGCCCGAAGCCGGAGACGGCTGCGTTATCGGACTTGAGAGAATCCTGGACCCACGGCACCGCCCCCTCCGAGTCTGGCTCGCACTCCGGGATGTCCGCAGAGTTCCCCAGAAGCACGTGCGTGGCACGCATCGCCCACTGCGAGCCGAGGGCGAAGTCGGACGAAAAGTCAGCCCATGCCGCGGCGGTGTTCTCGCCGAGGTCTTCGACGAAGCCCGCGGCAGCGACCCCTGCCTCATTGAGCGCCGAGTTGGCTGCCTCCACGGCAGCGGCCGTGCCCGTGACGACGATCGTCCAGAGCCCGCCGAGCGGACCGGTCGGCACAGCGACGGTCGTCGCACGCGATGCCGCGGTGCCGGTGCTCGCCAGGCTCATCACCGGCGGCCCCGCGGCCGCGGGGTCAGCAGACGCACCTCCGGACGAAACGGCCGTGCGGATCGTGCGGAGATCGTCCCCGATGCTGGTCGGCGCGGGCATCCAGCTCGCCGACTCGGCGTCATAGTAGGCGAACGTCGCGATCGCCCCCTCGGGGAGGTTCACGGGAAGTTCCGAACGCAGTTCGCCGTCACCCTCCGGCAGCTCGCCGTCGCCAACACGCTGAAACGGGTGGAGCGCTAGATAAGCAGAGTTCTGCAGATCGCTGAGCGCGTACGCCGCGTCCTCGGGGGTCTCGGCCGGCTCGAAACGGACCTCGACACCTCCGACCGTTGCCACCGCGGAAGGCGTGCCCTTCGGAAGCTGCACCACCCAGACCACCGCAGCCGCCACGACGAGCGCGACCACGACGATCAACGCGATCCAGAGGAAACGACGATTCGGCCGAGCGTCTTTCGGGTTCTGCTCGGTGGGCGCGGGTGGTTCAGCAGCGGTCACCCGCCCAGATTAGGGGCGCGCGAACCCCTCCTCGCGCCAGTTCGACGGACTTCGGACGATCCCGGACACGGTCTCAGAGGAAACGCGCCGGGGAACGGAAGGGCCCAGGGTCAGCATGCGCTCGGTACCGGCGCCTCGGGTTCATTTGATGGGGTTCTTCCTGCGTCGATATGCTCCGGAATCCGACGCCCGCTGGTCGGTTCGCCAGCCCTACAATCCTCGGACACTAAAGAGCATTCCGCGCTCGTCACGCTCGATCCGACCGGTGTCCAGGCCGCGCTGCAGGCCTGCGGCCAGACGCGCCGAAACACCTTCCGTCATTCGCTTGCCGCCGAACAGCGACAGGGCTTGGCGTTTGAGCTCGTCCTCGTTCATGCCGCCCCCGAGCTCGGCCACGACGGCCATGGCGTTCGCGATCTCCACGAGCGGTACGTGGTCGAGGTTCCGCCCATCACCGGGCTGGCTACGACGGACGTTCCGCCACTCAAGGGGATCGATGCCGGACGGCCAGGCGCACCATTGGTCGGTGGTGCGCAGGTGCTCCGGAGGGAGGCAGCGGAGGATCGCTTCCGCGCGCGCCGTGGCAACCCGGTTCAGACCGAACGACTCCGCCGCGAGGCGCGCCAGGCGCGTCTTGTGGATGGGGCCTTCCGCCTGAATGATCTCGCGCAGCACCGAACGCACCTTCTGCACGGCAGCGCCGTCGGGCAGGCGATCGAGCGTCTCCGTCGTGCCGAACCGCTTGGGTTCCCACTCGACGTATTGGCGCAGGCGAGGATGCCGAAGCTCGGGTCCGGCGGACTCCGGCGCAGGCGCAAGGCTCGAGCGAAGCAAACCCGATTCCGCGGCGGGCATCGGCTCAGGCGTGTCGCTCTCCACCGATGTCCGTTCGGCGGGCGCGACCGGCGCGGGCACCTCGATCTTCGCCGTCTTGAGGACGCCGCTCGCCTCTGTGACAGCCTTCTCCAGACGCGCGAGCGTCTCGTCGCGCTGCTGGAGCCACTCCGGGAGCCACACCCGCTCGACGCCGGGCCACCTCATGAGCCCCTTCAGCACGTCGACCGGAAGTCCGTCCCGGTCCGCAACGGTGCGGCGTGCGCGCCAGTTCTCACCGTCGAGAAGGACCGCGACGAGCGGCTGCTCGGGCTCGGCCGCATCGGCGATCGAGATGTCGACCCGGAAATCCGACAATCCGATGTCGGTCTGCACGGCAAATCCTCGGTAGCGCAGTTCGTCGGCGATCTCGTCTCGATGACGGTCGACCATGCGCTCACGATGCGCACTGTCGGTGGCGGACTCGACGCCGGATGCGGCGAGCTCGAGGTAGCCCTTGAGATGCTTAATGCCGATCGATGCGGTCTCTTCGGCGCGCAGCTCGGACGGGTCGAAGCTTGCGAACAGGATCACCTGGCGGCGGGCGCGCGTGATCGCGACGTTGAGTCGCCGTTCTCCGCCGGCTCTGGACAGCGGCCCGAAGTTCAGCGGGATGACGCCACGGTCGTTCGCGCTGAAGGCGACCGAGAACAGGATCGTGTCCCGTTCGTCGCCCTGCACGTTCTCGAGGTTCTTCACGAACAGGCCGTCGCGTTCATCGAGGGCCTGGGCGATCCGCGGGTCCGGCGCCTCTCTGAGGAGCGTCTCGATCAGCGCACGCTGCTGCGCGTTGAACGTGATGATCCCGAGGGAGGGCGTCTCCTCCGGAGATGCGGCGAACCGCTGTGCGACTTCCCGAACGATCGCTTCAGCCTCCGCGCGGTTCGTCCGAAGTTCCTTCCCCCGCCCGGACCGGTTGAAGTGCCCATCGACCCGAACGAGGGAGATGCCGTGATCGGTGTCCCCGGTCGATCCGCTCACCGGCCACGGGGCGGGAAACGATGAGAGCCGACTGTCGTAGTACGCGTGGTTGCTGAAGGTGATGAGCGACTCATCCTGGCTGCGGTAGTGCCACGACAACCACTGACGCGGGACGCGTGCCTGCACGCACTCGGTCAGGATCGACTCCTCGTCTGCCACGACGTCAGCAACGGAGGACGTGTCGGCGTCGATGTCGCTGCTCGCCTCGGCGAAGCTGGACGGCGGCATCTGCTTGCTGTCCCCCACGACCACGACCGAAGCCCCGCGGCCCATCGCCCCTACCGCATCCGCGACCCGGATCTGGGAAGCCTCGTCGAAGACGACGACGTCGAACATCTTCGCCTTCGCGGGGAAGAAGCGGGCCACCGATTCGGGGCTCATGAGCACGCACGGCGCGATCTGCGTGATCAGGTCGCCGTAGTTTTCGAAGAGCGCACGGACACTCATCCCCCCGCGCTGCCGGGCGAGCTGGCGCTTCAGCTCACCCATCATGCCGCCCTCGTAGGCGGGGTCGATCCGACGCTTCGCCATTATCTCGCCCGGAATCCACTTGGGCAGCGCGTTGCGGATAGCGGCAGCACTGGAGGTGAACCGGTCGATGGTCCGGTTGTGAGCGGGGACGTCGAAGGCGGCCATGGCCTGGGAGTCCGCGCGTTCCGCGATGGATGCCAACGCGACGCCCTTGTCGAATGCGAGCGAGGCGAGATCCGCCGGGATCGCTCCGGTGAGCAGCGCGGTGTGGGCGTCCGAGAGGCCGAAGCGGAGCAGGGGCGCCAGATGCCGTTGGAACGCGACCCAGCGGTCGAGGGACACGGGCTCCGTCGTCACGAGATTGCGGGCGCCTGCGGTAGCTCGCCACGCTTCGAAGAACGGCATGTCACCGGCCCAGGTGAACAGGACCGCGATGCCTTCGTTCTCGGAGTCGGCGATGCCACTCGCCGCGGCGAGCGCGCGCCACGCCGTCGCGAGCCGGGTGAGTGCCGCGGCGAGCGCGGGGTCCGTGGAACTCGCCGCGTAGTACCGCCGGAGGGCGCTGCGAAGCTCGACGCTGCCGTCCCCGGCGGACAACTGGGAGCCCAACCACACGACCCACGCGAGTGTGGTCTTCGCAGGCTCGATGCCTTCGCGGAGGTGGGGGTTCCAGTCAGGCGACACCACGGACAGCGGAAGTCCCGCCAACGCAGTGCGGAGCGAGCTGATCTCGTCAGCCGTCCGGGCGATCTCGGCGGCCAGCGGTGTCACCTCGCGGGCAGGGAAGCTTCGGGCTTCAGCTCGCAACGCCGAGCCGAAGCTGGCGAGCGCGGCGCGCTGCCGCTTGCGGCGTCCGAAGAACCCGGACGCGTCGGCCGCGACCGCTGCCTGATGCACCGCCTGCACATCCCCGTCGAGCGCTTCGGGTCCTACCGACGCGAACCACGGGCGCTCGGCGGCGCTCGCGTTGAGCCGCTCCTGCAGCGCGGTGATCTCTCCGGCGGCGTTGCGTGCATGCACGGCGTCGATCGCGTCGAGCGGGTACCGCGGCGCATTCGCCAACGCGGCCCAGCGATCGAGGGATGCCGGGCTGGATGCGAGGGCCGCCAGGTCGTTGTCGGTCTGCCGAGCAAGGATGTCGGTGAGCGCAGCGTCGAACTCGCGGGCGGGGGCGTGGAGCGCCTTCGTGTCGATCGTGTCGACCACAGAAGCCGTCACGAAGCCCCACGGATGCAGCGGCGTGGGGTGCGCGAGGTCTGCGGTTTCGGGCAGCGTGCGCAGGATGTCACGCAGGCTGTCGAACTGCTCTTCGGACGCTGTCGCAACGAGGGTCGAGGGGATCGCGAGGGGTTCGATGTCCTCGGCCGACGCGAGCAGTTGCGCGCGAGCGGAGTACAGCGAAAGGCCCGCGGCGTTCGGCTCGTGCAGTCGCTGCGCGTAGCGCTTCAGCGATCCGCGACTGGTCGCGGCGGTCTCCGTGTCGGCCTTGAGCGCGGCGCCGTCCGGGCGGGCGACAGCGTCGATCGCTGCGCGGATCTGCGCCCGCACGGCCGCCGGCCGCGCCCCCTTGTCGTGCAGGTCGAGCGAGAAGGGACCGAGTCCCACCGCATCCAACCTGGTCTTCACCACATCGAGGGCCGCTCGCTTCTCGGCGACGAACAGCACCCGCTTGCCGTTGGCGAGGGAGTGAGCCAGCAGGTTGGTGATGGTCTGCGACTTCCCGGTTCCGGGAGGTCCCTCGAGGACGAACGTGCGGCCTGCTTCGGCTTCGGCGACCGCTTCGAGCTGCGATGAATCGGCGGGCACGGGGACGGCGTTGCTGAGCGCGTCGAGGTCGACGTCGGCCGGCGCCGGAACCGGATCGGCGAATTCCGCGGTCGGGGTGTGGATGAGGTGGTTGACGAGAGGGTTGGCGGCGAACTCCGTCCAGTTCTCGTCGAGGTCTTTCCAGAGCCGGTACTTCGCGAACTGCAGGATCGACAGATCCACCGTGTCCTCGACCGTGAACGGAAGTCGGGCGGCCGCGAGTGCCTGTCGCGTCGCGGCGAAGGCCGCCGGGAGGTCGATGCCCGAGTCGTCCGTCGCGGGGTTGGCGAGGCCGGGGATGTCGAGTCCGAAACTCAACCGGAGCTTCTCGAGGAGACAGTAGTTCGGGGTGGATTCCCCCGCCTCATCGATGCTGAGACGGAAGGTCTTTCCCCCACCCGCCGACTCGAGGGTCACCGGGATGAGCACGAGCGGAGAGCGGAGTTCTCGATCGTTGAAGGTCCAGCGCAGCATCCCGAATGCGAGATACAGGTTGTTGGCGCCGGTTTCCTCGACGATCGTCCGCGCCTTGTAGGCGAGCGCGCGCAACCTGGGGACGTAGGTCGCTTCGGTGACACCGACGAAGACCTGCTTGCGCTCGGTGAGCATCCCCGCGCGCGCCGTTTCGGGGAGCTCCTGGCCGTATCGGATGCCGCGACTGCCGTCGACCGTGGGGATGCGGTCGTTGGGCACGAGCGTGATCGTGGTGCCGTTGTTGACCATGTCTTCGAAGGCCGCGAGCGACGGCTGCGGGACGGCGAGCGGGTACCCGGACTTGTCGCCGTAGTTGATGAGCCTGTTGCGCAGGCTCAGGTCGAGGAGCGCGTTCTTCCATTGCGCGACGCGAGGCGGCACGTCTCGTGCCACACCTCCCGCGATCGCCTCGGCGGATGGGGCGTAGTGCAACGCTTCCGCGGCCGGTGCGACGGCGTACTCGACCACCTGCACGTCGCCTGTTTCGCCCACCACCCGGCTCGGCAGCGGGTAGATGCGAGCCAGACGTGCCTGTTTGACGTCGGTGATGCCGAGCACCGCCGAAGCATCCCCCGCGAGCGTGGTGGTGTGGTGGATGCGTCGCGCATCGGCGAACGGTTTCGACGCCACGCCCCCGGTCAGGAACGTCGTCTCGACGACCTCGATCTGCCCCATGCCGACGTAGTTGATTGCTTCCGCAGCATCCATCTGTGCCGGCCCGTCGAGGCTCGCGTCGTCTCGCCAGTACCCGAGGAAGATGTGTCCGGAGATCAACCACAGCGTCGAGTTGATCCCGGCTTCTTCGAGCGCCGCCGCAAGGGTGACGGTCGTGTCGAGACAGGTGCCGAGACGCCCTTCGAGCACCTCGGCGGGGGTCCGTACCTTCTGCCCCTCCAGTCCCCAGCTCGCGGGGGGCTCGGCGTATCGGATGTCCCGAGCCCGCATGCTCTCGTAGATCGCCTCGACGATCGCGTCCACCCGCTCACGTGAGCCCTGCTGGTAGCCGTCGAGCGCCGGGTTCCCCGTCTTCGCCTGCAGCAGGTCGGATGCTTCCACCAGGAGCGGCGCGATGGCGGGCGAGTTCGGCTGCACGAAGGAGGCGAGCAGCTCGAGACCGAGCTGCGGCGGGTTGGCACGCCACTGGGTGGAGGCGAGGACTTCCACCGCGGCATCTTGGTGCGCGATGACGGCACCGGCCGCATCCCGGAGGATGACGCGAACGACACCCTGCGTCGGGTGTTCGACGGTGAGCATGCGTGCGGGGTCGAGCACGAGGTCGGCGTTCCGCAGCGTGAGGGGGCGTGCCCCGTCGAGATCGACGATGACCACCTTCGGGTCGCCGAGCGATCCGAGTCGGCAGATCGCTTCGATTTCGACCGAGGCTCCGCGCATCTCTTCGCCCCGGTAGTCGATCGTGACCTCGTCGACGATCGCGATCGAGTTGCGCGCGTGTGCGTAGCTGAGGGTGGGGATGGAGCTCACCGAGATATGCGCGGTCGCGCCGGGCACGGCCGGGATCGGCTCCGCGAAGATCGGGGCTTCTACGTTTGGCTTCGATGCCTGGGCGTCGTCGATCGCGGTCTGGGTGGCGTTCGTTTCCGTATCGGCACCGCTCTGCGGGCTCGCGACCGCCACCCCGCTTTCGGCTGCCATCGCGGCGATCACCGTCGTCTTGAGCTCACCCACCCGTGCGGCGGGCTCTTCGACCTGAAGCGCCCGCAACAGAATCTCCGCGCAGTCGAGTGCTCGGTAGGTCTCAGCGGTCGAGAACTCTTCGTTGTGCGCCCATTTGTTCCGGGTGTTGCGCAGTTCACTCGCACAGTTCTGAGCCTGGCGGGTGAGCAGCCCCGCGAACGGGTAACCGATGGAGCCGAACGACTCGGTGAACGCCCGCAGGAGCAAGGATAGGTCTTTGGGGTTGTAGCGGGCGTATGCACGCCCGGCCTGCCGGTCCTTGTGCCCGATGATGTCGGTCCAGTCCGCGACCGCGGGCGCAAGCTCGTGGAACCGTGCAGCAACGTGCGGTTCAAGCCCATCACTCAAGATGATGAGCGCCTTCTCGATCTGCGCTCGCGCATCAAACTCGGACATCGCACTCCTCGTTGTGGACACAGCCGTGTCCCTAGCTCTTCGTGTTCTTCAGGTGACGACCGATGTAGCCGATGTAGATCTTCCCGGTTCGTGCCGTGTCGTCGTAGTAGTGCATGCGGGGCGCGAAGGAGTCCCGCCAAGTCGGCTTGAAGTGCGCGTCCATCAGTACCCTGCCGGTGTCCGACACCTCCTGTGGTACCGGAAGCATTCGCTCCGCGCGCCACTGCGCGCGGTTTAGTACGGAGTCGCTTTCAGTCGGGGCATGTCGATCGGGTGGGCACTTATGCCCGTCGAGCGTGTCCGACTTGAGGTAGGCATGAAGCCCGCTCGTGATCCTTCCTTCGAGCTTTCCTTCCGCGTAGTCGTACAGAACGTGGACGTAGTCCCAGAATGCATATGCATACCGCGGGGTCTTCTCGCGCACATCGATCTCCAGAGCTGTGTCGACGTCTCCCGTGAACACGATGCGGGATGCCGCTGGGTGCGCCTCATCCCCGGGCGTAATCCGCGCGACAAGCTCCGCGATGTCGTAGGGCGGATCCCAGATCGATTCGACCGGTTCCACATGCGTTTCCGTAGCCAGGTCAGCCTCGATGAGGCGACGGCGGAGGATCTGCACTTCCCGCTCGAGGCTCCGGACCTGCTCGTCCGAGACCGCGAGGTCGAACGAAAGCTCTTCGGCGCTGGTGCGGAGCCCGCGGAGCTCCGCATCGTTCGTTTCGATGTCGGCGATGGCCCCGTCGATCTGCTCGGTAGCGACAGACAGTTCAGCCGCGGAAGTGGTGAGCAGACTCTCCAGACTCTCCAAGGCACCTTGAGTCACCTTCTCAACCCCCACCCACCGCTTCAGCAGCGCTCCGAGCCGTGCCGCAAACCCGGGGTCGATGGACGTTTCCTGTGCCGGCGACGCGGAGGAAGGAACTTCGTCTCGAATCCGTTCCGGCGTCGACGACGGGGTCGGGTGGGCGAGCCGCCGGCGCACCTCCTGAGCACGCTCACTGACGAGATCTGCGCGCGCCAGGATCTCGAGGGAGCGACGCACATCAGGCGGAAGATCCCGCTGTATGAAGCGCAGTCGCGTCGATTCCGCATGTCTGTTCACCAGCGGGGTCGCCACGCGCGTGCCGTCGATCGCGCGAGCCAATGTGGCGGGACCGAGCATCCGATGTCGGATGCCGTCCGCGGCCGAGTCGAGCTCCACTTGAGGCGCGAAGGTACGGACTACACCCCGCTCAATCCGATGCGAATGCGGTAAACGCATCGCGAGGAGTTCCGTCGCCTCCGGATCCAGCACGAATGTAGTTGCCACGCCCACGCTCTGCTTCGTCAGACTCGTGATGATCTCTTGCCAGCGATCAGGAGGCGCTCCCTCGAGCGCCGGCGCGACGATGACGCTAGCGGTTCGCGCAGGATCCACGATCGCCTGCCACACCTCGTCTATGTCGGAAGAACGGATCATCGAGGGCACCCCGTGTAGCGGAGTCTCCCCGTCCCTCGCGTTGGTCGTTTCAAGAATCTGCCGCGCGAGACGAGGCGTGTCGACCTTTGAAACAGCCGTAGAAGTCGGTACTTCGTCGACGCCCGCTTCAATCACGAGCGACTGCGGGTAACGGCGCGCCTGCGGAGCGGAGATCGCATAGAGGGACACGGTCCAAACTCCGTGCCGGTTGCGCTCGCGCAGTCGATAGAGCCTTCTTCGGCTCTGATCCAGACTCTCCGCTGCATGCACGACGACCAGTTCTGAGTCACCGCCGAGATCGTGCACCCCCGGCCCATCCCAGTCCGACCGCTCCGCCCCGCTGCTCCTGCGGTTCTTCTTCCCGCCAAGCCACGACCGTAGTTGTGATTCAGCGACCGCGACAGCGTCTTCGTCGGGCGTCAGGCGCAGGATCGCGCGATATCCGATTGCCACTTCACATCCCCCAATGTGTCTACAGGCGGGTTGGCGTCGCCTACCGCCCTCGCTCGTCCGCGTACCGCGGAGCCATCGCTTCCATCTGTTCCATCACGAGCTTGATCGCCTCGGGCTGCTTGTCCGGCGGGTACTTGTACTTCACCAGCAGCCGCTTGATCGATGACCGTAGCTTCGCGCGCACATCGTCACGTACGGTCCAGTCGGTGCGTACGTCGCGGCGCATCACCGCGACGAGTTCACGTGCGATCTGCGCGAGCACGTCTTCCCCCTGCAGATCGATCGCGGATTCGTTCGTCGCGACGGCGTCGTAGAACGCGAGCTCGTCGCTCGAGAGCGCGGGTGTGAAGTGCTCGCCACGGGATGCCTCGGCCGCGACATCCTTCGCCATCTCCACGAGCTCGGCGATCACCTCAGCGGCGGTCAGCTGCTGGTTGGTGTAACGGTTCATGATCTCGGCGATGCGCTCCGAGAACGCGCGTTGCCGCACCACGTTGCCGCGGGTCACCTTTGCCCCGGCATCCGTCAAGGATTTCCGCAGCGCCTCGATCGCGAGGTGCGCGTTCGGCGCGGCCTGCGCCTTCGCGAGGAACTCCGGGCCGAGGTCGTCCAGCGCGAGGCGGGGAAGCCCCGCGGCCTCGTAGATGTCGAGCACACCACCCGGCGCGATCGATTCCGCGACGAGCGTGGCGAGCAGCCGGGAGATCTCCTCCGGGATCGGCTCATCGCGAGCCTGCCGTTCGGCGGCATCGAACTTCGCCATCCAGACGCGCACTTCTTCGTAGAAAGCGATCTCGTCGTGCAGCTCTGCGAGTCCCTCGCGGCCTGAGGCGAGCGCCCACGCGCGAGCCAGCCGCGCGGTGGCGGCGCGGTACCGAGCAGACAGCCGCTCGGGGCCGAGCTCCTCGGCGTTGAGCGGGTTGGCTGCATCCCGCAGGAAGTTCGTCACCGTAGTCGCAGCCGTGCGCCAGGCACGCGAGCCGCCCTGCGCCACGATGGCGCGCCAGTCCCAATCGGCGAGCATCTCGCGGATCTGTGCCACCAGCTCGGTCGCGATCGAGACCGCCTCATCGACGTCGCGCCCGATCGGCTTGTTCTCCTGGTCCGACACCGTGTATTCCGACAACGCCTTCGCGAGGTTGTCGGCCAACGGCGCGTACGCAACCAGCAGTCCGTCCTGCTTTCCACGGAACGTGCGGTTCACCCGGGCAAGGGTCTGCATCAGCAGCGCACCCTTCAGCGGGCGGTCGAGGTAGAGCGTGTGCAGCGGTGGCGCATCGAATCCGGTGAGCATCATGTCCTTGACGATCACCAGTTCAAGCTCGTCGTCCGGGTCCTTCAGGCGCGCCTTGATGGCCTTGTTCTCCGAATCACGCCGCACGTGATCACTCACCGGCGGCTGATCGGATGCAGAACCGGAGTACACGACCTTGATGCGACCGGAATCGAGCGCACCGGAGTGCCATTCGGGCCGGAGAGCGACGATGGCGTCGTAGAGCCGGGCACAGATCTCGCGGGTACCCCCGACGATCAGCGCCTTCCCCGGGGCCTCGAGGAACGGCTTCATCCGCTCGCGCCGCTCTTCCCAGTGCCGGACGAGGTCCGCAGCAAGGGTCTCGATACGCTCCGGGGCCCCATACACGGCGTTGACGACGGCGACGGAGGCTTCGAGGCGAGCGCGTTCGGTGTCGTCGAGGCCGAGCGTGACCTCGTCCGCGACCCGGTCGATATCCTCCTCGGTCGCGCCGTCGGCGAACGAGACCTTGATGAGGCGCGGCTCGAAGTAGACGGGGACCGTTGCCCCGTCCTCGACGGCGCGGGTGAGGTCGTAGATGTCGATGTAGTCGCCGAAGACCGCGCGGGTGTCCCGCTCCGCGAAGGAGATGGGCGTGCCGGTGAACGCGATGAGCGTCGCATTCGGCAGTGCGTCGCGCAGGTGGCGTGCGTAGCCGTCCAGGTCGTCGTAGTGGCTGCGGTGCGCCTCGTCGACGACGACGATCACGTTGCGCCGGTCGGTCAGCAGCGGATGCTGCAGGCCCGACTGCTTCTCCGCATCCGTCAGCCCGAACTTCTGCAGCGTGGTGAAGTAAATGCCTCCGGTGACCCGGTTGCCGAGTTCGTCGCGGAGCTGGGCACGCTCCCGCACCTGCACCGGCTTCTCGGCGAGCAGCAGGCTCTGGTCGAACGTCTGGAACAGCTGGCCATCAAGCTCGGTACGGTCGGTGACCACGATCACAGTGGGGTTCTTCAGCTTCGGATGCCGCGACACCAGGTTCGCGTACAGCTCCATCTCCATCGACTTGCCCGAGCCCTGCGTGTGCCAGACAACACCTGCTTTGCCGTTCGTCTCCACCGCTTGCACGGTGGACCCCACGGCCTTCGTTACGGCGAAGTACTGGTGCGGTTTGGCGATGCGCTTGGTGAGCCCGTCGGCGTTCTCATCGAACGCCGTGAAGTTGCGCACCAGCTGCAGGAAGCGCTCCTGGTTGAAGAGACCGTTGAGCGCGTCGTCGATGGGCTCGACCGAGACGCCGTCCTCGATTCGCGGCTGGGCGAGCGGAGCTCCGTCGTCGTCGACGTTCCAGGGCGCGAAGTGGTTCAACGGCGTGAACGGGGTGCCGTACTTGGCCTCCACGCCATCGCTGGCGAGGGTGAAGACGCAGAACCGGAACGCCATCGGGAACTCGCGCAGATACGTCTGCAGCTGCGCGTGCGCCGGCGCCACCCCGGTCGATGCCGAGCCGGCACGCTTCAGCTCGAGGATGCTCAGCGGCATGCCATTGACGTACAGCACGATGTCGAAGCGGCGGTGCAGGTCACCCTGCCGGATCGTCACCTGGTTGACTGCGAGCCAGTCATCCTCCGCCGGATCGGTGCTCAGCAGCCGCAGTCGCGGGTTCTGCTCAGCACCGTCCGCGTCGAGGTAGCTCATCGGGTATCCGCCGACGAGGTACTGATGGATGCGGTGGTTCTCGGTGATCGCGTCCTGCGAGGTGGGCGAGGCAATCTCTGCCGCCGCCTGCTGCAGGTAGTGCGCCGGGACTCCCGGGTTCAGTCGGCGCAACGCGTCGAGCAGGCGAGGACGGATGAGGAGGTCGTCCCAAGTCTCGCGCTCACCGGTGCCCGGTGCGATGTCCTCGCCGCGGATTGGCCGCCAGTCCAGCGGCTCCGCGAGGAGGTCGAGCGCATCCTGCTCCCAATCGGCCTCGGTCAGGGTGCTCACCGATCACCTCCGGCGCCACCGGCGGCCTTCTCGATCGTCATCTTGCGGATGATGTCGAGGAATCCGGGAGCGTAGTCTCCCCAGGACTCGGTCACCTTTCCGATGTCGAGCTTGCCGGTGTGGACCTGCTCGCACAGGCGCATCCAGCCTTCGCCCGTCGCCACGGTCAGCGCAAAGGCGACCGAGGCTCCGATGAAGCTGCCAGCGCCCGGGATCAACTTGAAGGCGCTTCTGGCCAGGGCCTGCCCGGTGAACTGCACGCCCAGCTGAGCCAGGGCCCCCGCCGACATCATCGTCTTCATCTCGAGGTCGTAGATCGCGGCGATCCGACCCATCATTCCGAGTTGGATCGGCGCGAGCGCCACGGCGTCCGCCACCGGGATCGGAACGGCGGCTGCGGCGGCTGCGGCAGTCGCAGCCGCGGTGATGACGGGTCGGGCGAGCTCGCGCTTCCAGGGGAGGTTGAGACGCTGCGCGATGCGAAAGGCATCTTGATCGTTTTCGGGGGACAGGGCGAGGGTCTCCGCAACGAGCTCACCGAGTCCGTGCCCCTTGCCTTTCCCATGCCGATCGGTGGTCGAGGTCAGGATGACTCGCTCATACGGGATGGCGAGCGGCTCGCCACGCTCGTCGACAGGCTCTTCGAGCCACTCGACGAACTCCTTCAGGGCGTGCGCGACGTCGCGCTTTCCCGTAATGGGGTTCTTCGTCCAGTCAACCTTGGTGAGCACGAGGACCACGGGCAGACCCTGCGCATCAAGTTCGCGGATCATGTCGATTTCGGGCTGCTGCAGCCTTGCCGAGGAAGCGTTGACGCAGTACCAGACGACTGAGATCTGCTCGTTCGCGGGTCTTTCCGAGATGATCTTCAGGTGGCCGCGCAGCTGTTCCGCGGGCGAAAGCATCGAGCCGATCTCGAAGCCTTCGACGTCCCAGATGCCGAGGGACTCATCGTGGTAGTACTGCACCCCACGGGTGACCGGTAGGCCGGTTCCCACTTTCGCCCAGTCGCGGCCGAAGACGGCGTTCACAAGGGAGGACTTGCCCACCCCGGAGTTGCCGATAATGGCGAGGTTGAAGCGTCCGTAGCGCGACTTCGCCTCAGCGCGGGCGTCGAGGAAGGGCTTCTCGTCGAGCGGGGGGGTCGGGGTGCTCTCGTTGGACTTCGCTGTGGGGTCCGGGGTCATGGCTCTCTCGTTTTCGCTGCAGTCAGGCTCAGTTGTCGGCGAACTCGAAGGTGAGCTCGACGTCGGGGTCGATGCTGGAGACGATGCGCTCGTAGAACGTCGTCGCCTGCACCTCAAGAAGCGGGCGGACGCCTTCGAGGTGCTCGGAGATGACCTCGTCGGTCAGGATCTCCTCCACCGCCGCAATGGTGTCGATCTGGGGGGTCGTCCAACTGAGGATGCCGTTGGACTCGGTCGCCACGCTGAACGCGGGGTTTTCGTAGCCGAGGAAGACGAAGTCGGGGATCGTCACCGTGTACTGCTTGTCACCGGTCGGCTCGATCCGCACGTCCTGGCCTTCGATGCCGAACTTCGCGTCGAAGTCGTACTGGATGAACATCTCCCGGTCGCTGAACGGGATGTCGAACCACCCGAAGAAGTCCTGGTTGTCGCGCTTCGTCTCGAGACCGGTGATGCCCGATGTGACGAAGATCACCTGCTCCTCCGTTGATAGGGCCTTCGTGACCTGTACGGAACGCTGCTCGTCGGCACCGAGGAGCTGTCCAACGCTGACGCCGGCGAACCCGGCGCCCACGACGAGCAGGAAGAGCGCTCCGACGAGCAGCGCCTTCGCCCAGATGGGCGTCCGCCGCACCGGGCGCGGAGAACGTGTCGTTGCCGATGAGGACGCGGTGGTCGCGGTCATACTCTTCATCTCCCCAGATGCTGCGCCGATGCAGTCATGTGAATCTATCCCGCCAGGCGCTCAGAGCCCGGCATCGACAGCGATCCGCTCCGCGTCGCGCACCCGGAGCTTCCCCGACATCAGTTGCGGCAGCAGCGCGTCGCGTGTTTCGGTAAGGGTGCGGCACTCTTCCGTCGCCGCCCGCCGAGATGCGAACAGCGCGCAGACCTGACGATCGACGACAGCCAGGCGTGAGCGGTCAGGGATGCGCACGCTTATTCTCTTCGCGTTACCCATTGAGAGCTTTGGTTGCACCGCGCCCGTAACGAGCGTGTCCACCTTGCTCCGGGTGAGCACCACGTGGAGAAGCTCGGTCGACAGCCCGGCCCCGGTAAGCACGTGCGCGTGATTGTTGACCCACGCGGGGCCCCAGATGTAGTGAACGAACGGCGAGCCGTCGTCTCGGACCACTGAGCCGTCCTCGCCAAGGAGAACCAACGGCTCGTCGAAAAGCGCCCCATCCACAGTTGCTAGCCGACCGTTCGCTCCGTAGTACGGCACGTTGCCTGGCCGCGCATCTCTCTGGCTCGCTGAAAGTGGAATCCGCCTCCGATTGTGGAAGAGAGCGACGTCAGCGAGTGGGACGTCCTGGCAAGGTCCCCCTCCGACAATCGCGGCCGCGTTCTGCGCCGTAAGAGAGATGAGGGCGGTGTTGGCGGCGATCTTGTCGTCGAGGGCACCCAGCACCTCGGCGACCGCCTGCTGCTCGGGCCTGGGGGGGAGCGTTACGGTCATCAACTTCAGATGGGTAGGCCCGAAGTGCTTCATCACACTGCCGACACCCATGGCCTCGATCTGATCCTTAAACGACTGCTCGCGCAGCATTAACGGAATGAATGCCGGATCCACGCGACCATCCTTGGGGCGGAACCCGATCAGACCGGTATAAGGGATGGCGCCGACGGCAGGCGCGTCCACTACCGCTACTTCCCCTAAGGACGCCGAGGTGCTGAGCAACACGTCGCCCTTTCGCACCCGGAAGTGGCTCCAGCGCTGTTCCACCATCTCAGGATCAAGATAGTTGCACCCGCTGAGGAGGTTTCCGTCACGCTTCAATCCCGAGAGCCGGAGCAAGGGGACACCTTCCGCGCGGAAGTCAGCCGCCATAATTCCGGGTCCCTCGCGGAAGTCCAGTACCGATGCCAGTGGCACCCGAGACCACTCAGACATTGATCCTCCCCAGCTGTTCACGCACAACATCCGCCAGGCGTGCCGACTCAGCGAACTGCGACTCCAACTCGCCTCGCAGGCGCGCGAGCTTCTGCTCGATCGGCTCACCGTCGGCCTCGACCTCCGGGGCACCGACGTAACGGCCCGGGGTCAGCGCGTAGTCCGCGGCCTTGATCTCGGCGAGAGCGGCCGAATAACAGAAGCCCGGAACGTCCGCGTACTCTTCGGGCGCAGCATCCGATTCGATGCCACGCCAGGCGTGGAACGTGCCGGCGATCCTGGCGATGTCCTCGTCGCTGAGCGCGCGCTCCGCGCGGTCGACCATGTGCCCGAGGTTGCGAGCGTCGATGAACAGCACCTCGCCGGCGCGCTTGCCCTTGTCCTTCGCGAAGAACCACACGCACACCGGGATACCGGTCGAACGGAACAGCTGCGTCGGCAGCGCGACCATGCACGAGACGAGGTCGGCCTCGACGATCTCGGCGCGGATCCTGCCCTCACCGCCCGAGTTCGACGACATCGAGCCGTTCGCCATGACGACACCGGCCCGCCCGCCGGGCGCGAGCTTGGAGAGGATGTGCTGGATCCACGCGTAGTTGGCGTTGTTCGCCGGCGGGACGCCGAACCGCCAGCGGGGGTCGTCCTCGTTGCGCGCCCAGTCCTTGATGTTGAACGGCGGGTTCGCCATCACGAAGTCCGCCTGCAGGTCCGGGTGCAGGTCGCGGGCGAACGTGTCGCCCCAGCGCGGGCCGAGGTTGCCGGTCAGCCCGTGGATGGCGAGGTTCATCTTCGCCATCCGCCAGGTGCGCTCGTTGAGCTCCTGCCCGAAGACCGAGATGTCGCTGCCCTCACCGTGGTGGGCGTCGATGAACTTCTCCGCCTGCACGAACATGCCGCCCGACCCGCACGCCGGGTCGTACACCCGCCCCCGCGTCGGCTGCAACACCTCGACCAGCACCCGCACCACACCGGCAGGCGTGTAGAACTCCCCGCCTCGCTTGCCCTCGGCCGCGGCGAACTTCTCCAGGAAGTACTCGTACACCTCCCCCAGCAGGTCACGCGCGCGGCGCCCGTCCGCGCCGCCCTGACCCTGCCCGGCGAACCGTGCCGAGTTGAACAGGTCGACGAGCTCCCCCAGCCGGCGCTGGTCGACGTTGTCACGGTTGAAGATGCGCGGCAGGGTGCCCGCCAGCTGCGGGTTCGCCTGCATCACGGCATCCATCGCCTCATCGATGAGCAGGCCGATCGACTTGTCGATCCCGTCCACCGACCCGCCCTTGGCGTGCTCGGCGAGGAACCCCCACCGGGCGTTCGCCGGCACCCAGAACACGCCGCGGCCGGTGTACTCGTCGGTGTCGTCGATGAGCGCGGCGATCTGCTCCTCGTCGTACCCGTCCGCGGTGAGTTCGGCGCGGATGCCCGCGCGTCGCTCGTCGAACGCATCCGAGACGTACTTCAAGAACACGAGGCCGAGGATGACGTCCTTGTACTGCGAGGCGTCCATCGATCCGCGCAGCTTGTCGGCCGCCTTCCAGAGCGTGTCCTTCAGCTCCTTCATGGTCGACGGCGCGAGCGCGACGGCTTTCGGTGTGCGGGGCATGGAGTTCCTTACTGCGGTGCGGGTGCCGCGGTCGCGGCGTCGTTCGGGTCGGAGAGAGTGACGGCGCCGGCTGCCACGGCGGCTGTCAGCGTATCGACGTACTGGTCGAGAGCTGCGATGCGGCGCTCGAGTTCGGTGCGCGCCGCATCGAGATCGGCGAGCGCAGAACGCAGGGGCCGGATGGATGCGGGTGCGACGCGGCGCAGCATCCATCGCTTCCAGGCGCCTGGGCCTGCAGGCTGCGAGGGGATGTCGGCGGCGACGAGCTCGGGCACGAGTCCGCCGGGATCCGCTGCGGTGATGCGGAGCACCCGCGCCGGATAGGCGACCACCTTGGAACCCTCGGTATCGACCCACGCGGCAGGAGTCGGCCCCGTGCGGAAGATGACGTCGCCCGGCAGGGTGAGATGCGCAGAGGGATGAGCGCTTGCGAATGCCAACTGGTCGACACGTCGCGCGCCGATGCTCGAGGGTTCATCGAGATCGTTTGCTGTGACCACGACGAGACCCGCGCCCCCGGTGAGTCCGTCAGCGATTCGAGTGCCTGACAGGAGACGCAGGTGACCGGCTGCTACGAGTTCGGGTAGACCCGCCGGCTGCACCGACTGACTGGGGGCGCTGCTTGTGCGGATGGTGTCCGGAACATCTCCCGCTGCGGCGAGCGCCGCTATGTCCAGGCGCGCTGCGGTCGCCGCGGACGAGGACCGCGGCCCGTTCGCAGTTGGTCTTCTTGTGATGAAAGACCCGGAGCGTGCCAGAAGAGATGCCGTGCGCGTGAGGGTCGCGAATCGGAAGGTACGGGCTCGCACCTCGGCGGCGCTGCCCATGCCGGCGATCACGTCGCTGATGAGGTCTTCGCGTGTGGCGGCGGTGAGCGGTGAGTCGATGAGGTCAGCGGTCGCTGTGAAGCGCTGGTCCAACGCGACGTCGCCGATCGGCGGACCCAGCACCCAGAGCGCGAGGGCGTCGCGTGTGGCCGCTGTGATGAGTCCCCGCGGTAGCCGCACGGCAGCCCGCAGTCTGCCTGATCGCAGGACGTCGTCGCGTACGAGGCGTGCGCGGGCCGGCAGGGCGTCGATGAGCGCGCGGGCCGGGCCGACCAAGACCGCGGCATCGTCCTGTTCCATCGACAACACGACGGACTCAGCGTCGGTCAGCATCTGCTGCACCGTGTGACCGGGCTCTGACGGCACGCGCGCGACACGCACGGTTCGTCCGGTAACGGTGTCGGCGTCGGTCTCGGCCCACATGCCCTCGACGCGGAGTTGGCGGCGTATGGCGCGACCGGCAGGCGATGGCACAGTCGCGAGCGCGACTTCCTCTCCGAGCCTCTGGCCAAGGACGACGGCGAGTTCGTCGTCGATGCCTCGGTCGATGACGACCCGTTCGACGGGATCGCGGCGGGCGAGGGTTGCGACGACGTCGGCGACAAGGTCCCGAACTGCGGACGTGAGGGGGCCGGCGGAACCGTCGGCGCCCTTAGTGGCGCTGTGGCGCGAGCGCGTGATCGCAAGGGCGCGGCTGGGCGAGTAGGCGGCGTCGACCAGCGCGTCGGTGAAGTGCGACCAATCCGCGCCCCGAGCGACGTGTGTGGATATCTCGGAGAGGAGCAACTCATCAGCGGGATCCACGGCTCGAGCGGCTATCAGCATTTCTAGCCTGGTCGTCGCTGCCAGCCCTCCGACGTGGGACGAGAGCGCGATGAGCGCCTCGAGCTCGGCCACGTGCGCCGATTCCGACCAGTCGAGGTCTGCGGGTGCCGCCGACGCCGCTGCGTCTGCTTCCGCGTCCGGGTTGTTCCCGTGTCGTGTCCGGGTCAGCCATTGTCCGACTTCGCGGGCATCGAACATCAACGCGCCCTTTCGCCGGCCGACCGGGCGTGGGAAGGCGTCGGAGCCGGTGGCGAATCTGCTCCGCCACATGGATGCGACCGGGCGCTGCACACCGGCGAGTTCCGCGACGCCGGCCAACGAGAGCTCGGGACGGGAGACAAGCCTGTCTTCTCGAATCAGCGTGGCGGTGTCCCTCATGCACCGAACCTATCGCCGAGCGGGGAGATCGCGCACCTTCGAGGACTGATAAGGGGTCTTAGCGATGATCCATGGCCGGCAGGTGGGCGCGGGCTTCTAACGTCATCCCTGGCGGTACAGCCGCCGGAGCGGACGGGCCCATGTTGGGGGACCGGCCCGTCCGCTCACCCGAGCTCGAAAGGACTGGCCCCATGCGTCGTACTCATGCGCTCTCACTTGCCGCTGTCGTCACGGCGACGATGCTGACAGCCGGCTGCGGTGCGGCCGCCGCGCCGGATTCAGACCGCCTGCCGGACACCGCGCCCGTCGCCACCGCATCCCCCACTCAGGCAGACGATCCCGATCAGGCCACGTACGGCGACCGGATCCTCAGCGACCGCGGGAATCTTGTGAAAGAGGTCGGCCAGCTGGCGGGCATGACCCTTGGCGAGGATTCCGCCGTTCCCGTGGCGCAGTTCGTCGTGACGGACATCGTCGTGGACATCGCCTGTACCGACCAGTACGCGGATCCGCCAAAGAACGGCCATTTCGTGGGCATCCATCTCAACGTGGAGACGACCCCGGAGCTCGCGCAGGCCGAGATCGGCACCGTGACCTTCTCGGAGTGGGTGTGGCAGGCGTTCGACGCGAATGGCACCCGAGTGAACGATCCGCTGGGGAACGCCTCCTGGTGCATGGACTCCGGCGACCGGCTCCCGCTCGACATCGGTCCGGGGCAGAGCGTCGCCGGCTGGGTCGTCCTCGACCTGCCCACGGACCACGGCTCGGTGGCCTACCTCCCGTGGGCTACGACCGGCTGGGAGTGGGCGTACTGACGCCCCACCGCTCCCCGGAACCACCATCGACACAACAAGGAGACCCACCATGTCCACTCCCGTCACGCCGTACGCGGCGCCCACCCCGCCGGTACCGGCCGCACCGCAACCCGACGCCGGCCTGCGCTCGTTCCTTCTCGCCTGGCTGTTCGCACTCTTCCTCGGGACGTTCGGAGTCGACCGGTTCTACCTCGGCAAGATCGGCACCGGTGTCCTGAAGCTCGTCACGCTGGGCGGTTTCGGCATCTGGACCCTCGTGGACCTCATCCTGGTGCTCACCGGCGCGGCCCGCGACAAGCAGGGTCGCCCCCTCGATGGCTACGCACGGATGCGGGGTATCGCGTGGGGCGTGACGGCCGCGGTCGTGGTGCTCGGAATCGTGATCGGGTCCGTCAACGGGAGTGCCTCACCGCAGGGTGACACCGCCGACGACGGCGCCCCCGCTGCCGAAGCGGCTGTACCCGGCGCCCCGGCCGAGGCTGAGCCAGCACCGGAAAAGACTGCTCAGCCGGAGGCGACCGCGGCAACGTGGGCGAACGAGGAATGGGGCGTGTTCGACACCGAAACGCACACGGGTACCGGTGACGGCCTCATCACCCTCCCGGAAGGAGCCGCCGGTGGCCTCGTGACCGCAGCACACAATGGATCCCGCAACTTCGCCCTGTCCGTGCTCGACGCCGGAAACTCATCGACCGGCGAGCTGCTGGTCAACACGATCGGGTCCTACACGGGTAGCACCGCCTGGGGCATCAACGCGCTCGGGGACGGCACCCGCATCCAGGTGACCGCAGACGGGGAGTGGACGATCACGATCGCACCGATGGGCACTGCGCCGACGCTGGCGAGCAACGGTGCGGGCGACGCGGTGTTCCTGTACGACGGGGGCGCCGCGGCGCTGACCACGACCCACGACGGTGCACGGAACTTCGTCGTGATCGAGGAGACCGCCGACCTGTTCAACATCGGACTTCTCGTGAACGAGATCGGAGCGTACTCGGGGACGGTACCCATCTCGGCGGGCCCCTCAGTCCTCGCCGTAACCGCCGACGGTAACTGGACGCTCGCCATTCAGTAAGCAGATCGGGTCGCGGGGCCGGGGTGACAGCACCTCGGCCCCACACCTTCCTGTGCGTGACGATCATGACCCCGAGACGCGATGGTGTGAATGTGACGGCGTGGGGTCGCGTCGTCACCCCAGTGAAGCCCGCCGCGGTGGCGTGCCCGAGCATCAGCTCACGCGAGGAGACCCGGTGGACTGCGTCGGCAGGATTCAGATCCCGAGCGCTCCGACGAAGAGGAGCGCGAAGATCAGGATCGCGAGCCCGAGCACGACCGCCAACGCACCTGCCACGATCCCCGCTATCGCGAACCCGCGCGCAGCACCGCGTCTTATCGCGAGAATGCCGAGGATGACGGCCACGATGCCGAGGATGCTCGCAGCGACGAGCGGGGCCATTCCGCCGAGTACCCCGAAGAGCACGATCAAGACCACCAGGGAGAGCAGGCCCACGGTGAACGCGCCGATCGCGAACGCGCGGGCCTGTGCAGCGGGTGTTCCCGTGGGGTGCGTCATTGTTCTTCTCCCGGCTCCGCTCATCGGCCCCCGGAAGCCTATCGGTGACACCCCGTCCCGCCATCCGCGATCCGGCGACCCCCCTCGACCAGCACGATTGTGGCCGGGCATCCGCGCCTGGATAGGGTCGGAAGTGATGATGTCTTCACGTGTTTCCCGACTCCGCCCGCATCCCACCACCCGCGTCCTCGCGGTGCTGCTGAGTGCCGCGATGATGTCGACGCTGGCCCTGCTCGCCCCGACCGCGGCGCACGCTGAGGAGGACGGCCTGGCCGCCTCCGCGGAGATCAGGACGGTTCGAATCACCGACCCGGCGGGTGTGGACTGGACGCCGCCGGCCGGTGTGCAGCGGGTGTCGGTGACGATGGCGGGCGGTTCCGGCGGCGACATCGTGCGAGAGGGGCAGTCCGCCCCTGGGAGCGGTCGGGCCGGGCAGCTGGAGTTCGACCTGGATGTCACCCCTGGTGAGACGCTCCGTCTGTACGGTGCGAAACGCGGCGGCGCGCCGCATACGCAGTCCGCGGGCATCGGCTACCTGAACGGCGGATCCGGGGGCAGCCCGGCCGGCGCCGCGCTGCACGGCGGTGGCGGCGGTGGCGCAGCCGCCGTCCTGCGCGGCACGAACCTGATCGCGGTCGCCGGCGGCGGTGGCGGTGTCGGCGGTGCCCTGAAAACGGATCCGACGATCCCGCAGCCGCACCCGTGGCGGTTCGGTGGCGCGGGCGGCTGGGGCACGAGCGGCGCTGACCTGGCCGGTGAAGACGGCACCTTCGGGCACCACCCGGGCAAGGGCGGTGCACCGGGCACACAGACCGGCACGTCCGGCACGAACGGTTCCGGTGCCGCCCGGCTCACCGCGTCCGGCGGCGGTGGTGGCGGCGGCGGCGGTTGGCCGTCCGGGAACGGAGGCCAATCCGGCAAGAAGTTCCTGTCTGCGAGTGTCGGGGGCGGCGGTGCCGGGGGCGCCAGCTACACCAGCCCCGACGCGGAGAACGTCCGCCTGACCACCTCCGCGAACAGCGACGGCTACGTCGAGATCAGGTACCAGAACCCGGTCCAACTGACCCTCACGGCGCCGACCCTGTTCCTGGCAGGCGTGCCGCAGGAAGCGCAGGTCACCGTCACCGGTACGAACGGACTCGTGCCCTCCCCCGGTACCGTCATGTTCACCGCCGGCAACACCTTCCTCGGCCTCGACAGCACTGTGGATGGTCGGGTCGATTTCCGGTTCGACCTCGCGCAGGGCCGCCACACTCTGAAAGCGGAGTTCACCTCCCGCGACCGCACGCAGCGCGCCAGCGCAACCCTCGACGTGGTCGTCGGCCCCGGTCCCGCCCACTCGCTCACCACCCTCGACCAGCCGCGGCTACGGGTTCCCGCCGGGGACATAGTCACCATCGCCGGTACCGTCACCACGGATGGTGCCGCCCTGCGCGGCGGGGAACGAATCGCCGTCGCCGTCAACGGACACGACACCGTCGGCACCGTCGACGCGGCAGGACGATTCAGCATCCCCATCACCGCACCCAGCAGCATCGGACCGTTCACCGTGCAGGCGAAGCTCGAGGGCACGGAGAACATCGCCGCGTCCGCGAGCGCCCCCGTTCGGATGGAAGCGTTCGAAGACCAAGCCGTCGTCATCCTCACCCCCACCGACACCACCGCGGTGTACGGTGAGCCGCTCGCCGCAACCGTCACCGTTCGACCCGCAGACGGCGCCGGCGTCCCCGCCACCGGCATCGTGCTGCTCGCCGACGGCACGGAACACATCGCGATGGCCACCCTCGATCAGGCCGGCAATGCAGCATTCAGCGACCTGCGGCTGCCGACCGGCGTGACGCAGCTCACCGCCGTGTACGGCGGCGACGACGTGTACAACGGCGCTGACTCCGCCCCCGTCACCATCACCGTCACACCTGCTGCCACGTCCACCGCGCTCACCGCGGTGAGCGCATCCGGCCGTGCCGGCGACCCCGTCGAACTCGACGTGGCGGTCACCGCCGACACCCGTAGCCGGCGCGAACCGGCCGGTCAGGTCGAAATCCTCCGCGACGGCGAGGTGGTCGCCGTCCTCTCCCCCGGCGATGACATCGACCCCACCCCGCATGACGGCGTGAGCCGGTTCCACACCGAACTGACCGGGCTGGCTGCGGGGACCCACGCGTTCACGGCACGGTTCCTGCCGGCCACAGGCTTCGGGGCCTCCGACTCCGCGGCGCAGCCGGTCGTGCTCGTCGCCCGCGCAACCCGGCTGGAGGCCGCTCCCACCGACGTCGCGATCGCCGCCGGCGACACCGCAACGCTCCACGCGCAGGTCACCGTGGATGCCGACGCCCGCGCCCGCGCTGCACTGGCGCCGTTGGACGGCGCGGTCTCCGCCACTCTCGACGGAGAAGTCATCGGCACGCCCGGGAACGTCGACCCGGACACCGGAACGACAGACGTGCAGCTGGCCGGCCTCCCCGTGGGCACCCACACGGTGGTGCTCACCTTCCACCCGGACACCGTGCACTACGCGGACGCCACCGCGCACGTCACCGTCACGGTGACCGCGGACGTCCCCACACCGGCAGACGGCGGCGGCACACCGGCAGACGGCGGCGGTGACCGGGGCCAGACCCTCCCGAGAACCGGGCAGTCGGCGAGTGCCTGGCTCACACCGTTGCTCGCCGCGGGGCTGCTCACCACCGCAGGCGTGCTGCTCCTCGTCCGGCGGCGCACCCGATACTGACGGCACACGGGGTGGACCAGGGAAGGTTTCCCCGCCCCGAAATGCGGTACTACTCGAGACCGCCGGCCTGGAGTGCCTCCGGGCAGGAACCGCGTCATCGTGCGTCTCCTGCCCGGAGGGTCCATGCTCAGGACCTCAGGAGCGTCCGTGCGTCGGGCAGCGTGATCTCTCCGGTCTGGGAATCCACGTGACCTGCGAGATAGCGCTCGATGCTGTCGTCACGTTCGTCCAGCCACGGAGTGTGGTGCTGGGCGGCGAGCGTACCCGTCATGACGGACCGATAGCGGCGGTCACGGTAGCCCATGATGTCTTCTTGCTTGTCGTGCTTCCAGCTGATGAAGATCTGCACGACTTTGTCGATGTCGAGATCCGGGTAATCCGTCTGCTGCAACAGGTCGCGCACGTATTCGCCCTGGAACACGATCTCACCCGTGACGTCCGGGATCGCCTCGAAGAGCGCGGTCCACTCCTCGATGAAGCGCTCACGCTCCGCTGCGTCCGGGATCGGGGCCACACCCATGATCAGATCGCGCACGTACCAGGCCTGCGCGTCGAACATGTTGAACGTGAACCATTGATCCTGCGCGCCCACGTAGAAGAGCGCCGGGTTCGATTGCCACACCACGCCCCGGTAAAGCCCGGCCGGGTACACGGTGTTGGGGCCCGACAGGGCGAGCTCATCCGGCAAGAACGGGTACTTGTGCTGGTATCCCGTGCAGAAGACGATCGCGTCGACATCCTTCGCCGTGCCGTCGGCGAAGTACACGCGGGAGCCGTCGATCTGTGTGATCGCGGGACGCTCTTCGAAGCCCTCGGGCCAGTCATAACCCATGGGCTTCGACCGGTAGCTCGCGGTGACCGATCGCGCCCCCATCTTGTGCGCCTGGCTCCCGATGTCCTCGGCGGAGTAGCTCGAACCGACGACCAAGACATCCTGACCCTCGAACGCCTCGGCCCCGCGGAAATCATGCGCGTGCGCGACGAACCCCGTGAACGTCTCTATGCCGGGGGCGTCCGGCATGTGCGGATAGGAGAAGTGACCGCTTGCGACGACGACGTGGTCGAAGGTCTCCAACGACGTCTCGCCGCTCGGCAGGTGTTCGCTCGCAACGGTGAACAGCTGCGATGTCTCGTCGAATGTGATGAACCGGACGACTGTTTCGAAGCGTACGTATTTGCGTACATCGGTGTGCTGCAGCCGGCCGACGATGTAGTCCCAGAGGACGGGACGTGGTGGATATGAAGAGATGGGACGTCCGAAGTGCTCATCGAATGAGTAATCCGCGAATTCGAGGGCTTCCTTCGGCCCGTTCGACCACAGGTTGCGGTACATGCTCGAGTGCACGGGCTCGCCGTGTTCGTCGAGGCCGGTTCGCCAGGTGTAGTTCCATTGACCACCCCAGTCCGCCTGCTTCTCGAAGCAGACGATCTCGGGGATCTCCCGTCCGTTGCGCTCTGCCGATTCGAATGCGCGCAGCTGCGCCATTCCGCTCGGACCGGCACCGATGATTGCTACCTTCTTCTTCGTCACGTACGTACCTCACACTTCACTGATGTTTCGTAGCAGTCGTTCGCGACGATGCGAGAAACCGGGAAGAACACGGGTCTTCCCTCATGTTGAAGCGGACGTTCCACCGGCTGAACTCGCCGCGCAGGGGAGACCGAGGCCTCAACCAATCGCAAGCGAACGACGTGTGAAGCGTAGCAATGCGCCCCTCATCACCGGCGTTCGGCCGGTGCCGACTCCTGCGGGGTGCGGGCCTCCCGGGACTCGGCGCGGCGGCGGCGCACGGACGCCACCCGGTCGATCGCGAGGCCCAGCGCGAGCGCGAAGGCGACGCCCAGCACGGCCCCGAGCAGCGGCTGGTCCTCGAGCCAGCGCCCCGCGAGGACACCGATGATCGCACTGTAGGCGGCCCAGCTCACCGCACCGACCGCACTCAACGGGACGAACCGGCGCCGCGGATAGCCGAGGGCACCCGCGGACATGTTGACCGCCACCCGCCCCACCGGGATGTACCGGGCACCGAGGATGAGCGCGGCGCCCCGACGGTCCAGCGCGTGCTGCGCGCGGGCGAAGGCGGCCGCAACCCGGGGTCGGCGCATCCACCGGAACCGGGTGGTCCCGACGCCCCGCCCGATGGCGTAGGCGATGTTGTCGCCGATCATCGCGCCGGCGGCGGCCACCAGCACCATCGGCAGCACCGTGTGCAGCGCCCCGGTCGAGGCGGCGACGGCGGCGGCGGCCACCAGCACGGTCTCACTGGGGACGGGCGGGAAGAATCCGTCGATCACCGCCACCGCGAACAGCACGAGGAGGAGCCACGGGGATGCCGCGGCCTGCAGGATGAGCTCATTGATGACGTCCACCTTCCGACGCTAGGAACCCCGCCCCCTCGGGCACATCATCCGGAGGTATCGACCACCCCCTACCGGAGGGTGGTCTCGGCAGAGCGCGCGGACCCGTCCCGCCTACGATGAGAACCGACATCCGCCGGAGACGGCGCGGACCCGGACCGACCAGGAGAACCACATGGCCTACATCTGCAACGCGATCTGGACGGTCAAGGACGGTCAGGCCGACATCGTGCGGGACGCGCTCGTGCACCTCGCCCACGCGAGCCGCGCCGAGCCCGGGAACCTCGTCTACCAGCCGTACCAGGACCCCACGGAGCCGAACGTGTTCCGCGTCTTCGAGGTCTACGCGGATGAGGCCGCCTTCGCGGCGCACAAGCAGACGGAGCACTTCCGGGTCTGGGCGCTCGGGCAGGCGATCCCCGCCGTCGAGACCAAGGAGAAGACCGTCTACGCCGACCTCGAGGGCTGAGGCCGACTCGCCGGTCACACCCCGCACGCTTCACTCTTGTGACGCCCGTCACGGTGTTGATACATTTCACCGAGCCCAGACGGGCATGAGGGAGCGACGATGAGCGACGACAACACCCGGGACATCGAACAGACCATCGTCACCGACTTCAGCGATCGCATGAGCTACGGCCGGTACCTGGCGCTCGACGAGGTCCTGAACGCGCAGCATCCGCTGAGCCGTCCCGAGCATCACGACGAGATGCTGTTCATCATCCAGCACCAGACCACCGAACTCTGGCTGAAGCTCGTGCTGCACGAGATCAGCGCCGCCCGCCGCAGCATGGCGGCGGACGACCTGCGCACGGCGCTGAAGCGCATCGCGCGGGTCAAGCACATCCAGGAGGTGATGATCCAGCAGTGGTCCGTGCTGGCGACCCTCACCCCCACCGAGTACGCGCAGTTCCGCGGCAGCCTCGGCAACTCCTCCGGATTCCAGTCGGCGCAGTACCGCGCGGTGGAGTTCGCGCTCGGCAACAAGAACGAGCGGATGCTGACCGTCTTCGCCGACGATCCCGCCGCCCTGGCCCACCTCACCGCCGAGTGGGAGCAGCCGACCCTGTACGACGAGTTCCTCCGGCTGATCGCCCGTCGCGGTCTTCCCGTGCCGGAGGCCATCCTCACCCGCGATGTGCGCGAGCCCTACCGCGCCAGCGAGGAGCTCGTGCCGGTGTTCCGGACGATCTACGAGAATGCCGCCGAGTACTGGGACCTCTACGAGGCGTGCGAAGAGCTCGTGGACATCGAGGACAACTTCCAGCTCTGGCGATTCCGGCACCTGCGCACGGTCGGCCGGACCATCGGCACGAAGACCGGGACCGGCGGATCGAGCGGGGTGGGCTTCCTGGAGCGCGCCCTGTCGCTCACCTTCTTCCCGGAGCTGTACCGCGTGCGCACGGAGATCGGACAGGGATGACGACGCGCGCCGTCGTCCGGTTCCGCACCCGCGCGGGCGCGTGGGAGACCGGCGTCGTCGACGCGGGCGCGGACGGCGGGCTCACCCTGCGAGAGGGTACGGATGCGTCCGCCCCGCGGCTGGGCGGCGTCGTCACCGGCGGCTTCACCGACGCCCACGTGCACCTCTCGCTCGTCCCCGCGGCGGAGCTGACCGGCGGGGTCCTCGGCCGCGTGATCGATCTCGGCGGCGAGCCGGCGCATCTCGCGGCCACCGCCGACGCCGCGGAGCGCGCGGGTCTCCGCGTCGAATTCGCCGGGCCGTTCCTCACCGCTCCGGGTGGCTACCCGAGCGACCGCACCTGGGCGGCGGCCGGTTCGTTCCGGGAGGTCGCCGGGGCGGGCGACATCCGGGCAGCGGTCGCCGACGTCGCGGGGCACGGCGCGTCCCTCATCAAGGTCGCCGGCAACAGCACAGCCGGTCCCGTGCTCGGCGACGAGGACCTCCGCACCGTCGTGACCGAGGCGAGACGCCACGGCCTCCCGGTCGTCGTGCACGCGGAGGGACCGGGTGAGGCGGTGCGGGCCGCACGCCTCGGTGCGCACCTGCTCGCGCACGCGCCCTTCACGGAGGTGCTCGCGGACGACGACCTGCGGGCGATGGCACGCGGCACCGGCTGGATCTCGACCCTCGACATCCACGGCTGGGGGCGCCACGACGAGCACTACGCGATCGCCACCTCGAACATCCGGCGCTTCCGTGCCGTCGGCGGCCGCGTGATCTACGGCACCGACCTGGGCAACGGGCCGCTGCCCGTCGGGCTCAACGCGCGCGAACTCGCCGCGCTCGCGGACGCCGGCATGGCCTCGACCGACATCCTCGACGCGCTGAGCCCGCTCGACCCGCTCCAGCCGCACACTCCCCTCGTCCACATCCCCGGCGACGACCCGTCCGCGCTCCGCCTGCCGGACGCCCGCCCGCTCACCGCCCGCCATCTGCAGGAGCTCTGATGACCGCATCCCCCTCCCCCGTCCTCGACGGACTGCGTGCGCAGGCGACGGACCTCGACGCCCGTGACCCGCTCGCCGGCTATCTCGAGGAGTTCGTCCCCGCGCCGGGCGTGACCGCCTATCTGGACGGCAACTCGCTGGGTAGGCCGGTGCGATCGACCGCCGATCACCTGTCCCGGTTCGTGGCGGACGAATGGGGCACCCGGCTGATCCGTTCCTGGGACGAAGGATGGATGGACACCCCGACCGTGCTCGGTGACCGGATCGCGCGCATCGCGCTCGGCGCCGCGGGCGGGCAGACCGTCGTGGCCGATTCGACGACCGTCATGCTCTACAAGCTCCTGCACGCCGCGGTCACCGCGATGCCCGGCCGCGACGAGATCGTCGTCGAGCGGGCGAACTTCCCCACCGACCGCTTCGTCGCGGAGTCCGTCGCGGCCCAGACCGGCGCGACGCTGCGCTGGCTGGAGACCGATCCGATCGCGGGGGTGCAGCTCTCCGACATCGACGCGGCCGTCTCCGAACGCACCGCGGTCGTCGTCCTCAGCCACGTCGACTACCGCTCCGCCGCCCTGGCGGACATGGCGGGCATCACCGCGGCGGTGCACCGTCACGGTGCGCTGATGCTGTGGGACCTCTGCCACTCGGCCGGCGCCGTGCCGATGGAGCTCGACACCTGGGGCGTCGACCTCGCGGTCGGATGCGGCTACAAGTACCTGAACGGCGGACCGGGGTCTCCCGCGTTCGCCTATGTGCGCGCGGAGCTCCACGACCGCCTCCGCCAGCCGATCCAGGGCTGGATGGGCGCGGCGGACGTCTTCGCCATGAAGGAGGGCTACGCCGCGGCGCCCGGCATCCGGCAGTTCATCAGCGGCACGCCTCCCGTGCTCGCGATGGTGCCGCTGTCGGACATGCTCGATCTCGTGGAGCGAGCATCCATCGACGCGATCCGCCGGAAGTCGGTCTCGCTGACCGGGCTCGTGGTCGACGCGTACGACCGGCTGCTCGCCCCCCGCGGCGTCCGTCTGCTCAGCCCGGCCGATCCGGCGCAGCGCGGCGGGCACGTCTCGTTCGGGCACGCGAGCTTCCGCGAGGTGACCCGGTTGCTCTGGCGACAGGGGGTGATCCCGGACTTCCGCTTCCCCGATGGCATCCGGGTCGGGCTGTCCCCGCTGAGCATCTCCCATCGCGAGGCGCTCGAGGGCGTCATCGCCATCCATGCCGCGATGGACGCCCAGGACGCGGCATGACCCTCGTCCTCGACGACCTCGAATCCCGGCCCGGAAGCACCGCATCCGCCCTCCGCACGTTCATCGGCCTCTACCTGCGGCGGCTGGGCGGCCGGATCGCGATCGCCGACCTCGTCCGGTTGATGGCGGACCTGGACGTGCCCGCGGCGCGCACGCGCACGGCCGTCGCCCGGCTGCGGCAACGCGGACTGCTCATCGGCGAGCGCGCCGACGGCATCGGCTACCGCCTCGACCCGGCGGCGGTGCCCATGCTGGAGCGCGGCGACCGGCGCATCTTCGCGGTGCACCGGATGGCGACGGGCGATCCCTGGTGCCTCGTGTCGTTCTCCATCCCGGAGAGTCGCCGGGACATGCGTCACCAGCTGCGCCGGCGGCTGCAGTGGATCGGATGCGGCGCCGTGGCCGCGGGGCTGTGGATCTGTCCCGGCCACCTCCAGGACGAGGCCGAGGAGATCCTCGGCGACCTCGACGCGTGGGCGTACGCGACGGTCTTCCGCACCGACACCCCCGTGGTGCACGGGTCGCTTCCGGAGGCGGTGGCGCGCTGGTGGGACCTCGATGCCCTCGCCGCAGAGCATCGCCGGTTCCAAACGGCCGTCACACCGCTGCTCACCGTCCCGGTCTCCGACGACCGGGACGCCTTCGTCGCCTACCTCCGCCTGATCGACAGCTGGCGCATCCTGCCCTACCTGGATCCGGGCCTGCCTGCCGGGCTGCTGCCCGCGGACTGGCCGGGCGAGCGCAGCGTCGAGCTCTACGCGGAACTCGCCGGGCGGCTCGCGGACCGGGCCTGGATGCATGTGGAGGCGCGTACCCGCGCGGCGGCGCGCGTCAGCGCACGCGGCGGTGCTGGGCCAGCTCGATGAGGCGCGGCAGCACCTCTCCGGTGCGGAGGCCGGAGTGCTCGTGCTCGCTGGTGATCCAGGTCTGCACCCCCGGCATCAGCGCGGCGGTCTCGAGCGAGAACTCGAGCGGCACGTAGACGTCGTTGACGTAGATCGCGGCAGCACCACGGGCGCCGGATGCGGCGATGCGCTCCGCGTCGTACAGCACCGGCCACGCGTGGGTCGCGAGCAGGTCGACCACCTCCGCCCACGGCTGGAAGGCGGGAACCGTCCGCGCCCATTCGCGCCGCACGTGCTCGCCGGTGAACAGAGTGACATCCTCGCGGTAGTCGTCGGGCTCGGTCCGTTCCGCCGACCAGTTCGTCGCGAAGCCGTCGGCGTAGCTCGACTCGTGGAAGACGTAATACAGGGGGTTCCGGCCGCCGAACGGCAGGGCGCCCGCGAGGTCGTAGCGGAACGCGTTCGTACCGGGATCGTGCTCGAGCAGCGACCACAGGGTCTGCCATCCGTTGTCCCCGCCGAGGAGCGAACCGATCGACCGCATCCGGGAGCGGGACACGACCTCTCCGGTCGGCAGGACGATCCGGCCCGCATCCGCCAGGTCGACGAGCCGGCGCATGGCGTCGCGGTGCGCGGGGAACCGGCGGTAGTAGCGCTCGGTCATCACGCGCATCTTGTCGTAGCAGAGGGCGTACACATCGTCAGGGTGGCGGCCGATCGCACTGAGGCCGCCGGTGATGAACACGTCGGCGAGCGACGCCGCATCCGTCGACAGGTAGGCGAGCGTCGTGAACCCGCCGAACGACTGGCCGAGCGTGCTCCAGGTCGCCGCGCCCAGGTGCTCGCGCATCGCCTCGGCGTCACGGACGATGCTGTCCGCGCGGAGGTGCGTGAGGTACTCGGCGACCTCGGCCGACGGCATCCGGTCGAGGAGGGAGTCCGAGACGGGCGTGGACCTGCCGGTCCCGCGCTGGTCGAGCAGCACCACGCGGTGGTGCGCGAGCGCAGCGTCCAGCCACGACGGGGCCGCGGGCGCGTGGAACGGGGTGGGCGCCTCGCCTCCGGGACCGCCCTGCAGGAAGGTCAGGATCGGGAGATCCTCCCCGCCCTCGCGCGACACGACGGCCGCGTGCACGTCGATCGTGCGGCTGTCGGCGGGATCCCCCCAGACGAGGGGCACCTCGATGAGGTGGTCTTCGACGGTCAGATCCTGCATGCGACGCACTGTGGTGGCCATCCGTCCACCGTACGCCCGTGTCAGGCCGGACCCGGATGGGGCGACGCGATGTCGTCCCCCCGACCGCGGGCATGCAGCCGGAGCGCGGTCGCCGCGACGGCCGCCACCACCACGAGCACCCCGTATCCCACCGCCGTCGCTTCGAGCCCGACGATCGGGATGGCGATGCCGGCGATGACGGCGGGCACCCCGAAGGCCAGGTAGGCGACGACGTAGATCGATGAGAAGAGTCCCGCGCGCTCCTGGGCGGGCGCCAGCGGCAGGATCAGTCGCAGAGCCCCCGCGTAGGCGGTGCCGAACCCCCAGCCGGTCAGTGCGAGCGCGACGAAGTACAGCGGGAGTGCGTGCAGCGTCACGGCGACCACGCCGAGGATCGTACCGGCGGCGAGCGTCGACGTACCGACGAGGAAACCGGCATCCGCGGAGGATCGCCGCATCAGGATCACCGAGAGCGTGCCCACCCCGGCGATCACGCCGATGGTGAGACCCTGCAGAAGGTGGCTCGACTCGTGGAACAGGCGCCCGACGATGCTGGCTCCGAGCGAGATGAACAGGCCTCCGGTGGCCCACGCCGCAGCGATCGCCGGGACGGATCGCACGAACGTGCTCCGGGCGGCCGCGGGCACGTGCACCGTCGGGATGAGGGAACGCGCCACGCCGGGGATCCTCGGCGACGTCTCGGGGAGGAACCAGACCGTGAAGGCGGCGACGAGCGAGATCACGGCTGAAACGCCGAACAGCACGGCGACGGGGTCCCGCCACAGATCGAGGACCACGCCCCCGAGCACCGCGCCGAGCGCCAGACCGACCGTCGGAGCGGCAGCGTTGACGAGTGCGGCGAGACCGGGCATCCGCGCGGGCTGGAGCTCTGCGGAATAGGCGCCGAGCGTCGTCATCGCGAGCCCGGTCGAGATGCCCTGCAGCACGCGGCCGAGAAGGAGCATCCCGGCGTCCCCGCTCACGGCGAAGATGCCGAGCGCGATCGCGAGGATCACCATGGCGGCGGTCGCCACCGGCCGCCTGCCCAGGTGGTCGGATACGGAACCCGCCACCAGGAGCGTCACCAGGAGTGCGAGGGGGTAGACGGCGAACACGATCGTCATGACGACCGTGCTCAGTCCCCAATCCTCCTGCCATTGCGGGTAGAACGGTGAGAGCAGGGTGGAGCTCGCCATGCACACCACCAGCAGCGTCGCGACCAGGCTGATCCCTGCGGGCGACCGCCGCGGCCCGGACTGGATCGAGCGTCCGGCTGCAGCTGACATGCGGCTCCCTTGGTTCCAGGATTTTCGAACCTGGTCAGCGTAGCCGGTTCCGCGATCCGGAACGCCTCGCGATCGTGTGCCGGCTCGACGAGGGTGCGCTGGATATGGCCGAGTGCTTCAGCACCTCGCCCGACATGCCGAAATCCACTCGCCCTCACCTCATGAAGGTCCTGCGAGCCGGGTCAGGCGAGCCCGGCGAGCGCCTGCAATCGCAGCTTACGAGCCTCGATGAAATAGCGGCGGGAGATCTCGTGGGCGGATTCCCCGTCCCGCCCCTCGATGGCACGGAAGAGACTCGCGTACATGTCGATGGCGTCGCCCCATCGGCCGTCCTGCCCCAGAGTGGGGTGCCCGTCGGCGTGCCGGGCGAGCTGCAGGTTGAGTCGCCCGAGCAGGTCGATCAGCGACTCGTTGTGGGCCGCTTTCCGCACCGCGGTGTGGAAGGCGCGGGAGGAACCCAGCTTCGCCTCGATGTCCTGCGGATCGACGGCTGAGGCCTGGTCGACGATGGTGCTCAGCATCATCAGGTCGTGCTCGCTGCGCCGCTCGGCGGCCGTGCGCGCGGCGAGCGCCTCCAGCACCACCCGGGCGTCGTAGATGTCGAGGATCTCCTCCGGGGTGCGCTCGCGCACCACCGTGCCGCGCTCGGTCCACGTCACCAGTCCGTCACGCTCGAGTCGGCCGAGGGCCTCCCGGACCGGGGTCCGGCTGACCCCGCACCACTGAGCGAGGTGCTTCTCGGTCAACGGCTGGCCGGGAGCGAACTCTCCGCTGAAGATGCCCTCCCGGATGCGCTCGTACGGGGTGAGGGCGGGGCTGCTCTGCACGTTCTCCACGCATCAACCATCCTCGCGCGGCACCCCGCGCGCCGCCGGGGTCCACCGCGTGGAACGGTGTGCACGTGCATACACCCCTCCGTCTACTGTGGCCCGGAGCTGTTCACCCGAGCAGATGAGAGACCTCGGGCAGTTCCCGGCAGTGAAGGAGCGACGTTGCAACTGGTCACCAGAGTGGGGTCCCGCCTGCTTTACCTGATCGCCGTCCTGCTCGGCGCGAGCTTCCTCGTCTACCTGCTGCTCGACCTCCTCCCCGGCGACCCCGCCGAGGTCCTGGTCGGCGCCACCGGGAACACGACGGAGGGGGCGGTCGAAGAGATCCGCGCCCAACTGGGCCTCGATCAGCCCCTCCTCGTCCGCTACTTCGGATGGCTCGGCGGTGTCATCACCGGCGACTTCGGCACGTCCTTCCGGACCGGACAACCCGTACTCACCGAGATCATGGACCGCCTGCCGGTCACGATCCAGCTCGTACTCGCCGCCGAGCTCATCTCGCTCCTGATCGCCGTGCCGCTGGCCATCGCCGCCGCCCGCCGCCGGGACACCCTGTTCGACCGGGGCGTCGCCGTCTTCACCTTCGGCCTGCAGTCGACGCCGAACTTCGTCGTCGCGCTCGTGCTGATCGTGATCCTCTCGGTGCAGCTGAAGCTGCTGCCCGCCATCGGTTACGTCCCGATGGATGTCGATCCATGGGGGAACTTCCGCTCCATCCTCATCCCCTCACTCGCGCTCTCGGCCGCGCTCATCCCGCTGTACACGAGAGTGCTGCGCAACGAGATGATCCGCACCCTGCAGGAGGACTTCATCCTCGTCGCCCGCGCCGGCGGTCTCTCGCACCGGACGATCCTGTTCCGCTATGCGCTGCGCCCGTCCCTGCCGACGCTGGTCACCGTGGTGGGCATCAACATCGGCACGCTGATCGGCGGAACCCTCATCGTCGAGTTGATCTCGGGTCTCCCCGGGATCGGGACCCTCCTCTACACCGGCATCAACAACCGCGACTACATCCTCGTGCAGGGCATCGTCCTGTTCATCGCCACGGCGTACGTCGTCCTCAACTTCCTCGTCGACCTCCTCTACACCGCTCTCGACCCAAGGGTGCGCGCATGACCATCACCGCAGCGACCGAGATCGTCCCCTCGGCACCCCACACGAAGCCCATCCGCACGGCGCCGCGCCGACGCACGAAGGTGCTCCCCGTCGCGGTGATCCTGTCCGCGAGCTGGCTGGCCCTGCTGGTGCTCGCGGCGATCGCCCAGCCCATCCTCCCGCTGCCCGATCCTTCGCGTTCCGACTACGGAGCGATCGCGTCACTGCCCTTCACCCCCGGCCACATCCTGGGCACGGACGAGATCGGTCGCGACATGCTCGCCCGGGTCATCGCCGGTGCGCGCATCAGTCTCACCGTGGGTGTGCTCGCGGTGCTGGTCGCCGTCGTCATCGGCGCGCCCCTCGGCATCCTCGCCGGCTACTTCTCCGGAACGACCAACCGCGTGATCGGTGTCTTCCTGGACATCTCGCTGGCCTTCCCGTCGCTGGTCGCCCTGATCGCGCTGAGCGTCTTCCTCGGCCCCAGCCTGACGACGATCGTGATCGGGATCGGGATCGTTTCGGCTCCGGCGATCGCCCGCGTCGCCCGAGCCGCGACCCTCACCTACGCTCCCCGGGAGTTCGTCACCGCCGCTCGCGGACTGGGTGCCGGGCACCTGCGCATCCTCGTCCGCGAGATCCTCCCGAACGTCGTCGTCCCGGTCACGAGCTACGCGCTGGTGCTGGTGGCGGTCGCCATCATCGGTGAGGCGAGCCTGTCGTTCCTCGGCCTCGGCGTCCCGCCGCCCACGTCCAGCTGGGGCGGGATGATGGGCACCGGGCGATCCGAGATCACCCGCAGCCCGCACATCGTGCTGATCCCGGCGTTCTTCATGTTCATCTCCCTGCTGGCGATCAACTTCCTCGCCGAACACTTCACCAAGCGGTTCGACATCAAGGAGGCCTCGCTGTGACCGGCACGAGCCCCGCACTGCAGATCACCGATCTGACGGTGCACTTCAACACTCCGCGCGGCATCGCCCGGGTCGTGCAGGGCGTGAACCTCACGGTCGAGCGAGGCAGCGTCCACGGCCTCGTGGGCGAGTCCGGCTCCGGGAAGTCCGTCACCGCCCGCACGGTTCTCGGCATCCTGCCCACGCGTGCGCTCGCGCTGAAGGAAGGCAGCATCCGCCTGGCCGGCGACGAGATCCTCTCCTACACCGAGGACCAGTTGCGCGAACGGGTGCGCGGCAAGCGCGCGTCCATGGTCTTCCAGGACCCGATGACGGCGCTCAACCCAGTCATGCGCATCGGCAAGCAACTGGTGATCCA
Source organism: Microbacterium caowuchunii (assembly GCF_008727755.1). Taxonomy (NCBI): domain Bacteria; kingdom Bacillati; phylum Actinomycetota; class Actinomycetes; order Micrococcales; family Microbacteriaceae; genus Microbacterium; species Microbacterium caowuchunii. The sequence continues at coordinate 3,167,476 of NZ_CP044231.1, forward strand.
GATCCGGCGCCACACGCCCTCCATGTCCCGTAAGGACGCCATGGCCCTGGCCGGCGACCTCCTGCACCAGGTCGGGATGCCCGCACCGGAGGACAAGCTGCGCGTCTATCCGCACCAGCTGTCCGGCGGGCAGCGCCAGCGTGTGATGATCGCACTGGCGCTCTCGTGCGATCCCGACCTCATCATCGCGGACGAGCCCACCACGGCACTCGATGTGACCGTCCAGGCGCAGATCCTCGACCTGTTCGACAAGCTGCGTGAAGAGCGCAACCTCTCGATGCTGCTGGTCTCCCACGATCTTTCGCTGATCGCCGAGCGCTGCGACGACGTCTCGGTGATGTACGCCGGCCGGATCGTGGAATCCGGCAGGGCGCGTGAGATCTTCGCATCCCCCAATCACCCGTACACGCGCATGCTCGAGGATGCGCGTCCCGCGCTCAGCAATGAACCGCACACCCTGCTGCGGACGATCCCCGGTCGTCCCCCGCAACTGACCGCGCTGCCGGCCGGCTGCTCCTTCGCCGCCCGCTGCCCGCTCGCGACCGATGTGTGCATGCAGGAACGCCCCCCGCGCGCGGAGATCGCCCCCGGACGCACGGTGGCGTGCCACCATCCCGAACTCGTCGAAGGCATGGCCCTGCACAGCACGGTAGGAGGAGCCGCATGAGCACCATCGCGGACGACATCGCGGATGCGGCGGCCCCAGGCCCCGCGACGGACGACATCGCGTTGACGGTCACGGACGTGGTCGTGGAGTACCCGGGCAAGTCCGGACCGGTCCGCGCCGTGCACGGCGTGTCACTGACGCTGCGACGCGGCGAGACCCTCGGGCTGGTCGGCGAGTCCGGCTGCGGCAAGTCGTCGACCGGGCGCGCCATCGTGCAGCTGCCGGCGCCCACGTCGGGGCACGTCTGGCTGGGCGACGAGGACCTGACGACGCTGTCGAAGAAGCGTCTGCGGTCCCTCCGCCGCAAGATCCAGCTGATCTTCCAGGACCCGATCGCATCGCTGAATCCCCGCAAGACAGCGCAGGAGACCGTCGCGGAGTCCCTCTCCATCCGCGGCGTCCGTGATGCCGATGCGCAGGCGATCTCGCTGCTCTCGCAGGTGGGCGTGGACGAGATGATGGCCAAGCGGAAGCCGCACGAGCTCTCCGGCGGTCAGTGCCAGCGCATCTCCATCGCGCGGGCCCTCGCGCAGACTCCGGAGGTGCTCGTCTGCGACGAGCCCGTCTCCGCGCTGGACGTGTCCGTACAGGCCCAGGTCCTCAACCTCCTCGAGACGATGAAGGCCGAATACGGCCTGTCGATGATCTTCATCTCGCACGACCTCGCGGTGGTCGGCAACATCAGTGACCGGATCGCTGTGATGTACCTCGGCAGGATCTGCGAGATCGCGGATTCCCGGGCGCTCTACTCCGCACCCCGGCACCACTACACGAAGCTGCTGCTCGACTCGATCCCCGATCCCGAGGGCAGTCGCGATCGGAAGACGACTCCGGTCGCGAGCCGCTCCCAGACGAGCGCCGGATGCCCGTTCGCTCCGCGTTGCCCGGCCGCTCAGGATCGCTGCCGGAGCGAGGTCCCGGAGCTGACCCCGGACGCGGAGGGCCACCTGGTCGCCTGCCACTTCCCCCTCTCGTCCCCCGCGGCCTCACCCGCCGCAGCGCACTGAAAGGTTCCCCATGAGCACGGACATCATCGAGATCCCCGGCGCGGAGGACCTGCACGTCACCCTGCGATCCGGCGCGGTCGCGCATGCGATGGCCGCCGGCCCGCAGGACGGCGAGCCCGTCATCCTCCTGCACGGGGGGCTGCCGGGTTCGTCCGGCGCCGCCGGATGGCGCTTCATGCTGCCGGCCCTGGCCGAGGCCGGATTCCGCGTGTACGCGCCGGACCGACCCGGGTTCGGTCGTTCCGACACACGCCCCGAGCACCGACCCGTGCGCGGTCACATGAGCTGGGTCGACTTCGTCATCCAGTTCGCCGACGCCGTCGGCGCCGAGACCTTCCGCCTCGGCGGGAACTCGCAGGGCGCACAGACCGCCGCGTACGTCGCCGTCAACCACCCCGAGCGGGTCACGCACCTCGCCATGATCGCCACCAGCGGTCTCAACGAAGCGCTGGACGTGCCCGCCGAGGACGTCGTGGCGGGCATCCCCCTGCCGCGCTGGGACGGATCCCTCGAGGGCATGCGCACGATGATGATGTCCATCATCCACCGCAAGGTGGCGGTGACCGACGAGGTGCTGGCGATGCGCGCCGCGGACGCCGAGCAGCAGCGGGAGTCCTTCGCGGCCGCCGCGGCGTGGAACCGCACCGTGTGGGCCGACCCGAACCGTCGTCAGCTGATGCGCCTGCGTGGCCGGCTGGACCAGCTGACCATCCCGATCATCTACCTGTACGGCCGGCAGGACGTCCTCGGACCGGTGCAGAACGGCTTCCTCCAGGAGGACCGTCTTCCCAACGTGCAGTTCTTCTACCCGGACGACTGCGGCCACCAGGGCCAGACCGACCAGCCGGAGATCTTCGGGGCGGTCTTCACCGAGTTCTTCCGGGATGCCCGCGTCACCGCGGACACCGCGGCCCGGGCAGGCGTGTCCGACCGTCGCCCGGTCCTGAAGGAGCGGGTCCAGTCCGCCTGACAGCAGCCGGTACGAAGGGGGCACGCGCATTCGCACGTGCCCCCTTCGTCGTCCGGGAACGACCGCCCGGAAAGACGGGACGTCACCGGCGGGTGATGGTGACCACCCGTTCGACGCTCATATCGCGGATGGCGTAGGCCGGCCCCTCCGCGCCCCCGAAACCGCTCGCTTTCAGACCGCCGAACGGCATGGCATCCGTCCGGCTGCTGGAGGTCTCGTTCACATAGAGCGCACCCACCTGCAGTGCGTCGGCGGCGTCCAGCGCGCCGGCCAGGCTGTCGGTGAAGATGCCGGCGGCCAGTCCGTACGGGGTGTCGTTGACCTGGGCGATCGCATCGTCCAGGTCCGTGAAGTCCCGCATCACGACCGCGGGGCCGAACAGCTCCGATCGCATGATGCGGTCATCGTCACGCACGCCGGCCAGGAGCGTGGGTGCCACGACGTTGCCGTCGCGGACCCCGCCGCAGACCACGTCGGCGCCGCCCGCCACCGCCTCGTCGACCCACTGCTGCACGCGCGCGGCATCCTGTCCGGTGATCAGGGGCCCCACCGTGGTGGCGGCATCCGCGGGGTCACCGGCGACCTCGGCACGCATCCCGGCCGCGACGAGCCCGGCGAGCTCGTCACGGATCGCCGCATGCGCGTACACCCGCTGCACCGAGGTGCAGACCTGACCGGACTTGCGCAGGGCGCCCGCGGTGATGGCGGCCGCCGCCCGCGGCAGATCCGCATCCGCGCAGACGATGGTCGACGCCAGGCTCCCCATCTCGAGCTGGGTACGGCGCATCCCCACAGCGGCGAACAGGGTGGCGCCCACCTCGGTGCTCCCGGTGAAGGCGTAATACCCGATCGCCTTCTCCTCCGCGAGCCAAGCCCCCCGGCTCGCACCCGAGCCGTAGACGAGCGCGATCATCTCGGGCGGGAGACCCGCTTCGAGCAGGATCTGCACGAGCGCCTGGGCCGACAACGGCGTCAACGACGCCGGCTTGAGGATCACGGAGTTCCCCGCGGCGATCGCGGGGCCCACCTTGTGCGCGACGGTGTTCAGCGGCGAGTTGAACGGGGTCAGCGCGCACACGATGCCGATCGGATCGACACGGGTGTAGCTGAGCTTCCCGGCGCCGGTCGGCGTCCCCTCCACGGGGACGAGGTGCCCGGCGTGACGCTTGGCCTCCTCGGCGCACAGGGTCAGCGTCTCGGCGGTGCGGTCCACTTCCTTGACGGCATCGCCCCGGGCGAACCCGGTGTCGGCCTGCACCGTGGCGATGAGTTCCTCGCGCCGGGCAGCCACGCCCGCCGCGGCACGGGCGAGCACGTCCGCGCGCTGGCGCGGAGTCAGCAGTCCTCGTCCGCGGGCGGCATCGAGGGACCGCACCGCCCGGGAGATCGTCTCCCGGTCGGTGGCGGCCACTTCGGCGATGACGTCGCCGCTGAACTTGTCGCGCAGCGGGTCCGCGTCGGCGGCGGCATCCAGCCACGCGCCGTCCACGAACCCCGCCACCCGCAGCATGCCGGAGGTCACAGTGACCTCAGGCCTGAGCGCCGGCGCGGCGGCCGAACACCGCACCGGCCGCGAGCCCGCTGCCGCCGGGGTAGTTTGCGGAGAAGAGCCCGCCGAGCATCTCGCCGCACACGAAGAGGCCGGGGATGACGCTCCCGTCCTCGCGCAGCACCCGTCCGTCGGTGTCCGACTTCAGCCCACCGAAGGTGAAGGTGATCCCGCACGTCACGGCGTAGGCGTAGAACGGAGCGGTGTCCAGCGGCTTCGCCCAGTTGCTCTTGGGCGGCTGCGTCCGTGCGGCGCGTCCGTCCTTCACCGTCAGATCCAGCGGCACGGAGGTGTCGATGGAGGCGTTGTAGTCCGAGACGGTCGCCACGAGGGTGTCCACGGGGACCTCCATCGCCACCGCCAGTTCTTCGAGGGTGTCCGCCGTCACGACCGAGATCCCCGGCATGTCGTACTCCTCGGAGCGCAGGCGCGGACGCAGCTCGCCGTCGAAGAGCTGCCACGCGGTCGAGCCCGGCTGGGCGAGGACCTCGCGGCCGTACTTCGCGTAGGTGTAGTTGCGGAAGTCGGCGCCCTCATCCAGGAAGCGCTCGCCCGCGGTGTTCACCAGGACGCCCAGCGGGTATCCCTGCCGCGTCAGACGGTTGGTCAGCTCGAAGTTCGACTCGTTGTCGGCAGAGAAGGCGTCCCACTGCACCGAGTGGCACGTGGACCAGTCTCCGCCGCGACCGGCGCCGATCGCGAGTGCGGCGTCCAGGAGTTCGCCCTGGTTGAACGGCGTCCCACGGACCTTCGCGTTCTGCCAGCCCTCGCCGAGGTGCTCGCGGCGCTTGTCCGCATTGGCCTCGAATCCGCCCGCGCCGAGGATGACGGAGTCCGCCCGTACCTCGAAGGGAGCGCCCGAGCGCGTCCCGCGCACGCCCACGACGGAGTCGCCCTCGACGATGATGTCCTCGACGGCGTGGTCGTAGCGGATGGTCACGTTCAGGCGCGTGGCGATCGCGACCAGGTCGTCGATGAGGCCGACGCCGCCACCGGTGTTGCCGACATGCAGCCCGCCCCAGAACAGGTAGCTGCCGTCCGGACGGTCATAGGCCTGGCGCTCGTACATGAGGCGGTACCGGGCGCCGAGACCGTGCAGCCAGCGCAGCGCGTCCGCCGATTCGGAGATCAGCACCTCGGTGAGGGCGGGGTCGTTGCGCCCTTCGGTGATGCGCTCGAGGTCGGACCGGTACTCGTCCTGGGAGTAGGGGGGCACGATCGTCACACCGTGGCGGTCGTCCGGGTCGATGAAGTCGAGGAGGTCCTCGAGTCCGTCGTGGGCGATGCGCGTCGCGCCGGCGGTGAAGAAGCTGTTCCCGCCACGCTGGCTCTGCGGGGCCTTCTCCAGGACCAGGACCTTGCGCCCTCGTGCTGCGGCCGAGATCGCCGCGGTCAGCGCGGCATTCCCCGCACCGACGACGACGACATCCGTCGTGACCTCATTCATGAGTTCTCCTCATCTCGCCCGGGCATCGGGCAGTCGTTGCCATGCATCACCATGCTACTGTATACCGTTGTATACGCCCGACGAGAGGGGAGAACGATGAGCTACGAGGCGATGACGCTCTGCATGTCGCACAGTCCGGGATTCGCGCGGGATCGCGAAGAGACCTACGGTCACGCGTTCCGCGCGGGCCTTGCCGAGGTCCGCGACGCCGTCCGCGACTGGGACCCTTCGCTCGTGGTTTTCTTCGGATCCGACCACCGCCGCGCCTTCGGTGAGGTGCTGCCGTCGGCATCCGTGGTCCAGTCCGCAGAGGGCCTCGGCGACTCCGAGTCCCCCACCGGCCCCTACGACGTGCCCGCACCCCTGGCGAAGGATCTGACGCGGCACCTGCTCGCCGCGGACTATGACATCGCCGTCACCCGCCACATCGCCCTCGACCACGGCTTCGGCCAGACGGCCGCCGACGTGCTGGGCGCGCTGGACGCGCGGCCACTCATCCCGATCTTCCTCAACTGCGCCACCCTCCCGCTGACCCGACCCGGCCGGTCGGCCGCGATCGGCCGCGAGGTGGCGCGGTACTTCGAGGCCACCGACGAACGCGTCCTCTACATCGGGTCGGGCGGCATGTCCCACAACCCCCCGACGCTCGCGCTCACCGACGAAGGCCTGGGGGAAGAGGAGCGGCGCGCGCTCAGCGCCGCGCACCGCGAGGCCGCCAAGGACGACATCCGCCCGGACTGGGATCGCGAGATGCTGACCCGGATGCAGTCGGCCGACACGTCCTGGGTCGACGACATCACGTCCGAGTTCCTGCAGACGGCCGGCGTCGGGGCGCACGAGCTGCGGACGTGGTTCGCCGCCTACGCGGCGGGGGCCCAGGGCATGCGCACCGTGGCATACGAGCCGGTACGCGAATGGCTCACCGGCATGGGCATCGCCCTCTCCCAGCCCGCGAAGAGCGCGGCATGAGTGCGGAGACCCCCGCGCGCATCGTCGAGGCTGACGTCGCCGTCATCGGTCTCGGGCCGGTCGGCGCGCTGATCTCGAACCTCCTGGCGCACAGCGGCCTGACCGTCGTCGCCCTCGACCGCGAGCCGGACATCATGCAGGTTCCGCGTGGCGTCGGGATCGACGGCGAGATCATGCGGGCGATGCAGTCGCTCGGCCTCGCACACGAGCTCGAGCCGTTCCTCAAGGTGTTCCGCGGTGCGCAGTACCTGGACGCCGAGGGCGCCGTCGTCGCGACCCGCCCGCCGGCGAACCCCGAAGGCGAGCAGGGCTGGCCGGACAGGTACAACGTGCACCAGCCCGAGTTCGAGGCGGTGCTGCGGACCGCGCTGCGCAAGGATCCCCGCGTCACGGAGCTCGTGCAGCACGAGGTCACCGACGTGACGAACACCGCCGCCGGCGTCCAGGTCACGGCCACCGACCTCCGGGACGGTTCGCCGGTGGTCGTCTCGGCACGGTACGCGGTCGGCTCGGATGGCGGCCGCTCCATCACGCGGCGCGCGATCGGGGCCACATACGAGGACTACGGGCTGAATCAGCCGTGGATCGTGGCCGACTTCGTCGTGACCGAGGACGCCGACGTCCCCCCGATCAACACGCACTACGCCGATCCGGTGTCGCCCGCGATCTACATCCACGTCGTGCGCGACATCCGCCGCTTCGAGTTCCGGGCGCGTCCCGACGAGGACCTCGAGGCCGCGATCGCGCCGGAGAACATCTGGCAACGCGTCTCCCGCTGGATCTCGCCCGCGGACGCGACACTCGTGCGCGGCGCCGTGTACACGCATCGTTCCCTCGTGGTCGACGCATGGCGACAGGGCAACATCCTGCTCGCCGGCGACGCGGCGCACCAGACGCCGCCGTTCCTCGGTCAAGGACTGTGCACCGGCGTGCGTGACGCGATGTCACTCGCCTGGCGGCTGCGCGACGTGCTGCACCGCGGCGCGCCGGACGCCCTGCTGGACAGCTACGGCGCCGAGCGATCGGCCCACGCACGTCACTTCATCACGACCGCCACGGAGCTCGGCAGTCAGCTGACGAAGCCGACGAAGGAAGCCATCGACTCGCTCAACAGCCGGATCGGCCGTGAGGGACGCGGAACGACACCGCGTCTGGGGCCGGGTCTCTTCGACGACGCGAACGGCGGCGGCTACCGTGCACCGCAGCCGCGAACCGCCGAGGGCCGTCTCCTGGACGACGTCGTCGGTTACGAGTTCGCCCTGCTCCTCGATGCGGAGGCGGCCGCCGGGCTGACCGCCGACGAGCGCGCCCGGATCGAGAGCGGCCCGCTGCGGCTGGTCGTGGCGGACGGACCCGGGGCAGCGTGGCTGGCGGACCAGCAGACGATCGCCGCCATCGTGCGACCCGACCGCTACCTTTACGGCGTCTACCGCGGACTGGACGAGGTGCGCGACGCCGTGCGCGCTCTCGAGGAGTCCCTCGCGCCGCAGGCCGCCGTCGCGGCGTCATGATGCGCAACGACTTCCTCGTCCGGCTGCGTGCCGGTGTGCCGCAGACCGGGATCTGGCAGAACCTCCCGGGCGCGGCCGCAGCCGAGATCGCCGCGGCTGCGGGCTTCGAATGGGTGCTCCTCGACCAGGAGCACGCCCCCCGCTCGCTCGACGCGCTCGTCGCAGGGCAGACGGCGGCCCGACTGCACGGTGCGCACCCGATCGTGCGCACCGGCGGCCACGACCCGCACGAGATCGGGCGGATGCTGGACGCCGGTTTCCAGACCCTGCTCGTGCCGATGGTCGAGACCGGCGAGCAGGCGGCGGCGCTGGCGCGAGCATGCGACTTCGCTCCAGCCGGGGTGCGCGGTGTCTCGAGTCAGACCCGGGCCGGGTCGTGGGGCACGGACCAGGCGTATCTGCGGGAGGCCAGGACGGAGATCTGCCTGATCGCGCAGATCGAATCGGTGGGCGGGGCCCGCGATGCCGAGCGGATCTTCACCACCCCGGGGATCGACGCCGTGTTCATCGGAGCGGCCGACCTGGCCGCCACGATGGGGCACCTCGGACAACCCGGGCACCCCGACGTCACCCGCACGATCACCGATCTCATCGCTCTCGCGCACCACCACGGGATGCCGCTCGGAACCCTCGTCAAGGGAGCCGAGGCGGGACAGTCCTCCTTCGACGCCGGCTTCCGATTCGTGGGCGTCGGCACGGACACCGCGATCCTCGCGCACGCTCAGCGCGCCCTGCGCGCACAGTTTCCCCCACATCACGCGAAAGGCTGATCATGACTGACACACCCTCCGACCTCGAGCAGCAGACGCTGTGGACCGCACTGCGCGAAGTGGAATTCTCGCAGCGGTTCGCCGACATCGACGGCGTACGCACCCGACTGGTGACCGCCGGTGACCCCTCGAAGCCCGCGCTGGTGATGCTGCACGGCACCGGCGGCCACTGGGAGGCGTTCTCCCGCATCCTCGGCCCCCTCTCCGAGCACTTCTACTGCGTCGCGTACGACATGGTGGGCAACGGCTTCTCCGAGAAGCCCGACATCCCTTACGACACGTTCCTCTATGTGTCGCACATGAAGGGGGTCCTGCGTCACCTCGGCATCGAGCGCACGAGCGTGATCGGCTCGTCCCTCGGCTCCTGGGTGGCCGCGCGCTTCGCCCTGGAGAACCCGGAGATGACCGATCGGGTCATCCTGATCTCCCCGGCAGGCCTCATGGCCACCGCCGAGAACATGGCCCGCATCATCCGCGAGCGCACCCGCGCGGTGAACGAGGCGAGCTGGGAGTCGATCAAGGCGGTCTTCAACCACCTGATCGCCGACGAGCAGAACCGGATCCCGGATCTCATCGCCCTGCGCCTGGCCATCTACCGTCGCCAGGACACGCGGGACACGGTCGGTCGCATGCTGACCCTGCAGCAGGACGGCGTGCGCCAGGCCAACCTCCTCACCGAGGAGCAGTGGGCCTCCATCCAGGCCCCCGTGCTCATCGTGATGTCCGGCAAGGATCACAAGGAGTACGAGACCACGGCCCACCGCGTGCTCGAGATGATCCCGGACGCCCGCGCTCTGCCGATGCCGCACATCGCGCACTGGGCCGCGTTCGAGGACCCCGACGGCTTGCTCGCCGGCGCACTCCCGTTCCTGAGGGGAGCCGCAGATGCTGACCTCTGAGCAGATCGATGACCTCGCCCGTCGCCTCGTCGAGGCCGAGCGGACGCTCGTGCCCATGACGCAGCTGTCGGTGCAGCATCCGGACATGACGATCGACGAGGCGTACGCCGTCCAGACGGCCGTCCGCCGGCTGAAGCTCGCGGAGGGGCGACGGCTCAGTGGGCGCAAGATCGGGCTCACCTCCCGCACGATGCAGAAGGCGCAAGAGGTCGACGAGCCGGATCGCGGCTACTTCCTCGACGACATGATGTACGCCGACGGCGCGCGCATCCGGCGGGATGCGTTCATCAAGCCTCGCCTGGAGGTGGAGATCGTCTTCATCCTGGGCAGGGACCTCGAAGGCCCGAACGTCACCATGACCGACGTGCTCGACGCCACGAGCTGGGTGCAGCCCGGGCTCGAGATCCTCGATGCCCGGCTGGAGATGCGCGATCCCACGACCGGACAAGCGCGGAAGATCGTCGACGCCATCGGCGACAACGCCGCCAACGGAGGCATGATCATCGGAGGCCGGCCATCCCGACCGGACGACGTCGACCTGCGCTGGGAATCGGCCATGCTCTACCTGAACGAGACGGTCGAGGAGTCCGGTGTGGCGGGAGCTGTCATGCACCACCCCGCCGCGAGCGTCGCCTGGCTCGCCAACAGCCTCGCCCCCTACGGCGAGAAGCTCGAGGCCGGTGTGCCGATCCTGTCGGGCTCGTTCACCCGGCCGGTCTTCGCGCAGGCCGGCGACGTGTTCCACGCGGAGTTCCACACCCTCGGTTCGGTGAGCTGCCGCTTCCTCTGACGCCGAAGTCCCACGGATTGGAATCGCGCTGGGAGCGGGAGCGGGCGACGCAGTACTGTTGCAGCCGTGCCCGACCAGCGACCCCGCTCTCGCAAAGACGCGGCTGCTGATCGCGAGGGCGTCCTCAGGACCGCCCTCGCGATCGCCTCCCGCGTCGGGTTCGACGGCACGCGGATGGCGGCGGTCGCGGCGGAGTCCGGACAGAGCGAGAGCTTCGTCTACTGGCACTTCCGCAACAAGGACAATCTCGTCGCACGCGCCGTGGAATACGGCTACCACAAGCGCCGCGAGCGTGGCCAGACCTGGATCACGCCGGAGCCCGGTCACGAGCGGCTGGACGCACTGCGGCGCAATTTCGCCGGACCGGACGGGTACGAGCTGACGGAGCACGAACCGTGGCGGCTCGGACTCATGCTGAGTCTGGAGCGGCGGGACTCCGCCGCTCTGGAGACCTTCACGGTCATGCGCAACGAGACGATCGATCGCGTACGGCATTGGTGGAGCGGCTCCCTCGACACCTCCCGCCTCGCGGACCCGGACGGCGCCGCCGCGTTCCTCACCCACCTCACCCTCGCCGCGCACGACGGACACTTCCTCTCACGTGCCTCACGCCGCCCGTCGGTGGATCGTTCGCCCGTCCTGCTCGCGCATGCGCTCGAAGCCGTCGCGCGTCGACTCGAGTCCGGAGTCGTGCCGCCCAGCCCGGATGCGCCCAGCACCATCGAACGACGGGTTCCGGACGAGCCCACGACCGTCAAACAGGCCCTCCTGCGCGCGGCCGCCGCCGAGGTGACGGCGCACGGGCCGGACGGCGCCAGCGTCGCGCGCATCTGCGAGGTCGCCGGGACGCCGCCGACCTCCCTCTACTGGTGGTTCGACGACCGCTCGTCGCTCATCGCCGCCTCCATCACCGAGATCCACAACGACTGGCGCCGCGTCGCCCCACGCGCGGAAAGCATCCCGGACGGCAGCTTCACCGAGGTGACGGAGGAGTTCTCCCGGCGCTGGCTGACGGCCATGCTGCTCGAGCCCGACATGCCCCGTGTGCTCAACATGGAGGCGCTCCACCACGACCGTTCCACGACCGAGGCACACGCCCTCCTCGAGACGATCCGCGTCACCTCGCACATGGATCTCGCGGCCCTGTTCCGCCGCACGCTGCCCGCGGACACGCAGGCGTGCGCGGACGAGCTGGCCTACTTCGCGGAGGCGGTCGCGGACGGGCTCTTCGTCGCCGCTCACGTCGACCGGCGGTACCTCGCCCTGGAGAAGTCCGCGCCCGCGATGGCGGTCATGGTCGAGGCCGCGCTGGCCGCAGGCCTCGAAGACAGCTGATCACGTCCGGGGCGCCGATGCGCACAAGCGGGTACGCTCGTATTCACTTTCCGGTTCGTCGATAGGACCCGTCCTCATGCCCCCGTCTCAGGCCCCCCAGGACCGCCTTGCCACCGGCACTCCCAGCCGATACGTGCCGTACGCGAAGATCCGCGATGCCATCATCTCCGGCGAGTTCGCACCCGGCCAGCCCCTGAACGAGTCCGCCCTCGCCACCTGGTGCGGCGTGAGCCGCACTCCGATCCGGGAGGCCATCAGCCGCCTGGAGCAGGACGCCCTGGTCACCTGGAACGAGAACGGCCTGGTGGTGCGGGCGATGGAGCCCGAGGAGATCCTCGACTTCTACGAGGTCCGCGCCTACCTCGAGGCGGCATCCGCGCGCACCGCCGCCGACCGCCGCACCGACCGCGACGTGCAGATGCTTCGGGCGAAGCTCGCCGCCGGTGACGCGGTGGACGCCGGCGCGACCCGCGACATGGTCCAGTACTCGCGAGGATTCATGGACCTCATCCTGCGCATCTCGCGCAACCTCGCGCTGGTCGACGCGCTCTCCCGGGTGAAGCTCCAGCTCTCACGGACCATCGAGGCCAATCCGACCGTCGCCTACCCCGGTCGCTGGGAGCAGACGCGCGAGTTCCAGACCGCCGTCACCGACCTGATCGCACAACGCGATGTCGATGGCGCCTACGACGTCACCCTGAAGCACTTCTTCGCGGCGCGGGACGTGCGCCTGCTCATGCTCAGCGCCGAGGACGCCTGAGCGGAACCTGCCGTACGGGGCGGTCCACGGTGAGGGTCAGGCGACGCTGAACAGCGTGCGCACGCTGCGTTCGCTCGTGAGCGAACGCAGCCGGCCGAGCAGGGTATCGGCCGCGGCGCGTCCCCGCACCGGAGCCACGGCGGCCCGGAACTTCGCGTCGACGTCCTCGGCCGTCAGCGGCCGGGTCGCCGATCCGCGGGCATCGTCCACCCTCGCCCGCCACGACCGACCCTCGGCATCCGTGACCGTGATGTCGGCGTAGCGCCCCTCCATGGTGGAGCTCAGGTCTCCGTTGCTCTCGTCCTGCTCCACCACCATCCTCGACATGAGGTCGCGCACGACGACGTCCTGGATCGCGGCGTCGTCGAAGTGCTCAACGACCGGGAGGCCGCGCGCGAGCGACGTGGCGATCGTGTACGGCAGGCTGAACTTGGCCTCCAGGCCGCTGGTCGGGTCGTCGTAGATCAGTGCCGTCTTCGTCCCGAGCGGGACCCGGACATCGATCCGATGGATGGCCACGTCGGCGGGGAGCTGAGCCCTCACCTCGAGGGCCGCGTCGACGGAGTAGTGGGAGCCCCGGCAGCAGGGATAGAGCTTGAGGCCCAGATCGGCGGGGGCCTCGGCGGCATCCCGGAGCAGGAGCGCGAAGTCATCGTCGCCCGCGGGGCTCCAGCTTCCGTCGCCGAACAGGGACACACCGCCGAGCGCCCCTTCGAGCGCGGTGCGGGAAGCATCCACGCCGTAGGAACTCAGGGCCGCCGCCTCCACCCCGGAGCGCGCGGCGAAGCCCGCGTGCATGGGCTTCAGCAGCGTGCCGAAGTTCGCCCGCACGCCCTGCGCCATGGACACGGCGATCACGATCGCGTTGGCGACCCGGTCCGCGTCCAGCCCGCGCGTCACCGCGCATCCGGCCGCGGCCCCGATGACCCCGCAGGTGGAGGTCGAGTGCCAGCCCCGGGAGTAGTGCTCCGGACCGAATGCACGCGCCACGGCCGCCATCACGCCGAGTCCCGCGACGAATCCGCGCAGCACGGCCGCCCCGTCCGCTCCCACGTCCTGCGCGGTGGCCAGCACCGCCGGCAGCAGCACGGTGCTCGGATGCCCGTGGATCAGGTAGTGCACGTCGTCGAAGTCCAGCAGGTGCCCCGCTGTCCCGTTGGCGAACGCGGCGACGGCCGCGGGCACGCGTTCGTCGTCGCCCCAGATGCAGGAAGCGCCGCTCTCGCCCGTACCGGTGCCGTCGAGGAACGATCGGACGGGTTGGAATTCCGGCTGCAGGACCCCGGCGACCGCGACGCCCACGGTGTCCACGATCGAGTTCGACACCCGCTCGCGCAGAACCGGGTCCAGGGCATCGGGATCCACGGACACGGCCCATCCGGCGAGGGCATCGGCAAGCGTCGCGGGCGGGGAATCACGAGCTGTATACACGTGTGTACACTACCACGCAGCGCCCTACAGCTCGGGGCGCCAGTGGGGCCGCGCGGTCCGCAGCGTGAGACAGATCACAGCCTGCGGAGGCCGAGTGGCAACAATGTAACCACTACACAACAGTCCGGTCAGCGCCGGGCTTACCCAGGAGAAGGCTCTCAATGAAGAAAGTTCGGTTCCTCGCCCTCGCGGCCGTGGTCGCGCTCGGGTTGACCGGGTGCAGCGGCAGCAGCGACAGCGGCAGCACGGCTCCCACGACAGACCTCCCGCTCGGAGTCGGCGTCACCTCGTCCGGTGCGCAGACGCTGGAGCGGGGTGAGCCGCAGCCCGGCGGCTCCCTCACCGCCGCGATGAATGCTCCGGTCGAGTCCCTCGACCCCGCCGCGGCTCCGTTCACCGGCGCCGTGGCCATGCGCGCGATCTTCGATTCGCTCTTCGTCTACGACGACGACGCCAACGTGGTCCCCGAGCTCGCCGAGTCGATCGAGACCACCGACGACGGCAAGACGTGGACCATGAAGCTCCCGAGCGGCGTGACCTTCACCGACGGAACCGACTTCAACGCGGATGCCGTCATCCAGCACCTCACCCGCCTCGGCGCCGAGGGCTCCCAGTCCCGTTCCGCGGGCGACGTGCGCACCATCGAATCGATGGAGTCGCCGGACCCGCAGACCGTGGTCTTCACCCTGCGCGAGCCGAACATCCTCTTCCCGCGGATCTTCGTGTGGGGCCAGCCCGGCGGCCCGGGCCTCATCCCCTCGCCCACCGCGGTGGCGACCTACGGCGACCAGATCGGTCTGCACCCGGTCGGCGTGGGACCGTTCAAGCTCAAGTCGTTCCAGTCCGGCGGCGACATCGTCCTGGAGAAGAACGAGGACTACCGCATCGAGGGGCAGCCGTACCTCGACGAGATCCGCTTCGTGACCGCCACGGACACCCAGTCCCGACTGTCCGCCGCCATCGCCGGCGACATCGACCTGGCACCCACCCAGTCCGGCCTCGACCTGCGCGACGCGTCCGAGAACGGCCTGGTCGCGCTGCACCAGCCCCAGGGCACGTACTACGACGTCCTGCTGAACCTCTCGAAGCCCCCGTTCGACGACATCCGCGTCCGCACGGCGCTCGCTCAGGCGATCAGCCTGGACGCGCTCAACCAGACCGTGTTCGAGGGCCTGCACACTCCGATGACCGGGATCTTCCCCGAGACGAACCCCGCCTACATCGACACCGAGTGGCCGGGCTTCGACCCCGACGCCGCGGCAGCGCTCGTCGCCGAGTACACCGCCGAGACCGGGAACGACGTGTCGTTCACCCTCACCACGACGTCGCCGCCGGAGTTCCAGCGTCAGGCGGCACTCATCCAGCAGATGCTCGACGACGTCGGGATCAAGGCGGAGATCGCCATCGCGGACCAGCCCAGCATGGTCACCGACGCACAGTCGGGCAACTTCGACAGCCAGCTCCGCTTCGCGGACGTGCGCGCCGAGGCGATCAACCAGGTCAACCGCAACTACCGTTCCGGCTCGCCGGCCAACTACACCCACGTGGAGAACGCCGAGATCGACGCCGTGCTCGACAAGCTCCTCAGCGAGGGCGACGGCCAGAAGCGCTTCGCGCTGCTGGGTGAGCTCCAGGAGGAGCTGACCGCCTGGATGCCGATCATCCCGCTGCTCTCGCACGAACTCGGATGGTACGTGGGCGACAAGGTGGGCGGCTTCCCGGGCAACCGGGTCGGTATCGACGAGCCCGACTGGCGTCTCGTCTGGGCCCTTCAGGACTAACAGGAATCGGAAGGAAGAATCATGACCGCCACCTCTCCCGGAATCCGCAGCCTCGGCTACGCGATCACGGATGCGACCGACCTCGATGCGTGGGTCGCGTTCGCCTCGGACCTGCTCGGACTCCAGCTCTCGGAGCGCACGAACGACCGACTCGTCTTCCGCATGGATGAGAAGGAGTACCGTCTCATCGTCAACAAGGCGGAGACGAACGGCATCCGCGTGCTGGGCTGGGAGGTCGGCGGCCCGGAGGAGCTCGCCGAGATCGTCGCCCGCCTGCAGGCCGACGGGCACGAGGTGGCGGTGCACTCCCGCGAGGAGGCTCGCCAGCGCAGCGTCAGCGCGCTGGCGAGCTTCCCCGACCCGGACGGGATCGCCACCTACGAGCTGTATTACGGGCTCCGCGAGTCCCAGGACCGCTTCGTCTCTCCGGCCGGCGCGACGTTCGTGACCGGTGAAGGCGGCCTCGGGCACGCGTTCCTGAAGGTGAACGACGTCGAGGTGTACCGGCGCCTGTTCGTCGACATCCTGGGCTTCCGCCTCAGCGACCACATCGAGACGGGACCCGACGGGTCGATCGACCTGAACTTCTTCCACTGCAACCCGCGGCACCACACCGTCGCGTTCGCGCATCTCCCCGGCCACGAGCCGGTCGTCGGCCACCTCATGTTCGAGGTCTCGGATCTGGACATCATCGGACGGGCCTGGGACAAGGTCGACGAGGAGGGCGCCGCCCCCGTGCTCTCGACGCTCGGCAAGCACACGAACGACAAGATGGTCTCCTTCTACGTCCGCTCCCCCTCCGACTTCGGTATCGAGTACGGCACCGGCGGGATCGAGATCGACGACGCCACCTGGACCCCCACGCGGTACCGCTCCGCGCACTACTGGGGTCACCAGCGGCGCGTCCCCATCAACCCGGCCGATCCTGCCGAGCACGACGGCTGAACGAGACCCGGAGAAACGATGACTGCTGTGACGACGCCGGTTCACCCGGTACCCACCTTCAACGTCCTCGAGCGCGTGGACGAGTACCTCTCCGTCTTCGCCGAAGAGGAGGGCCCGAGCGACGAACTCGGTCGGCTCACGGACCGAGCCGCCGCCGCACTCCGTGAAAGCGGTGTGATGCGGATGCTGCAGCCCGCCGCCTACGGCGGGTTCGAGACCCACCCCTCGGACTACGTGCGGGCATGCCTCACGATCGGCATGAACAACGGTTCGGCGGGCTGGGTGACCGGCGTCGTCGGCGTCCACGCGCACGAGCTCGCGCAGACCAACCAACAGCTCCAGGACGATGTGTGGGGCGAGGATCCCGACGTCTGGATGGCCTCACCCTATGCCCCGCAGGGGGAAGCGCGGCCCGTCGACGGCGGCTACATCTTCAACGGCCACTGGACGTTCTCCAGCGGCACCGATCACTGCGACTGGGTGATGATCGGCGGCTGGGTGACGGATGCGGACGGGGTCAACCACCGCAACGACACCCGTCACTTCGTCATCCCACGTCGTGACTACGAGATCCTGGAGGATTCCTGGGACGTCATGGGGCTGCGCGGGACCGGCAGCAAGGACATCGTCATCAAGGATGTCTTCGTGCCGGAGTACCGGGTCATCGACCAGGTCCCGATCGCCGCCGGCACGCGGGGGCGCGAGGTGGGCCTCACCAACCCCCTGTACTCGATTCCGCGTCAGTCGCTGTTCTCGGGAGCCATCTCGACCGGCACGATCGCCATGGCCGCGGGTGTGCTGGCCGAGTACGCGAAGTACACGAGCGGTCGCAAGAACGTCAACGGCCTCGCCGTCGCGAAGGACCCGTTCCAGTTGTCCGTCTACGGTGAGGCCGCCGCCGACATCCAGGCGAGCATCACGCATCTCATCTCCGACATGGACAAGATGTTCGATCTCGCCGCCACGGGTGAGACGGTGCCGCTGTCGGCGCGCCTGGAGATGCGTCGCAACCAGGGTCGGGCCGTGGCACGCGCCGTCGACGCGGCCGACAAGCTGTTCATGCACTCCGGTGGCAACTCGCTGCAGATGTCGGCGCCGATCCAGCGCAAGTGGCGCGACATGCACGCGGGCCGCAACCACATCTCGAACGTGGTGGAGCCCCTGTACATGCACTGGGCACTGGACAGCTTCGGACTCGAGCTGCCGCCGCACGCCCGCGCGTGAGATCTGGAGGGACTGAACCAATGAGCACCATCGATGCGGGGGAGATCCCCGGTCAGTTCGTCCAGACGCGTGATTGGCGCATCCACTACCGCGAAGCGGGGAGCGGGCATCCCATCGTGCTGCTGCACGGGAGCGGCCCGGGCGCGACCGGCTGGAACAACTTCCGGCCGAACATCGCGCACCTGGCGCAGAAGTTCCGCGTCATCGCAGTCGACATGCCGGGCTGGGGCAAGTCCGACCCGGTGACGGCGGACGAGCGGAACCACGTGAAGGCGGCCATCCAGCTGCTGGATGCGCTCGACATCGATCGGGCGGCGTTCGTCGGCAACTCCATGGGAGGCGTGACCTCCGTCCAGCTCAGCGCTCGACACCCGGAGCGGGTCTCGCACCTGATCACGATGGGCTCGGGTGCGGGCGGGCCGTCCCTCCTCGGTCCCGCAGGGCCGAGTGAGGGATTGAAGATCCTTCAGCAGGCGTACCGCGATCCGTCCCCGGATGGGATGCGGGCCTTGGTGGACATCATGACGCACGACCCGGCGTTCGCGACCGAGGAGCTCGTGCAGGCGCGCTCCGCGGCAGCGCGGGAGAACCCGCAGCACCTGGAGAACTTCATCGCGGGGATGCGGCGGCCGCGGTACACGCCGGACTGGGACGCACTCGTCGCGAGTCGCGTGCCCACGCTCGCCCTGCACGGCCGGGACGACCGCGTCGTGCACTTCGAGGCTTCGCTGAGACTGGTGCAGCTCATCCCGGACGCCCGGCTCGTGCTGATGAACCGCTGTGGTCACTGGCTCCAGCTGGAGCACGCCGCGGAGTTCAA
The DNA here is from genome assembly GCF_008727755.1 of Microbacterium caowuchunii. Classification (NCBI taxonomy): domain Bacteria; kingdom Bacillati; phylum Actinomycetota; class Actinomycetes; order Micrococcales; family Microbacteriaceae; genus Microbacterium; species Microbacterium caowuchunii. Next base: position 3,186,351 of record NZ_CP044231.1, read on the forward strand.
CCGGCTGGTGGAGGGTTTCGTCTCCTCGCACTGAGGCCGTGCATACGTTGAGGGCCCGTCGCATTCCGCGACGGGCCCTCAACGTATGCGGGGGTCAGGTCGTCAGGCGTACCGGACCGAAGCCCTCAGCGGCGATCGTGTAGACGCTGCCCGCGGTGAGATCGATGCTCGCATGCACGGCACCCGCGAGCACGACGTCCCCCTCGACCAGGCCGACGCCGGACTGTCCGAGCGTGCGAGCCAGCCAGAGCAGAGCGCGCAGGGGGTCGCCGAGCACCGCGGATCCCGGTCCTTCCGCCGCCTGCACCCCGTCGATCTCGAGCCGGATGACCGTCCCGGGCAGGCTCTCCAGCAGCTCCGCCGAAGCCGGAAGCCATTCTCCGTGCGCGATGAAGGCGGACGAGGCGTTGTCGGCCACGGTGTCGATGAGGCCGATCTTCCAGTCCTTGATCCGGCTGTCGATGATCTCCGCGGAGAGCGCGACGCCGGAGATGGCCTCGACGAGTTCATCGAGGCGGGGCTCTCCTGCCGGGAGCGTGCGCCCGATGCGGAACGCGAACTCCGCCTCGATGCGACCCGCGATCATCCGATCGAGCGGGATGGCATCACCGTCGGCGAGCACCATCCGGTCGGTGATGGCACCGACATCCGGCTGGTCGACACCGAGCTGACGTTGCATGGCCTCGGAGGTCAGCCCGATCTTGCGTCCGACGATGCGTTCGCCGAAGCGCAGGCGCCGCTCGATGTTGATCGCCTGGATGGCGTAGGCGTCCTCCAGGGTGAGCTCGGGGTGGGCGCTGGAGACGGCCACGATCGGGAGCCCCGACGCCTCGGCGTTGCGAAGCTGCTCGGCGATCCGGGTGCGGGTGTGCCGCAGCGCCAGGCCCGCGCTGTGATCGGTGGTGGTCATGGCCGGTCTCCGTTCGTCGGTGCGGTCAGTGCGGCGATGCGGGCGCACGCCGTCGTCAGGGCGTCGGCCCAGCGCCGGATCTGCGCGGCCGAGGCTGGGCTCGACATCTGTGAGATCCGCACGACAGCAGTGGGCTCGCCGTCGCCATCCAGCACCGGTGCGACGAGCGTGCCCACCGGCAGCTCGCCCTCCCCGTTGAGATCCAGGGGGTCGTAGTGCCCGACCGAGGTACGCACGGTCTCGTGGACGGCGCGCAGGCTCGCGGGCGTCGGTGTCCCGAACGCGTAGGTGTTGAGCGCGTCCTGCAGGTCAGCATCGGTGAGAACGCCCGAACGGGATACGGCCCAGCCGCGAGCCCGGACCTCCTCGAGGCGGCGCCGGCACTCCTGGACGAGGCTCGGATCGTCGGCCAGCACACGGTTGCCGACCCAGGCGTCCTGCACGGGCTTCTCCGCGAAGGCCACGTACGCCTCGCCCAGCGGCGGCACGAGCGGCACCCGGCCGGCCACCCGGGCGCGGGTCGAGACGCCCTCCGCGGCTACGGTCGCGGCCACGACGAGGTTCTCACCGGCGGGGACCAACAGGTCGCATTCGCCGGAGACGGCCGATGCCAGTTCCGCCATCACGCCACGGGCTCGCTCCGCGACACGGCCCGCTTCGATCAGCGCGAGGTCGTGCCGCTGGTTCGCGGCGGAGGGGATGAACGCGCCGTATCCACCCTGGAAGAACAGCAGGGGCGGCACCGGGTCGAGCACCCGCAGCGAAGTCACCGCACCCAGCACGATGTAGTGGTCACCTGCGTCCGACACGGAATCGAGGTCGCATTCGATGGCGGCCACCGCACCGTCGAGCACGGGCAGCCCGCTCGCGGAGCGGGACCATGCGATGCCACCCAGCCCTTCGCTGCCCTGACGGCCCACCGTGCGGCAGACCTGCTCCTGATGAGCGGACAGCACGTTGACGCAGAACCGCCCGGCCGCCCGGATGCGCGCGAAGCGCGACGACTCCCTGGTGGGCAGGAAGGACACGAGCGGCGGGTCCAGCGAGACCGACGCGAACGAGCCGACGACCATCGCGACGATCGACCCGTCCTCCTCCTCTGCGGTGATGACGGCGACGCCGGTCGGATAGTGGCCGAGTGCCGTCCGGAAATCCTGGGGATCGACGGCGACGGTGTGGCCCTCTTGCGTGGGCATGCCCGCTCCTTTCGTGAGGTCGCGACGGGTTTGGCGCGACAACAAAGTAATCACTACACTTCCTCTGTAGCGCCTACTTTGTAAATCTCGAAGCACAGGTTCGCGCTATGGAACACAACGATGTGTCGATCGGAGACACCAATGACGGACCTCATCCCGCAGACCCTGCCGCGGCGCACCGGCGACGAGCCGAGCTACCCGACCGGGGGTAAATCCGCGACGCGCGTGCTGCAGATGCTGAACGTCTTCCGCGGCGCCGAGGGCCCGCTCGGTCTGACCGACCTCGCCCGCCGTGCCGGCGTGCCGAAATCCACCGCGTTCCGGCTCCTGGCCACGCTCGAGCAGTCCGGCTTCCTCGAGCGATCGGGGGCGAGCTACGTGCTGAGCCCCGACCTGGAGCTGCTCGGCACCCAGGCCCGGCGGACCCGATACGGGACGAGCGCCGAATACGCCTACCCGTACCTGTGCGAGCTGTTCGCCGGCACCAAGTGCACGACCGGGTATGCGGTGCTCGACGGCGCGGAAGCCATCATCATCGAACGCGTCGGCGTCCTGCCGGGCACGGAATCACGCGCGCGGGTCGCCAGCGCGGCAGCCACGGCTGCCATCGAATACCGCATCGGGCGCAGCACGTCGGCAGCGGAGATGTCCGAGAAGGGCATCAGCATGCTCGCCTCCCCCCTCTCCCGCGAGGGCGTGGGCGTCGTCCTCGCGGCGCCGCATCCGCGCCGCCACGACCTCACCGACGTGGCCGTCGCCGTCGACCTCGGCGGCGACGGTATCGGCGCCCTGGTCATGACGACCCGCGATCGCCGGACCGTGACCTCCCTCGCGAACCTGCTCCGCAGCGCTGCACAGCACATCGCGTCGCAGCGCACCGCCGCCTGAGCACGGCCCCCAGCTCCGTCCATCCCTCACCGAAGGAAACCGTATGACCAGGACCAAGATCGCGATCATCGGATCGGGAAACATCGGCACCGACCTGATGTTCAAAGTGATGCGCCTCTCCGAGACGCTCGAGGTCGGGATGCTCGTGGGCATCGACCCGGACTCCGACGGCCTCGCCCGTGCGGCACGTCTGGGCATCCCCACCACCGCCGAGGGCGTCGACGGCCTCATCGCCAGCGCCGGATTCGACGAGATCGAGATCGTCTTCGACGCGACGAGCGCGGGAGCCCACCGGGCGAACGCAGAGAAGCTGCTCCCCCTGGGGAAGAGGCTCGTCGACCTCACGCCGGCGGCGATCGGCCCCTACGTTGTCCCCGTCGTCAACCTCGACGACCACCCCGACGCCCAGGACGTCAACATGGTGACGTGCGGGGGCCAGGCGACGATCCCGATGGTCGCGGCGGTCAGCTCGGTCACCCCGGTGCACTATGCCGAGATCGTCGCCTCCATCGCCTCCAAGTCCGCGGGCCCGGGCACGCGCGCGAACATCGACGAGTTCACCGAGACGACCTCGAAGGCGATCGAAGAGGTCGGCGGTGCCGCACGCGGCAAGGCGATCATCGTGATGAACCCCGCCGAGCCCCCGATGATCATGCGCGACACCGTGCAGGTGCTCACCTCACGGCTGGACGAGCAGACGCGGGCCGCAATCGTCGCAGCCGTCGAGGCGCAGTGCGCGGCGGTCGCGGAATACGTTCCGGGCTACCGGCTGAAGCAGACCGTGCAATTCCTCGACCGGGGGACCGAAGCGGACACCCTGGTGCCGGCGGACCGGGTCCAGACCGGCGGCTACACGCAGGTGAGCGTTTTCCTCGAGGTGGAGGGAGCAGCCATGTACCTGCCCAGCTACGCCGGGAACCTCGACATCATGACCAGCGCCGCGTTGCGCACCGCCGAGCGGATGGCCGCTCGCACGGCGAAGGAGGCCGTCGCATGACGAAGATCTACCTGCAGGACGTCACCATCCGTGACGGGATGCACGCCATCCGGCACCAGTTGGACCCCCGCACGGCGGCCCGTATCGCCGCCGCACTCGACGCGGCCGGCGTCGACGCGATCGAAGTCGCCCACGGCGACGGCCTCTCCGGAAGCTCGCTCACCTACGGACCCGGCTCCCACAGCGACTGGGAGTGGATCGAGGCGGTCGCGGGGGTCGTGAAGAACGCGGTGCTGACGACGCTGCTGCTGCCCGGCATCGGCACCCTCCACGACCTGCGACGGGCGTTCGATCTGGGTGTGCGGTCGGTGCGCATCGCGACGCACTGCACGGAAGCGGACGTCTCCGCCCAGCACATCCAGGCCGCCCGGGAATGGGGCATGGATGTCTCGGGCTTCCTCATGATGTCGCACCTCAACGACCCCCAGAGCCTCGCCCAGCAGGCGAAGCTCATGGAGTCCTACGGGGCCAATTGCGTGTACGTCACCGATTCTGCGGGCCGGCTGACGATGGACGGGGTCCGGGAACGGGTGCGCGCCTACCGGGACGTCCTGCGCCCGGAGACCGAGATCGGCATCCACGCCCATCAGAACCTCTCGCTCGCGGTGGCCAACTCGGTGGTCGCGGTCGAGGAGGGCGCGTACCGCGTCGACGCCTCGCTGGCCGGTCACGGCGCGGGGGCCGGAAACACCCCCATCGAACCCTTCGTCGCGGTCGCGCGCCTCCAGGGCTGGGATGTCGCCGCCGACCTGTTCACGCTTCAGGATGCCGCCGACGACATCGTGCGTCCGCTGCACGACCGCCCCGTGCAGGTCGACCGGGAAACCCTCTCGCTGGGATACGCCGGCGCCTACTCGAGCTTCCTGCGGCACGCCGAACGCGCCGGCGAGATCTACGGACTGGACGCCAGGGACATCCTCGTCGAGGTCGGGAACCGCCGTCTCGTCGGCGGCCAGGAGGACATGATCACGGATATCTCGCTCGATCTCGTGGCGGCGCGCGCTGCCGTCTGATCCGCACGATCCGCGGTGCGCGGACGGCACCTCCGCCATCCGCGCACCGCAGTGCGCACCGCGCTCAGGCGTAGGTCTCGAGGCTCCGCAGCGGTGGCTGGGCGCCGAGGTGGGTGACCGCATCCGCGCCCACGGCACAGGCGGCCCGCAGAGCCCGCTCGGGTTCCCAGCCGGCGTGCAGTGCCAGCGTGAGCGCGGCGCAGAAGGCGTCCCCCGCTCCCACCGAGCTCACCGACCGCACGGCCGGAGCCGGGACGCGGACGATCTCGCGCCCGGCGCTCAGCAGTGCGGCACCGGCGGAGCCGTAGGTGACTGCGACGAGGGACGCCGCCGCCAGCTCCGGCAGCAGGGCGTACTCCGTCTCGTTCACGATGATCAGATCGGCGCGGGCGACCAGAGCGGCGGGCAACGACTGCGCCGGCGCGGCGTTGATCGCCAGATAGCCGGGGACGGTGGCGGCGAGCGCCTCCACCACGGGCAGCGGGATCTCGAGCTGCACCAGCACCGCCTCCTCCGCGCCGAACTCCGTGCCGTCCACCGTCACGTCCTGGTTCGCCCCCGGGCAGACCACGATCTGGTTCTCGCCGGCGTCGTCGACCGTGATGAGGGCGGTCCCGGTGGGCGAATCGACGACCCACACCCCACTCGCGTCCACACCGGCGTCGGTGAGGTTCTGCAGCATCCCCAGCCCGTCGGTGTCGTCGCCGACCGCGCCGACCATGCGGACCCGCCCGCCGAGCCGCGCAGCCGCGACCGCCTGGTTCGCGCCCTTGCCGCCGGCATCGCGACGCAGCGTCCCGCCCAGCACGGTCTCGCCCGCTCCGGGCAGGCGGACCACGGATGCCGTCACGTCGACGTTGATACTTCCCACCACGCACAGCGCGCCCAGATCAGATGCCATCCACCCATTCCACCACGCGGCGCGGGCGCGGACGGTGTCCCGTCATGCACCGGACACACGATGCCGCTATAACCGAAGGGGCCCGTACGCCGGGCGCCGGGACAACGGGGTCCACCGTCACGTCGACATCCGAGGAGCAGCATGACCACCCCCATCCCCGTCTATCTGGACTGCGACACCGGCATCGACGACACCGTCGCCCTGGCGTACCTGCTCGCCTCGCCCGCCGTCGAGGTGGTCGGCATCGGCACCGTGAGCGGCAACACCACGGCCGCGCAGGCAGCGCGCAACACCCTCGACCTGCTCCACCTCGCCGGGCACGACGGCATCCCGGTGGCCCTCGGTGCGCACGACCACCTGGACCACCCCTACGGCGGCGGTGCGGCGTGGGTGCACGGCGAGAACGGCATCGGCGACGTCGAGATCCCCCGCTCCCCGGCGGCGGTCGACACCCGGAGCGCGGCAGAGCTGCTGATCGACCTGTCGCACCGGTACGCGGGCCGGCTGCACGTCCTGACCATCGGGCCGATGACGAACATCGCGCACGCGCTGGAGCAGGACCCGACCCTGCCCTCCCGAGTCGCCGAGGTCACCGCCATGGGCGGAGCGGCCCTCGCGCCCGGCAACATCTCCCCGGCATCCGAGGCGAACGTGCACAACGACCCGCAGGCCGCTGCCGCGCTGATCGAGGCGGACTGGGATGTCACCCTCGTGCCGCTCGACGTGACGCTCGAACACACGCTGAGCGAGGAGCAGCGCGGGATGCTGCTCGCCGACGACCGCCCCTTCGTCCGCGCCGTGGGCGAGATCCTCGATCACTACTTCGACTTCTACGTCGCGACCTACGGCCGCCGCACCTGCGCCCTGCACGATCCCCTCGCCGCCGTGATCGCCGCAGGAGGGGTCTCCCCCACCCGCGCCCCCCGCGTCCCCGTCGTGGTGGACACGTCCTGGGGACCCGGACGCGGCCAGACCATCGCGGACCTGCGCGGGCAGCGCGTGGCGGCGCGGGACCACGAGGGGGTCCGCACCCGCGTCGTGCTGGAGGTGGATGCCCCCATCGGCGCCCACCTCGTGGAGACGATCCTCGCCCGCTAGGCCAGGGGTTCGGCCGGCGCCGGACCCACCGGGACGGGGCCCACCGGCGCCGGGGACGGGCCGCTGCCGCCCCGCCGGGGACGGGTGCCGGTGATCACGGCGCCCATGCTGGCCGCGATGACCAGGGCGATGCCGGCGATCTCGAGCACGTTCAGGTGCTGGCCGAGCAGCAGGAACCCGGCGATCGAGGCGGTGGCCGGCCCGAGGCTCATCATGATCGCGAAGACGGATGCCGCCAGCCTCCGCAGCGCCACGAGCTCCAGGGCATAGGGGATCGTCGAGGAGAGCATCGCGACCGCGAACCCCATCGCGAGGAGGTCCGGCTGGAGGAGCGCCGCCCCCGCATCCACGATCCCGAAGGGAAGTGAGAGCACCGCCCCGACCGCCATCGCGAGGGCGAGCCCGTCCAGACGGGGGAACTCCCGCCCGACGCGGGCGGAGGCGAGGATGTAGAACGCCCAGCTCGCAGCCGCCCCCAGGGCGAACAGGACGCCCAGCAGGTCGAGGCGGTCCCACCCGCCGCCGCCGAGGGCCGCCACGCCCGCGAACGCGATCACCGCCCACACCCAGGCCGAGGCCCGGCGCGCGGCCACGATGGACAGCACCAGGGGTCCCAGCACCTCGATCGTGACGGTGACGCCCAGCGGGAGACGCTCGAGCGCCAGGTAGAACAGTCCGTTCATCGTGGCGAGCACCACGCCGAAGCGCACGACGGCTCCCCACGCGGCCCGGGAGTGACCGCGCAGCGACGGCCGGGCGATCAGGAGGAGCACGACGGCGGCGAACAGGAGCCGCAGCATGACCATGCCGAGCGGGCCCACCTGCGGGAACAGCAGCACGGCGAGGGACGCACCCACCTCCTGGCAGGCGAGACCGACGAGCACGAAGACGACGGCGGGTCCCGCCACCGTGCGGGTCACGACTCGGGCAGCGGGCAGACCGCGGCGGCGGCGATCGCGTCGTGGTACTGCTGGGCGGTCCAGGGCAGACCGGCGTCCGGAGCGGTCTCCCCGCTCGCGGCAGGCGCCTTGGACGCGATGGAGGCGAGCTCCCAGGCCAGGTAGGCCCCGACGAGGTCGGATGCGGCCGAGTTGTTCAGCACGACGGCGACCGTCATCCCGGTCGCGGGGTCGGCGAAGGCGGCACTGATGTAGCCGGGCACCGAGCCGAACTGCCCGATCAAGGAGCCTGCCTGGACCGCCCCGCCGGCCGTGGTCAGCCAGGAGGGCAGATCGGCGGCGAGCGCGTGCGGCGAGCCGAACCGGTCGACGCCGTCGGGCAGGAGCGCACCGGTGGCGAGCGCCTGCGTGTACCGGCCGACGTCCGTGATCGTGGAGACCACTCCGCCGTTGGTGAAACCGATGCTGGCGGACAGCTCGGTGATGTCACGGGGTTCGGCGCAGTTCAGCGCGCCGTCCTCACCGGGCTCGGACAGGTAGCCGCGCAGCACGGGGTCGCCGGCGGGCGCCGCCTCGCGGCCCGGGAGCCGGGTGGCCTCGAGACCCAGCGGGTCGAACACCTTGTCCGCGAGCAGGCTCGCGGCGGACTGCTTCACGGCGTTCTGCAGGGCGATCCCGAGCAGGACGTAGCCGGTGTCGGAGTCGCGCCAGGTCTGGCCCACAGCGGCCTCGTCCTGGCCGACGGTGCCGTACGCGACGAGTTCGTTGGGGTTCCAGCGGCGGGTCGGGACCTCCAGCCACTTCTGCTGCAGCATCGGCGTGTACGACCCGAATCCGCTCGTCCCGTCGCAGAGCATCCCGAGGGTGACGTCGGAGAGGCCGGCGACGCTCGGCACGAGGTCGCGCACCCGGTCGTCGAGGGAGACGACGCCCTCGCCGACCATCGAGTAGAGCACGTCGCAGGTCATCGGACGGGTGAGGTCGGACACGCGGAAGACGTCCTCCGCGGATGCTTCGCCGACCCCGGACACCCAGGAGCCGCTCCACGGGGACCAGACGCCGACCACGGCGCCGGTGGACCCGGTGGCCGCCATCGCGAAGTTCACGGCCGATTCCAGCTGGGCCTGCGTCTCCTCGGGGAACGCCCCGTCGACCTGCGCGGGGAGGTCCAGTTCGATCCACGGATCGGCCCCGCATCCGGTGATGGAGAGCACGACGACGGCCGCGCCCGCCAAGGATGCGGCGACGCGTCGTCTGAGACCCGAGCGTTTCGGCATGCACACCCCCGTGATCGTGCTCCAGCATTCAAACACACGCAGGTCACAACACCGTCACGACGCTCTCTAGGCTGGGAGGATGGCGCACACGTTCGACGATGAGACCCTGGCCGGCGTGCTGGGGCACATGAACTCCGACCACACGGATGACAACATCCTGATCGCGCAGGCTTTCGGCGCCGATCCGGCACCGGTGTCGGCCACGATGACGGGGTTCGATGGCGACGGCGGAGACTGGGCGGTCACAAGCGCCGAGGGCGCGACCACGACGCTGCGCGTCCCGTGGCCGGGCGGCTCGATCACGGAGCGCCGCGAGGTGCGCCGGGAAGTGGTCGCACTGTACGACGCGGCCTGCGCTCGGCTGGGCGTCGAACCGCGGCCGCACTGACCCGCGGGGCCTGGACCGCCCTTCGGAACACGTGAGTAAGGTTCCGCTTAGCTGAAGGTATAGTAAGCGGCATGAGCGACCCGATCAGCTTCTCCACCGCCCTGCGCGAGCGTTCCAGCGGCGCGCACTCCGGCAGCGAAGGCGCCGGCTTCATGTCGGACCTGATGAAGGGCGAGGGCACCCGCGAGGACTACATCGCCCTCGTCGTGCAGCACTGGTTCATCTACGAGGCGCTGGAAGGCGCCGCCGAGCGGATGCGTCAGGACCCGATCGCGGCCGTGTTCATCGACGACAAGCTGACCCGCCTGCCCGCCCTCGAAGCGGACCTCGAGTTCCTCATCGGCCCGGACTGGCGCGAGCAGATCGAGCCGCTGCCCACGACCCGCCGCTACGTGGAGCGGATCAACCAGGTGGGGGCGACCTGGCCGGGCGGTTTCGTCGCGCACCACTACACCCGGTACCTGGGCGACCTCTCCGGCGGCCAGTTCATCGGCAAACTCATGCAGCGCCTGTTCGGATTCGACACCAATGGGATCGGCTTCTACATCTTCGGCGACATCGCGGACCCGAAGGCGTTCAAGGACTACTACCGCGAGCAGCTCGACGCCGCCCCCTGGGACGAGGCCGAGAAGGAGCGCGTGATCGACGAGGTCCTGGTCGCCTACCAGTTCAACACCGACCTGTTCGAGGACCTCTCCCGGGCGAAGGCCGCCGCCGTCGCCTGACACCCGCTTGCCGTCATCGCCCGCCGCGCCCGTCGCAGCGGGCGATGACGCGTTTCAGGATGCGGCGCCGCGCGCGCTCCGCATGAACCGCTCGACGTCGGGGTCGACCCGGACATCGGATGGACGCAGCGGCCGCGAGAGGTACAGCCCGTCCAGCGAGGTCAGCCGGGAGAGCGCGACGTAGGTCTGACCGGGTGCGAAGGCACCGGACCCCAGGTCGACCACGGCGCGGTCGTACGTCTTGCCCTGCGACTTGTGGATCGTCACCGCCCACGCCAGGCGCAGGGGGAACTGGGTGAACTCGGCGACGATCTCCCGGCTGAGCGAGCGCGTCGCGGGGTTGTAGGCGTACCGGAAGCGCTCCCAGACGGCCGGCTCGACGTCGTGCTCCCGCCCGTCGATCTCCACCCGTACCGTCCCGCCGGTGATCCTCACGACCGTCCCGATCGTTCCGTTGACCCACCGGGCGGTCTCGCCGAAGGGCTGGCTGTCGTTGCGCAGGAACATCACCTGCGCGCCGACCTTCAGTTGCAGCTCGGCATCCGCCGGGTGTCCGGCATCCCCGCGGCCGAAGTCGCCGTTGATCTCCGCCTGCGCCGTCTGCGCCCGCCCGGGAAGGGCGTCCAGATGCCGCCGGTTGATCGCGTTGACGCGGTCGTTGCGGGTCGCGAGCGTGATGATCGGGGGCTCGTCGCCGGTCGCCGCGGGAGGCGTCCGGGCGCCGGTGTCGTTCAGGATCTTCGCCATGTCGGCGGTCACGTGCCCGTGGCGCACGGCGTTCAGCAGTGCCTTGAAGCCGGGGTCGGACTGGCGGTGGATGTCGCGCAGCTCCCGGACGTGCAACTGGGCGCCGAACCGGCCGAGATCCACGAGGCCGTCGCCGGTGGGCTCGCCGGCCCAGACGTGGGCGTCGAAGAACCAGAACGAGCGGTAGTGGTCGCGCACGTAGCGCAGCTCGTCCCCGCGGGGCGGCACCGGGGCCAGCTGGTAGGGGTCGCCGAACATGATGACCTGGACGCCGCCGAAGGGTTCCGAGCGCCGTCCCCGCGCCTGGCGCAGCGACCGGTCGATCCCGTCCATCAGGTCCGCGTTGACCATCGAGATCTCATCGATCACGAGCGTGTCGATGGCGTTCAGGATCTTCCGCGTCGCGTCGTTCTGGTCGAGGTCGCTCCCGGCGATCAGACCGATGGGGAGGCGGAAAAGGGAGTGGATCGTCTGGCCCTCGACGTTCAGCGCGGCGACCCCGGTCGGCGCGCATACGGCGATCTGCTTGCTGGTGTTCCTGGCCAGGTGCTGGAGGAGCGTGGACTTCCCGGTCCCGGCGCGGCCGGTGACGAACACGTGCTCCCGGGTGTCCTCGATGAGCCGGTAGAGCGCCTCCTGCTCGGCGGAGAGAGGCGGGGTGTTCACCAGACCATGCTAGGCGGCGCGACTGCCGTACGGCGCACCCGTGCACAGGGTTGTCGCCCTGGATGGCGGCTCCCCGGGTTCTTGCGGGGAGGTTTCCTAGACTGACCGGGTGGGAGTCGCATCGGCGGAAGTGGGGGGACGCCGTCGCGCGCGCCTGGCCGTCGACCTGAGCATCCTCGCGGTGATCGGGGTGCTGCTGGTGAGCTCGTTCGGCGCGGCCGCGGCCGTGCTCTACCGGGAGTTCTACAGCCCCTCCGCGTTCGTCATGCGCTACCTGAGCATGCTCGAGTCGGGGCGTGCTGCCGACGCGCTCGCGATGCCCGGCGTCGCGCTCGACCGGGCGGAGCTGGAGGCCGTCGGCCTTCCGCCCACCGCATCCGACGCTCTGCTGCGCAGCGCGGCACTCGGGTCGCTGACGGACGCGACCGTCGTCGAGGAACGGGTCGACGGCGCCTACACGGTCGTCACCGCCACCTATGTCGCCGGTGGGCACCAGGGGACCACCCGGTTCCGCGTCGTCTCGGACGGGCTCCTGGGCGTCGCTCCCACCTGGCGCTTCGCGCAGAGCCCGCTGGCCGTCATGAACCTCACCGTGCTGGGTTCGATGACCTTCGACGTCAACTCCTTCGTGCTGGACAAGCGCCAGGTGTCGCCCGACGGCATGGATGCGGATCCCGTGGCACCGCTGTCCATGCTGGTGTTCTCACCCGGCCTTTACTCCGTCTCCGTGGACACCCCGATGGCCACGACGCCGGGGATCGCGGTGCTCTCGGACGCCCCGATGGTCAACGTGCCGGTCCAGGTCCAGGCGGAGCCCACGGAGGAGTTCGTCGCCGTCGTGCAGGAGCGCGTCGAGGAGTTCCTGACCGCCTGCACGACGCAGCAGGTGCTCCAGCCCACCGGCTGCCCGTTCGGATACGTGGTGCGCAACCGCGTCGAGGAGCTCCCCACCTGGACGATCGTGCAGCAGCCCGAGGTGACGATCGTCCCGGACGGTGCCGGCTGGCGCATCCCGGACACCCAGGCCACCGCGCACATCGACCTGCAGGTGCGCTCGATCTCGGACGGCACCCTGCGCCCGGTCTCGGAGGACGTGCCCTTCCTCCTCCATGGCACGATCATGGTGCTGCCCGACGGCACCGCCTCGATCCAGCTGGGCGGGCTCGACGTCCGCTGAGGCTCAGCGGCCGGCCCGGGCGTCCTTCTCCGCCATAGCGGCGAGGCGTGCGTTGTAGGCCTCCAGCTCGGCATCCCCGGTGCGATCCGCGTGCCGGTCCTGGCTGCGCTGCAGCCGGTCGTCGCTGCGGCTCCACTGGATGGCGACCGTGACGCCCAGGATGAGCGCCGGGATCTCGCCGATCGACCAGGCGGCGCCGCCGCCGATGTACTGGTCCTCGATCGGGGTGGGGCCCCAGGTGCGGCCCATGGCGCCGAACCACTCGGCCGCGAACAGGCCGGTCTGCATCATGATCGCGACGCCGAAGAAGGCATGGATGGCGATCACACCGCCCAGCGTCAGCAGCCGGAACGGATAGGGGAAGCGGTACGGGACCGGGTCGATGCCGATCAGCGAGAGCACGAACAGGTACCCGGTGATGAGGAAGTGGACCGTCATCCACTCGTGCCCCAGGTGGTCGTACAGCGACCACCTGAACAGGTCCGTGTAGTAGAAGATCCACAGCGATGCGACGAAGTTCGCCGCCGCGAACAGCGGATGCGTGACGACCTTCGCGAACGGCGTGTGGACGGCCCACATGATCCACTCGCGGCCGCCGCGCGTGCCGTCGTCGCGCTTGCGGATGGTGCGCAGCGCCAGCGTCACCGGGGAGCCGGGCACCAGGAGGAGCGGGATCGCCATCGTCAGCAGCATGTGGCCGACCATGTGCACGCTGAACAGGTAGTCCTGGTAGGCGTTGACCGGACCGCAGGTCACCCACAGCAGCAGCAGCATGCCGAGGACCCAGAGCACGGTGCGGTACACCGGCCAGCGATCGCCGCGGCGGTGCAGGCGCCAGACGCCGGCGAGGTAGAAGAACAGGCCGAATCCGACCACGAACGCCCAGATGAGGTCGACGTTCCACGCCGTGAACCAGCGGTCGAAGGTCAGCTCCGGCGGCACCGGGGCGTCTGTCAGCTGCTCCGCGGGCGTGCGCACGAAGGCGGGTGCGGTCTCGGAGGGCGGGGCGGTGCGGGCGAGTGCGGCCGCCGCACCGCTCGCGATGCCCATCAGGGCCAATTCCACCGTGACCAGGATCCAGAAGTGCCGGGATGCCGCATCCGCCGCCATCCGGCCGATCAGCCGAAGCCGGTACCAGGCGCCGAACAGCCCCATCCCGAGCAGGGCGGCGACCTTCACCAGGAGGATGCCGCCGTAGGGCGTGAGCAGCGACGGCAGGTCCCCGACGGCGACCGTCGCCCGGACGGTGCCCGAGATCGCGACCACCACGAACGCCGCCAGCGCGATCGCCGAGTAGCGCCGCAGGATCGCGATCATCGGGGCCCGGTCGGTGACCGGACGGATCACGATCAGCAGGAGCAGGCCGCCCAGCCACACCGCCGCGGCGATGATGTGGATCACGAGCGACACCATCGCGATGTCGTGGTTGGCGAGGTCGCCGGAGTGGCCCTGGGTGCCCATCGGCACGAGGGCGGCCGCGGCGAGGAGCGCGACGATGAGGGTGGGCGTCCAGGACCGCACGGCGAAGGCGAGCACCGTGATGACGGCGCCGGCGATCGTGGTGATGAGCCAGGTGCGGCCGAGCTCGGTGTCCACCAGGAAACGCCCCAGCTGATCACCGAAGACGGCATCAGCGCTGGGGGCGGCGTTGAAGACGTTGACGAAGGTGAAGAAGCCCGTCACGGCGGAGCCGATCGTGAAGACGGCCGCCGAGACCGAGGCGGTGTCGAGCGCCAGGTCGAAAGAGCGTTCGCCGGTCTTCAGCGCGAACAGGGCGAGCACGAGGGCGCCCAGCATCCCCGCGGCGGCGATGTTCACGACGAGTTTGACGATCGGGAGGCCCCAGCGCACGACCGGCCCGGCGTCGGCGATGACGAGCGGCGCCGCTCCGCCACCGAACAGCAGTGCGGCCACCAGGGTCGCGAAGGCGGCGGCGAGCAGGATCACCGGACCCGCGATGCGCAGGATGCGGGAGGCGTCGCCGCGCCCGGAGGCCTCGCGCAGCGCGCGGGCGCCCTGGGGGGTGGCCGTGGGGATCACCCTTCCAGCCTAGGCGGATACGAAGAGGGGGGATGCCTCGCGGCATCCCCCCTCTCAGGTCGTTCGTCGATTACTTGACGGCGGCCTTCAGCTTCGAACCGGCGGTGACCTTCACGCGCTTGCCCGCGGGGATCTGGATCTCCGCACCGGTCTGGGGGTTGCGGCCGGTGCGAGCGGAGGTCTCGACCTGCTCGAACGCGATCCAGCCCGGGATGGAGACCTTGGAGCCCTTGGCGACGGCCTCGGAGACCGTGGAGAAGAGGGAGTCGAGCACGCTCGAGACGGCGGACTGGCTCTGGCCCGTGGCGCTGGCGATGCTCGCGACGAGCTCGGTCTTGGTGATGGACTTGTCGGCCATGTGGTTGTCCTCCAGGCGGCGAGTTCGCCGCTGCTTGACTTCGGCCCGGGGTGAAATCCGGGGTTGGTCGGATCGACCGTGCTCGAATATACCGACGTTCCCCGGGAAACCGCGGATTTCCGGGGTTTTCGACCCAGAGATGACGGCGTGTCACCCCGCGGGACCCGAAACCGCCCCTCCCCGCCCCTCCCCGCCCTCTCCCCGTCCCTCCCCGTCCCTCCCCGTCCCTTTCCCGCGAGACTGCATACGCAGCACGAAACAGCGGCTGGTTACGTCCGTTTCGTGCCGTGCGTGCAGTCTCGCGGGAGGAATGGCCCGGATGCCGGGGGGCGGGAACGCGGAAGGCCCGGAGTTCCGAGGAACTCCGGGCCTTCCGGTGATGCGGGTGCTTACCAGGACGACTTGGTCACACCGGGCAGCTCGCCACGGTGCGCCATGTCACGGAAGCGGACACGCGAGATGCCGAACTTCGTGAGGACACCGCGGGGGCGGCCGTCGATGACGTCGCGCGAACGGACGCGCACGGGCGATGCGTTGCGGGGCAGCTTCTGCAGGCCCACGCGGGCGGCTTCGCGCTCTTCGTCGGTCGAGGTCGGCGAGACGAGCGCCTTCTTCAGCTCCGCGCGCTTGGCGGCGTAGCGCTCGACGATGACCTTGCGCTGCTCGTTGCGCGCGATCTTGCTCTTCTTAGCCATGGGATCAGCGCTCCTCTCGGAATTCGACGTGCTTGCGGACCACCGGGTCGTACTTCTTCAGCACGATGCGGTCGGGGTTGTTGCGGCGGTTCTTGCGCGTCACGTAGGTGTACCCCGTGCCGGCGGTCGAACGCAGCTTGATGATCGGACGGACGTCCTGAGCCTTCTTCGCCATTAGAGCTTCACACCCTTCGCGAGGAGGTCCTTGACCACGGACTCGATGCCACGTGCATCGATGACCTTGATGCCCTTGGCCGAGACGTTGAGCTTGATGTTACGACCCAGCGACGGGACGAAGTAGGTCTTCTTCTGCACGTTCGGGTCGAAGCGGCGCTTCGTCCGGCGGTGCGAGTGCGAGATGTTGTGACCGAAGCCGGGAACCGCTCCAGTCACCTGGCACACTGCTGCCATGGTGATGTCTCCTTCTGTACCGTGAAACCGGACGGCTTCACCCAAGATCCCTTGTCTG
The DNA here is from genome assembly GCF_008727755.1 of Microbacterium caowuchunii. Taxonomy (NCBI): domain Bacteria; kingdom Bacillati; phylum Actinomycetota; class Actinomycetes; order Micrococcales; family Microbacteriaceae; genus Microbacterium; species Microbacterium caowuchunii. The sequence continues at coordinate 3,202,795 of NZ_CP044231.1, forward strand.
CGCCCAGCTCTGACCGGGTCGTTTCCGACCTGAAGGAGAGGGATGGACACGTACTACGCGCTGGAGTGCGCGCAGACAAGGGATCAGTCTAGCATCTCCGGGTGTGTCGATGACCCAGCGCCCGGGGCGACACCGGAGCGCGGTCCGTCCAGCGGGTGTCCGATGCGGATCCGCCGCTCCGGATCCCAGTGCTCGGCGGTGGCACGCAGCCGTTCCGTCGCCTCGCCGTACAGCTCCTCGGCGGGTTGCGGGTCGTCGGCGAAGTTCTTCACGCCCACCGCGGACGCGTACGGCGCCATGCGGCCGGTGATCGCGGATGCGGCAGCGCGGACGGGCCCCTCCGCCTCCGGCGACGGCACGATGCCCACCGCGTAGACCACCCCGGCACCCGAGATCGACGAGACCGCGCCGCCGTCGGCGCGTCCGGGCGTCAGCATCCCGCCCAGGTGTCGCAGCTCGATCGACAGCAGCGCATCCGAGGAGGGTGCCAGCGCGGCGTCCAGCAGCGCATCGACCGTCTCCGCGGTGACCTCCCGGACGACGGTGCTCTCGCCGTACGCGGGGCTGGGCTGATCGGGATCGCCGTGCACGGTGGCGAGCTTCGCGGGGCTCATCGTACGGACGGAGTCGATCTCCGGCGCCAGGTCCCGCAGCGGCTCGAGGAGCGCCGCCGCCGCCTCCGCGTCGCCCTGGATCGCCACCTCGACGCCGACGAAGGCCCGGCCGCGGAGGGGCTCGGGGATCTCCGGGATCGGCGGGTAACGGAGCACCCGGACCAGCGAGGTCACGGCGTCCGGCACCGAGCCGATCCATTCCCGCCACGCGTGCGCGATCTCCCGGGCTCGCTCCAGTGGCCAGAGGAATCCCCCCGCCCTGACCTGGTCGATCGGGTAGAGCTGCAGCTCGAGCGCCGTCACGACGACGGGCGCAACGCCGCCGCGCGCGGCCCAGAACAGGTCGGCGTGCCGGGCATGGTCGACCCGCAGCGGACGTCCGCGCGCGTCCACGACGTCGAGGGAGCGGATGCTGTTGGCCGCCAGTCCGTGGGAGCGGGCGAGCCATCCGAGACCACCGCCGAGGCTGAACCCCGCCACCCCGACGGAAGGCGCCATCCCTGCCACCGCGGCGAGGCCGTATCCGGCGGCCGCCTCGACGACGTCGGACCACACCGCGCCGGCGCCGACGCGGACGCGTTCGGTCTCCGGATCGATGTCGATGGCGTCGAGCGCGCCCGTCCGCAACAGGATCGTGTCCCGCATCGAGGGGATCGTGCCGCCGGCGTGCCCGGTTCCCTGCGGCGCGACGGCGAGATCCAGTCGGCGGGCCGCCACCACGGTCGCGATCACGTCCTGCTCGTCCGCCGCGATCACCACGGCCGCCGGCTGCTGATCCGCCAGGAGCTGCCAGGCCCCCCGCGCGTCATCCCAGTCCGGGTCACCGGGCAGCACCAGACGACCGGCCAGTTGCTCCCCGAGGCGCTCGATGCGCTCACCGGAGGGAGCAGCACCCGACGCAGGCGACGCGGAATCGGACGGGGTCATGGAGTCCTCCTTCAGGAGAGATCGGAAGGGCGGGCGGCGGGACGGGCCTCCGCCGCCGCGGTTCCCTCCCCCACTTTCCCGCGCCGGACGCCCGGGCACCAGACCCCGTCCTGCGCGGACGCTCAGACCTCGGTGGCTCCCCTGCCCGGGCGGAACGGCGACACGGTCTCGTCACCCGGGATCCAGAACCGCCATGGGAACGCGGACGTCCCGGCCACCCCGGCGACCCCCACGCGCGGTCCGGTCGCGATCAGTGGCGGCGGCGCGACCGCCAGCAGCAGCCGCGCACGCGCACCGGCGAGTTCGGCGCCGGTGACGGCGTCGATCCCGTCGTGGACGGGATGCCGCAGGCCCGACGCGTCCCCGAGCCGGCCCGGCCCCCGCGCGAGGTCCCGGGGAGCGCGCACGACACCGCGCACGAGACGGCGGCGAAGTGCCGTCTCCGCGCCGTCGATCACCTCGCCCGCACGCAGCAGGACACCACCGGCCAGCCCTTCCGGCGCACACACCACGTTGACGCAGGAGTGGATGCCGTGGCTCAGGTAGACGTACAGATGCCCGGGCTCGCCCCACATGGTGGCGTTGCGCGCGGTGCGGCCCATCCGGGCGTGGGAGCCCGGGTCCGCCACCTCGCCGGTGCCGCGTCCGTGGTACGCCTCCACCTCGGTGATGCGCAGGACCACCCGCTCGCCGGCGACCACCGTCTCCAGGTGCGCGTCGAGCAGGCGCGGCGCGACCTCGAGCGGCAGGGCAGTGAGGTCGTCGCGAGTGGCCGGCACGTGCGCGGTCATCGGATCGGCACCTGGCACCAGGAGATGTCGAACGCCTCGAGGCTGGAGATCTCCGCACCGTCGTCCAGGTCGATGATGTGGGTCTCCACCCGCCCGGGGAGCGGCAGGTCGTAGGACGTGTCGTACGGGTTGCCGGCCGCATCCGGCTGCACGAGCGCGGCCGCGTACCTGCCGGACGGCGAGACGCAGGTCTGGAGGAGCGCGGAGGTGCCCTGCACCGCGAAGACGGGGGTCGCCGCCCCGTCCGGCGCGACCCGGTAGAGCGTCGTCCCGCCTCCTGCCGCGCCCGCCGGTTCGGTGAACTGCCGCAGTGTCTCGCCGCCGGTCAGCGGCACCACGCTGCTCAGGAATCCGCTCGCACCGGTCGCCTCGACCAGCGGGGTCTCGGAGGCATCGGTCAGGTCGACCTGGAAGAGGCCGTCCGCGCGCAGCACGATCGCGGTCGCGGATCCGCGGGCTATCCCCTCCAGCTGCGCCGCCGCGCCGAGGTCGACGGGGTCCGCCCCGGCAGACGCGGTCAGCAGCAGCCTGCCGTCGAAGGTGAGCAGCAGCAGGCTGTCCGTGTCCGGGACGAAACGCCACTGCGCGACGCTCACCGGCTCACCGGCGACCTCGACGGCGGCCGGCTCGGCATCCGCCGCGGCATCCGCGAGCGAAGCGATGTAGAGCACGCTGCCGCGCGCGCCGGGGGCGGACATGTCCGGGTCCGTGTAGGTGTAGCCGATCGCCTCCCCCCGGTCCGCGGTCTGCAGGTCCTGCACGGCCCCCGGCCCGGGCAGGGTCAGCGAGCGCGCACCGTCGCCGCCGGTGTCGGTGACGATGAGTCCGGGTGCGCCGTCGTCGTCCTTGACCGACATGACCAGGTGCTGCGCGGTGGCGCGGAAGTCCTCGATGTGCGGATGCGTGAACACCGGCACCGCATCCTCGCCGGACAGGCCCGTCCGGAACACGGTGTCCCCGTCCTGCCCGCGCTGCAGCAGGAAGACCTCGAGCGCCGGGGTGCGGAAGGTCTCCCGGAACGTCGACGAGACCTGCCCGCCGACCGCCGTCACATCGTCGATCGTGACGGTGTACTCGGTGTCGTCGCGGAGCGGCAGCGTGAAACGGATGCCGACGCTGCGCCCCGAGGTCTCCACCCGCACCTCCGCGTCCGGGCTCACCCGCACCTGCTCGGGCCGCACCTCGGCGAGGGACTGGTTGGCGGTCAGGATCAGCCGGGACCCGGATGCGGACACCGCCGCCTCGGGGTCGAACTGCACCTGGGTGATCCGCGGTCCCTGCACGGCGCCGGCGACGGCCGCCGCCGTGCCGATGAAGGCGAGGACCCCCACGACGGCGGCGAACGACAGCAGGTACGTCCGCATGCGGCGGCGGAGCGTCCGCGTCCGCCGCGAGGTGCCCTCAGTACTCATACGGGTCCGCGGGTTCGTCGATCGGGGTGACGGTGCTCGCCACGATGGCGAGGTCACCGGACCCGACGCTCCGGACCGTCCCGGTGACCTCCACCCACTGACCCGCGTCGGGGACGGTCTGGTCACCGGTCACGGTGATGCTGGCGGGCTGCGCGTCGATCACGCAGTGCGTGATCACGAGACGCGACAGATCGAAGGCGCCGTCGGCGTCCTTGCTGACGAACCCCGTGAGCGTGACCGGGCTGCCGTCGAAGGCCTCCGGGTTGGTCGCCGTGGCGAACACGCTCGCCCAGTCCCCCACGCCGAACTCGGCCGTGTCGCCGGAGGCCGCGAGGGTGATCGTGTCGGAACCGGTGAACAGCGGAGGTGCACCCACGTCGCGGGACGCGGCGAGCTCCGCCGACAACGACGCCGGCGGCATCACCAGCATCCCCACGACGATGCCGGATGCGAGCACCCCGCCGGCGGCCGTCGCGATCCGGCCGGCCGACAGCGGTCGCCGGGCGGCGTCCGCGTGGTCGTGCCCGGCGCCGCCGTGGTCGTGATCATGGCCGTGGTCGGCCTCCTCGCCCAGCGGGACGAGGCAGCTGAGCACGGTTCCGACGAGCACGAGCACCGCCATCCCGACGGCGAACCACGCACCGTCCGGGTTGATGTACAGCGCGATGCGCCCGGTGACCGCCAGCACCACGGTGATGACGGCGACGGATGCGGCGAGGCCGACGCCCAGCCAGCGGGTCCCGATCCAGCGCGCTCTAGACAAGGAGGTTCACCGCCGTTCCGAGGGCGAAGGCGAACAGGAGCACGACGGCCACGATCCCGGCGAGCGCGCGGGTAGTGAAGGTCGTGCGCAGCAGCGCGATCATCTTCACGTCCACGAGGGGTCCGGTAACCAGGAACGCCACCAGCGATCCGGGCGTGAAGGTCGAGGCGAAGGACAGCGCGAAGAACGCATCCACGTTCGAGCAGATGGCCACCACCATGGCCAGCGCCATCATCGCGACGATCGAGAGCACCGGGTTCGACCCGATGGCCAGCAGGGCATCACGAGGCACGAGCACCTGCACGGCGCCGGCGAGGGCGGATCCGATCACCAGGGCCGGCATCACGGCGCGCAGCTCGACGATGAACTGGGCGAGGCTGCGACGACCGCGGCCGCCGGGCTCGTCGGTGACGATGGCGCAGGCGTCGCGGAAGCGGTCGGTGAGCAGGGCGTCCGGCGACGGGTGCCGGCTGTACAGCCAGCCGATCAGGTTGGCGACGGCGTAACCGCCCAGGAGCCGGGCGACGAGGATGCCGTCGCTGAAGCCGAACGCCTGATGGGTGGTGATGATCACGATGGGGTTCACGATCGGCGCGGCGATGAGGAAGGTCATCGTCTCCGAGACGGTGAACCCGCGCATGAGCAGTCCCCGCGCGAACGGCACGTTGCCGCACTCGCACACCGGGACGACCATGCCGAGCAAGGACAGCACCATCCGTCGCGCCCATGCCCGTCGCGGCAGCCATCTCTCCAGCCACCCCGCCGGCACCCACACCTGGACCAGGATCGACAGTCCCACGCCCAGCGCGACGAACGGCAGGGATTCGATCAGCACGCTCAGCGCCAGCGTCATCCCGTCCTGGAGACGGGTCGGGACGTCTCCGGGCAGGAGTGCCGGGGCGAGGAGATCGACGAGGACGAGCGCGACGACCAGCGCGATGCCGATGCTCAGCGCGACGAGGGTGCGGTTCCCGTGCGGGCGCACCCGCGACGTCGCGGAGCGCACGCGTCCCGGGTCAGTGCGTGTCACGCTCTTTCGCCCGGGTCGCTGCGCACCGCGCGCAGTAGCCGAAGATGTCGACGATGTGCTCAGCCTCGGTGAACCCGTTCGCGGCCGCGGTGCGGTGCGCCCACTGCTCGACCTCGGATGCCTCGATCTCGACGGTCAGTCCGCAGGAGCGGCAGATCAGGTGGTGGTGGTGCGTGCTGGTCAGGCACGCGCGGTAGAGGTTCTCCCCCTCCGGGCTCTGCAGCGAGTCGGCGTCCCCCTGCGCGGCGAGACCGGCGAGGGCGCGGTAGACGGTGGCCAGGCCGATGCCCGTGTTCTCCTCGCGCAGACGCGCGTGGAGCGACTGCGCGCTCACGAAGCCCTGCACGTCCGAGAGGGCCTCGCGGACGCGCTCACGCTGCCAGGTGTTGCGCTGAGCCATGGCCGGGAGTCTACCGGCGGCGCCTGGCAGGCGACCGGACGGCGCCGCTCATACCGCGCGGGTCACCCGGTCGCGTCGGGACCCGACGAGCCGGCAGACGAGATAGATGGCGAAGGAGATCGTCGTGATGAAGGGGCTCACCGGGAGGGTGCCGGCGATGGCGAGCAGGATGCCGCCGACCGCCGAGAGGACCCCGAACCCCGCTGCCAGCAACGGCACGGCGAGCGGGCCGGTGGAGACCCGCATGGCCGCGGCGGCGGGGGTGACCAGGAGCGCCATCACGAGGAGGGCCCCGATGATGTGCACCGCGACGGCGACGATCAGGCCCAGCAGCAGCATGAAGCCGAACGACACCCACACGGTGGGGATCCCCCGTGCCGCGGCGGACTGCGGGTCGAGCGAGTCGAACCGCAGCGGGCGCCAGATCATCAGCAGCCCGACCAGCACGATGGCGCTGATGACGATGAGCATCCCGAGCTGCCCGGACTGCACGGACACGATCTGCCCGGTCAGCAGGCTGAACCGGTTGGCGCTGCGTCCGCTGTACAGGGACAGGAAGAGGATCCCGAGACCCAGGCCGAACGGCATGAGCACGCCGATGATCGAGTTGCGGTCCCGGGCCCGGGCGCCGAGCCATCCGATGAGCCCGGCGGCGATGATCGATCCCACGATCGAGCCGGTGACGACGTCGAAGCCGAACAGCAGAGCCGCCGCCGCCCCCGCGAAGGAGAGCTCGCTGATGCCGTGCACCGCGAAGGCCATGTCCCGCTGCAGCACGAACACCCCGATGAGCCCACCGACGATGCCGAGCACCGCTCCCGCCCAGACGGAGTTCTGCACCAGGGCGAGGATGTCGCCGTACTGTGCCGCGCCGCCGAACAGCGCGTCGGAGATGTCGTCCCAGTTCACTCGTGCGCCTCGTGGTGGTGGTGGCTCTCCTCGGCATCCGGCGCCCCGACCACGACCAGGCGTCCGCCGGCGCGGAGGACGTGCACGGGGGCCTGGTAGAGGTCGCTCAGCACGCGGGAGTTGAGCACGTCGTCGGGAACGCCGAGGGTGAACGCACCGTTGGCGAGGTACAGGATGCGGTCGACCGCGGACAGCACCGGGTTGATGTCGTGGGTGACCAGCAGGACGCCGGCGCCCGTCTCGCGGCGGTGCCGGTCGATCAGACCCACGACGGCCTGCTGGTTGGCGAGGTCGAGGCTCGTCAGGGGTTCGTCGCAGAGGAGCAGGCGGGGATCGTCCGCGAGCGCCTGCCCGACGCGGAGGCGCTGCTGCTCTCCGCCGGACAGCTCTCCCACGGGTCGGTCCGCGAACCCTTCCGCCCCGACCGCCTCGACGAGTTCGTCGACCCGTGCCCGGTCGCCGCGACGGGGCCAGGGAGGTCCGAACCGGTGGCCGTTGACGCCGAGGGCCACGAGATCCCGCCCGCGCATGGAGGTGTCCCGCGGCAGCGGTCGCTGCTGGGGGATGTACCCGATGTGCCGGTTGCCCGCGCGGTGCACCGGCTCGCCGAGGGCGACGATGCGTCCGGCGCTCAACCGGTCGAGACCGAGGATGGCGCGCAGCAGCGTCGTCTTGCCCGCGCCGCTCGGACCCAGCACCGCGATGAGCTCACCGGGCGCCACGGTGAGATCCAGCCCGCTCCAGAGCTCCCGCCCGTCGCGTCGCAGGGTCGCCGAGGTGATGACGAGCGGGTCGCCCGCCGTCACGACGCGAGTGCTCCGGCGAGCTCCTCGATGTTCTGCTGCATCCACGGGATGTAAGTCTGTCCCTCCGGAAGCGTTTCCGTGAACTCCAGCACCGGAATGTCCGCCGCCGCGGCGGCGTCGATGAGCTGCGTGGTCTCCGCTCCCCCGGTCTGGGCGTTGGCGATCACCACCCGGACATCGCCGGAGCGGACCGCCTCGAGAGCGGCGAGCAGCGTCGCGGGCGCGACGTCCTGTCCCTCTTCGACGGCCTCGCTGAACGCCGCCGGGGTGACATCGACGAGCCCGGCCGCGGCCACCAGGTAGCCGGGGGCGGGTTCGGTGACGAAGACCCGCTCGCCCGCGTGTGCGGCCTCGATCTCGGCGAGGGCGGCCTCGAGCCCCTCGAGCTCGGCGATGAAGGCCTGCGCATTGGCCTCGATGGCGTCGGCGTCGTCCGGCAGCTGCACGCTGAGCTGGGCCGCGATCGCCTCGGCGACGTGCTCGATCGTGTGCGGGTCGTACCAGACGTGCTCGTTGAACCCCTCGATGTGGGTGTGCCCGTGCTCGTCCTCGTCGTGGGCGTGCTCGTCGTCGGCGTGGTCGTCGTCTGCGTGTGCGTCGTCTGCGTGTGCGTCGTCTGCGTGTGCGTCGTCTGCGTGTGCGTCGTCTGCGTGTGCGTCGTCTGCGTGTGCGTCGTCGTCCGCACCCGGCCAGTCGTGCGCGTACTCGACAGCGCTGATCACGGGGGCGTCGGTGCCGCCGGCCTCGATCAGGGCGTCCATGAAGGCGTCGTACCCGCCGCCGTTCTCGATCAGGAGATCGGCGCGCTGGACGGTGAGCTGATCCGCGGCGGTGGGCTCGTAGCCGTGCGGGTCCTGCGCGGCCGAGGTGATGATCGCGGTGACCTCTGCGGCGTCGCCGGCGATCGCCTCGGCGATCTGACCGTAGACGTCGGTCGAGGCGACGATCGTGAACGCGTCGGCGTCCCCGGCGGGATCGGCGGTCGCGGAGGAACAGCCGGCCAGAGCCAGGACGGACGCGGCGGCGAGCGCGGGCAGGACGAGGCGGGGGGTTCGGGACATGGTCACAGCCTAAGGCTAATGATAATGATTCTCAAAACCGACCGGACGCCTCCGGCTCGGGAGCTACTCCACGAGGAGCGCGGGCTCCTCGAGGACCGCCGCCACATCCGCGATGAACCGGCTCATCCCGTCGCCGTCGATCACCCGGTGATCGAACGATCCCGAAACGGTGGTGACCCAGCGCGGGCGCACCTCGCCGTCCACGACCCACGGCTTCTGCCGGATGGCGCCCATCGCGACGATGCCCGACTCCCCCGGGTTGATGATCGGGGTTCCGGCATCCATTCCGAACACCCCGATATTGGTGATCGTGATGGTGCCGTTCTGCTGGTCGGCGGGCGACGTCTTGCCCTCGCGCGCCGTGAGCGTGAGTCGCTCGAGGGCCTTGGCGAGGTCGCGCATGCTGAGCGTATGCGCGTCCTTGATGTTCGGTACCAGCAGCCCGCGCGGAGTGGCCGCGGCGATGCCGAGGTTCACGAAGTGGCGCACCCGGATCTCGGCACTGCCGTCCTCGAGGTCGATCCACGCGGCGTTGATCATGGGGGTGCGCCGCGCCGCCCAGAGCACGGCGCGCGCGACGATCAGCAGCGGCGAGATCTTGACATCGGCGTAGTCCGGCGAGCTCTTCAGCCGCTTGACGAGCTCCATGGTGCGGGTGGCGTCGACATCCGTCCACACGGAGACGTGCGGGGCGGAGTAGGCCGAACGCACCATGGCGCTCGAGGTCGCCTTGCGCACGCCCTTGACCGGGATGGCCTCCTCGCGATCCCCCGCGGGCGCCACCGTGTCGCGGGGCGACGTGGACGGGGCCTGGAACGGCGGGGCGACGGCGGATGCGGCGATCTCCGGCGCGACCGAGATGGTCTCCTCCCGGACCTCCGGCCACTCCGGCGTCTCGATGTTGCGGAAGACGCTCGCCTGCGAGGCGTGGCGCACGACGTCCTCGCGCGTCACCTCCCCCGCGGGACCGGTCGGGGTCACCGTGGCGAGGTCCACGTCGAGGTCGCGGGCGAGCTTGCGGATGGGGGGCTTGGCGACGACGCCGACGGAGGTCGCCACCGGACGCTCGGCGGGCTTCCGCCGGCGGGAGGTGGTGTGGCCCGCGGCGCCGTAGCCGACGAGCACCGAGCCGGAGCCCTCCGGTTCGGCCGGCGCGGCCGGTTCCGCCGGCGCGCTCCCGGATGCGGCGTCCGCATCCGCGATCGTGATGATGGCGGCCCCGACGTCGACCGTGCTGCCCTCCTCCACCAGGAGGTCCCCGACGACGCCCGCGAACGGCGAGGGGAGCTCGACGAGCGACTTGGCCGTCTCGATCTCGACGAGGACGTCGTTGACGGCGACCTGATCGCCGGGGGCGACCCGCCACGACACGATCTCCGCCTCGGTCAGTCCCTCGCCGACGTCGGGGAGGTGGAAGGTCTGGTTGCTCATGCGAGTTCCTTTCGCGGGGTGCCTCATCCGCGAGACTGCACGGTGGCCACGAGACTGCGCGGATCACGCGCTGTCTCGTGGTGGGGATGCGGTCTCGCGGTCATTGGCGGCGGGGACGAGCGGTCGGGACGGATCCGGAGGCGGTCAGGAGGCGGTCGGGGGTCAGGAGGGCGGTCAGGGGGTCAGTAGGCGAGGACGCGGTCGACGGCCTCGAGGATGCGGTCCGCGTCCGGCAGGAAGACGCTCTCGAGGTTCGCCGGCGGGAACGGGGTGTCGAAACCGGAGACGCGGAGCACCGGCGCCTCCAGGGAGTAGAACGCACGCTCGGTCACGGTCGCCGCGACCTCGGAGCCGAGCGAGGTGAACCCGGACGCCTCCTGCGCGTAGACCATCCGCCCGGTGCGCCGGACGGAATCGAGGATGGGGCCGTAGTCCACCGGGGAGAGCGAGCGGAGATCCACCACCTCGCAGCTGGTGCCCTCGGACTCGGCGAGCGCGGCGGCCTGCAGCAGGGTGGCGACCATCGCGCCGTGGCCGACGAGGGTCACGTCGGTGCCGCGGCGCACGACCCGCGACGCGTGCAGCGGAGCCGCCCGGCCGGACAGATCGACCTCGCCCTTGGGCCAGTACCGGCTCTTCGGCTCGAGGAAGATCACCGGGTCGTCCGAGGCGATCGCGTCCTGGATCATCCAGTAGGCGTCGTTCGGGGTGGACGGGCTCACGACCCGCAGCCCCGGCGTGTGCGTGAAGTACGCCTCCGGGCTCTCCTGGTGGTGCTCCACGGCGCCGATGTGGCCGCCGTAGGGGATCCGGATGACGACGGGCATGCGCAGAGCACCCTCGTGCCGGTTGGTGATCTTCGCCAGCTGCGTGGTGATCTGATCGAAGCCGGGGAAGACGAAGCCCTCGAACTGGATCTCGCAGACGGGCCGGAAGCCTGCCATCGCGAGACCGATGGCGGTGCCGATGATGCCGGACTCGGCCAGGGGCGTGTCGATCACCCGGCGCGGTCCGAATTCGGCCTGCAGCCCCTCGGTGACCCGGAAGACGCCGCCCAGCGGCCCGATGTCCTCGCCCATCAGCAGGACGTGGTCGTCGGCGGCAAGGGCCGCACGCAGACCCGCGTTCATCGCCTTGCTGAGGGGCATGGTGGTGATGTCGGTCATGCCTGCTCCTCCCCGAACGACGCCTCGTACCGGGCGAGCCACTGCTTCTGCTCCGCGATCAGCGGGTGCTCCTCGCTGTAGACGTGGTCGAACATGCGGTCGGTGGAGATCCCACCCAGCGCGACGGTGCGCACCCGGGTGTCCTCGGCGACCGCGGCGGCCTCCGCATCCACCTCCGCGAAGAACGCGTCGCTCGCGCCGCGTCCGCGCAGGTACGCCCGCATGCGGGCGATCGGGTCGCGTCGCGCCCAGGACTGCTCCTCGTCCGCGGTGCGGTACTTGGTCGGGTCGTCGCTCGTGGTGTGGGCGCCCATCCGGTAGGTCATCGCCTCGATGGCGCGCGGACCCTCGCCGGCACGCGCCTCATCCAGCGCGCGCCGCGTGACGGCGTAGCTGGCGAGCACGTCGTTGCCGTCCACGTGGATGCTGGGCATGCCGTACCCCGCGGCACGCAGGTGGAGCGGGCCCGGCGACTGCGTCCGCACGGGGACGGAGATCGCCCACTGGTTGTTCTGCAGGAAGAAGACCTCCGGGGTCTGGAAGCTCGCGGCGAACACCATCGCCTCGTGCACGTCGCCCTGACTGGAGGCACCGTCGCCGTAGTACACGATCACCGCCTCATCCCGGTCGGGATCGCCCGTCCCGCTCTTGCCGTCGAAGGCGAGACCCATCGCGAGGCCGGTCGCGTGCAGGGTCTGCGACCCCAGCACGAGCGTGTAGATGTGCGTGTTGCCGTTCTTGGGGTCGTACGGGTTCCACCCGCCGTGCGTGAGACCGCGCATGACCCGGATGATGTCGACGGGGTCGACACCGCGGATCGTGGCGACCACATGCTCGCGGTAGGAGGGGAAGATGTGATCCTGCGGGCGCGCCGCCCGGGCGGAACCCACCTGCGCCGCCTCCTGCCCGTAACTCGGCGGCCAGAGCGCGAGCTGCCCCTGACGCTGCAGGTTCGTCGCCTCCTGGTCGAAGGCGCGGATCACCGCCATGTCGCGGTAGAACGTCTCGAGGTCGGCGTCGGCGAGCGCACCGATCGCATCGAGATAGGGCTCGGCGGCGGGGGTGGGTGCGAAGGATCCGTCAGCCGCGAGGACGCGCACGAGGCGCGGATCTTCGGGGCTCACCGCATCGTGGGGCACCATGTCGGGGCGGGTCACGGTCCTACGCTATCCGCCGACCGGGATGGCCTTCTGGAAGGTCCCGCACAACGGATGCGGCGATTCGTAGGACGGTGTCCACAGACGCCTCCTCGCCGATCGAGATGCGCAACCCGTCCCCCGGGAAGGCCCGGACGATGAGGCCGGCGGCGTCGAAGGCGTCCGCGGCAGCCATCGTGTCGGCACCGGCCGGGAGCCAGACGAAGTTGCCCTGGGCGTCGGGAACGTTCCAGCCCACCTCGCGGAGGCCGTTCGCGATGCGGTCCCGCCGGGCGGCGATCGTGCGCACGCGCTCGCGCAGCTCCGGCTCGGCGTCGAGGCTGGTCAGCGCAGCGACCTCCGCCTGCGCGGTCACCGAGAGCGGGATCGCGGCCGCGCGCGCCGCGTCGAGGATCCGGGAGTGCCCCACGGCGTAACCGACTCGCAGACCCGCCAGGCCGTACGCCTTCGAGAAGGTGCGCAGCGCCACCACGTTCGGGCGGACGACACCCAGTTCACGCAGCCCGTCCACCGCACCGGGTGCCGTGACGAACTCGGCGTACGCTTCGTCCAGGATGACGAGGAGATCCGCCGGGACCGCGTCCAGGAAGGCGTCGAACTCATCCTGGGTGACGACCGGACCCGTCGGGTTGTTGGGACTGCACACGACCACCGCGCGCGTGCGGTCGGTCACCGCGGCAGCCATCGCCGGAAGGTCATGGCGCCCGTCCGCCGTGAGCGGCACCTGCACGGGGGTCGCCCCCGCGACGATGACGAGACCGGGGTACGCCTCGAACGACCGCCAGGCGTAGACGATCTCGTCTCCGGGAGCCGCGACCGCGAGCATCAGCTGCGCCAGGATCGACACGCTTCCCGCCCCGATGTGCACCTCGTCCGCCGTGACGCCGTGGCGCGCGGCGAGCCGCTCGCGCAGGCGGGTCGCCGCCGCATCCGGGTACCTGTTGACCGCCATCGCGTCGTGGAGGGCCGACACGACGCTCGGCAGCGGGTCGAACGGGTTCTCGTTGCTGGACAGCTTGAAGGCCTCGGCACCCGCCTGACGCCCCTGCCGGTACACCGGGAGGGCGGCGATCTCGGGACGGATGCGGACAGGGGTGGGCTCGGTCACCCTCAGAGTCTAGGAGGGCACCTGCGTGCGGTTCCTCGCCGCGCGGGATGCGCCGTGCCACACTGGCGCCATGGGCTTCCTCATCCGTGTCGTCATCAACGCCTTCGCGATCTGGATCGTCACGCTGATCCCGGCCCTCGGGATCTCGGTGATCGCCTTCTCCCCGGGGGAGACGCTGCAGCTGGTGATCTCGCTGCTCGCGATCGCGGCGATCTTCGCACTCGTCAACACGATCGTGGGAACCGTGCTGAAGGTGCTCACCTTCCCGCTGTACATCCTGACGCTGGGTCTGTTCTCGCTGATCGTGAACGGCTTCCTGCTGTGGCTGACCGCCTGGATCACGGAGTTCTGGTCGTGGGGCCTCCGGGTCGAGGGCTTCTGGTGGGGTGTCGTCGCCGCGCTGCTGATCAGCCTCATCAACTGGATCTTCGGGGTGCTGCTGCGCCCGAAGCGCAAGGACTGACCTCCGCTCAGCGGCGGGCACCGTACTCCCGCACCTCGATCGGCTCCGCCTCCGCCAGCTCGGCGAGGCGTTCGTGGAGCGCCAGCACCCGCGGATCGGCCGACGCGTCCGCCGAGCGGGCGGTCTGCACGTACGTCTCCAGGTGATGGCCGGGCAGCCCGAGGTCGTGCACCCCGGCGGGCGGGTCGACCACACGCTCCACGACGAACCCGCCGGGACCGCCGGTGCGCAACTCGTGCCCCACGGCGAGGGCGGCGACCGGATCGTCGGCATGACGCACCTGTGCGGTCAGGGTGGCCTCCCCGGCATCCACCACGGTCGGGGATCCGAGCGTGCCGAGCACACGCACGTCGTACACACCGCTCTGCTCCAGCTGGCCGGCGATCATGGCGCCCTGGGAGTGCCCGAAGGCGTACAGCCGGTCGCCGGGACGCGCACCCGCCTGCGTGAGCGCGGCCTCCACCGTGGCCAACGCGTCGGACCGGCGCCCCGTGAAGGACCCGACGTTGGAGGTGATGTCCCAGGGGTCCGATCCGCCGAGCGACCGGGTACCGGCGACGTAGACGGCGAAGGCACGGGCCCCGTCCGGATACCGGTACTGCTCGACGCGCACGCGTGCGGCCCCGGATGCGGGGATGCGCGCGGCCGCCGCCGCGAGGCTCCCCGGTGCGACCACACGCTGCGAGGTGAAGAGCGGGTCCAGGGTCGCCGCGGCTCCGCCGGGGAGGACCGCGCGCCCCGCCCCGACCGTGCCGGTCCCGCTCGCCCTGATCGCCGCCAGGCCCGCCGCGAAGGCGGGAAGGAGGCCGAGACCGAAGACGCCGAGCCCGGCCGGTCCCGCGATGAGGCCACCCCAGGCCAGCTGGGCCACCGCCGTGCCACCGACCCTCCCGGCACGATCGAGCGCCTCGTCCGCCGCCGCGACGGCGCCGGGCCACTCCTGCGCCAGGGCGTCCATCCCACCCTGAGCCCGGAGTGCGGCCGCGTCGTCACCCGCCACGACGGCCGCATCCCGGGTCAGGCGCAGTTCGACCATCGCGTAGGTCGCCGCGGCCTGGCGCAGCGCCCGGGCGAGGTCGCGCGCCGCCGCGGCGGATGCCTCCAGCGCCTCCGCCGCCGTCCGTCCCTGTCCGTACAGCAGCAGGGCACCGTCCGCGCCGCCCGCGCGCAGCGCCGCGGACGTCGCCTCATCCGCCGCGGTCGCCAGTCCGGATGCGGCGTCATCCAGGCGCAGGGCCGCCGCCTCCAGCTCGTCGGTGTCGACCGCGACGGCTCCCCCCGCCGAGATCGTCGGCTCGTCCGTCATCGCAGGAGCGATCCGGACGAGCCGACGGACCCCGCCCGCGCGACGTCGAGAGCATCGAGGAAGGCCCCCAGCGCGCGGGCGTTCCGTTCGAGTCCCGCGAGCCACTCGTCCTGCCGCTCGCGGAACGCGTCCATCGCCGGCGATGCCCAGGCGGTGGCCGCGAGCAACCCGGGCCCGGTGGCCCGCACCTGCTCGAGCGCGGCCAGAGCGGCCTGCGCGTGCGTCAGCGCGAGCTCGAGCGCCGCCTCGGACACCGCGTCCGCGGCATCCATGGTCGTCCATTGCATGCACAGATCCTGTGCGTCCCCGGCCTCGGAGAGGCCCGGCTGCACCCCGATCCGGGACTTTTCGGACGGCATGGCTTGTGTGCAGGACAGGTCACGGCCGCACAATGGAGGTATGACCGAGCCTGCGCCCTTCCGCGTGGTGTTCGTCTGCACCGGAAACATCTGCCGCTCCCCCATGGCGGAGGTGGTGTTCCGCTGGTTCGCCGAGTCGGTGGGACTAGGCGCGCAGGTCACGTCGACGAGTTCCGGCACGGGCGACTGGCACGTGGGCGAACCCGCCGACCCGCGTACCGCCGCATCGCTCGAGCGCCGCGGGTACGACGGCAGCCGGCACCGCGCGCGGCAGTTCACCTACGCGGATTTCGACCGCAACGACCTCGTGGTGGCACTGGACCGCTCGCACGAGCGGAACCTGCGGGCGTGGGCGCGGACGGAGGCGGACTCCGACAAGGTCGTGCTGCTGCGATCCTTCGAGTCCGCGCCGGAGGACTCGCTCGACGTGCCCGATCCGTACTATGCGGGCCCGGAAGCGTTCGACGAGGTGCTCGGTATGATCGAGAGCGCGTGCCGGGCGCTCTTCCGGCAACTCGAACCCGCCATCCGCTCCGCGGGGTAGGCCGCGAAGCGGGCGCCGCATCCGACGGAGTACCGTGTCGACTTTCCCCGTTCAACCACTCAGCCCGCTCGACGGCCGTTATCGCGCCGCCGTCGCCCCGCTCGGCGAGTTCCTCTCCGAGGCCGGTCTCAACCGCGCCCGCGTCGAGGTCGAGGTGGAGTGGCTGATCGCCCTCACCGACCGCGGCCTCTTCGGCACGACCGCGCTCAGCGCCGCCGAGAAGCAGAGCCTGCGCGCGCTGTACCTCGAGTTCGGGCAGGCCGAGATCGACTGGCTGGCCGAGCGCGAGGCGGTCACCCGCCACGACGTGAAGGCCGTGGAGTACCTCGTCCGCGATCGCCTCACCGCGCTCGGGCTCGACCGGATCGCCGAGCTCACCCACTTCGCGTGCACGAGCGAGGACATCAACTCGACGGCGTACGCGCTCACCGTCCAGCGCGCCGTCACGCAGGTGTGGCTGCCGAAGCTGCGCGCCGTGACGACGCGCCTCGGCGAGGTCTCGGTGGAGCTGAAGGATGCGGCGATGCTCGCCCGCACCCACGGCCAGCCGGCCACGCCGACGACCATGGGCAAGGAACTCGCGGTCTTCGTGTGGCGCCTGGAGCGGGTGCTCGGCCAGCTCGACGGGTCCGAGTTCCTCGCGAAGTTCTCCGGCGCGACCGGCACCTGGTCGGCTCACCTGTCCGCCGAACCGGACGTCGACTGGATCGAGATCTCGCGCGCGTTCATCGAGGGGCTCGGGCTCGGCTTCAACGAGCTGACCACGCAGATCGAGTCCCACGACTGGCAGGTCGAGCTGTACGACCGGGCGCGGCACGCCGGCGGCATCCTGCACAACCTGGCCACGGACATCTGGACCTACATCTCGCTCGGCTACTTCGCGCAGATCCCGGTCGCCGGCGCCACCGGGTCGTCGACCATGCCGCACAAGATCAACCCGATCCGCTTCGAGAACGCCGAGGCGAACCTGGAGATCGCGGGCGGACTGTTCGCCACGCTCGCCTCGACGCTCGTCACCTCCCGGATGCAGCGGGACCTCACCGACTCGACGACCCAGCGCAACATCGGCGTCGCGTTCGGGCACTCGCTGCTGGCGCTCGACAACCTGCTGCGCGGCCTCAGCGAGATCTCGCTGGCGCGGCCGGTGCTGCTGGACGATCTCGACGGCAACTGGGAGGTGCTCGCCGAGGCCATCCAGACCGTCGTGCGCGCGGAG
The DNA here is from genome assembly GCF_008727755.1 of Microbacterium caowuchunii. Lineage (NCBI taxonomy): Bacteria > Bacillati > Actinomycetota > Actinomycetes > Micrococcales > Microbacteriaceae > Microbacterium > Microbacterium caowuchunii. Next base: position 3,220,258 of record NZ_CP044231.1, read on the forward strand.
GTCACCGCGGGGCGCTCGCAGATCAGCGACCCGTATGCGCTGCTGAAGGAACTCACCCGCGGGCGCCGGGTCGGCGCCGCGGAGCTCGCCGAGTTCGTGCAGGGCCTCGACATCGGGGATGCCGCGAAGGAGCGCCTGCTGGCGTTGACTCCGGCGACCTACGTGGGGCTCGCCGAGTCCCTGGTCGACCGGCTCATCCGGCCGTAGTCCGCCTCGCGAGACTGCAGCCGAACCACGAAACAGCGCGTGACGACGTCCGTCTGGTGGATCGCCTGCAGTCTCGCGGGATGACGAGGGCGCCCGTACGGGCGGGTGTCAGCGCGTCGGGGGCGTGCTGCCCGGGGTCGCGTCCGGGTCGGATGCCGCGTCGCCGGCGGACTCTTCCTTCGGCAGCAGCACGGGGCGGTCCAGGGTCTTGGTGACGTCCGCCGGGTCCACAGCGAGGATGAGCAGGGCGGTCACGACGAGCACCACGATGAACGTGATCCCGGCGACGATCCCGCCGATCATGAGGGCGTTGCCGGACTTGTCGCCGTTCTGGAAGAAGCCCATCGAGACGAGGGTCACGACGCCGGCGAAGAGCGCGGCGACGAAGGCGAGTCCGAGCAGCTGGACCGGCTTCATCAGGTCGCGGCGGGTGGGTTTATCGGTCATGACTGTGCCTCCGGGATAGCCGGCTCGCGGCGCGGTGAGAATGCGGCGATGGCCAGGTAGATCCCGACGATCGCGGCGTATGCGCCGAACAGGCCCACGCCGATCGTGATGCCCGTCAGCGTGAACGACTGCTGGGCTTCATCGATGTAGTACGACAGTGCGTACCGGGTGGGGACGAACAGCAGGGCCAGACCCAGCACGACGGCGACGATGCCGACGGTGAGCGAATCACGGGCGTCCGAGTGCTCCGCGGACCCGCGGGGCGTGCGCCGCATCGCACGGATGCCGGCGATGCCCTCCACGAGACCGGAGAGCAGGGCCCAGACGATCACCACGCCGAAGAACACCTCGGTCGTGCGGAACCCGGGTATCCCCGACGCCATTCCCGCGAGCAGGGCCAGCACGCCCAGCGTGATCGGGAGTGCGCGACTCCCCCGGTCGAACACGAGCCACGCGCCGATCAGCATCACCAGCGCGGTCGCGATCGCGTAGCCGCTGAAGACGGAGAGTCCGACGGATGCGGAGTGGTCCGGCGAGAAGGTGATCATCACGCCGGCGACGATCGCGAAGAGCGCGCGCAGCATCTGCACGTGGCGCGGCAGGAAGGCGCGCGCGGCGGGACCGTCGGTCATGGTGGGACTCATCCGGATCTGCGGGACGGGTGGTGGGATGCCTCCAGTCTAGGTTGTGCACCGTGGGAGTATGCCGGGGAGGGCCCCCGCGCCCTCACTAGGCTGGCGGTGTGACCGAGCCCGCCATCCGCCAGCGCGACGCCGAACGCACCCGGGCGGAACTCCTGGAGATCGCGACGCGGACGTTCGCCGAATCGGGGTACTCCGGTACCCGCGTCGACGAGATCGCCGCGCGCACCCGCACGACCAAGCGGATGATCTACTACTACTTCGGCGGCAAGGAGGGGCTCTACCTCGCCGTCCTGGAGAACGCCTACCGCAGCATCCGGGATGCCGAGCAGGCCCTGCACGTCGGAGACCTGCCGCCGGTCGAGGCGGTGCGGCGGATCGCCGAGCTCACGTACGACCACCACCTGGAGCACACCGACTTCATCCGTCTCGTCTCCATCGAGAACATCCACCGGGGCGATTTCATCCGCAAGATCGAATCCCTGCGCACGCTCAACGCGCCGGCGCTCGGCGTCCTGGACGTCGCCCTGACCAGCGGCCGCGCCGAGGGGACCTTCCGCTCCGACGTCGACGCGCTCGATGTGCACCTGCTCATCAGCTCGTACTGCTTCTTCCAGGTCGCGAACCAGTACACGTTCGGGTACCTCTTCGATCGCGATCTCCTCGATCCCGCGCGCCGTGATCACCTGCGCCGCATGATCGGCGACATCGTCGTGGCCTGGCTCACGGATACGGATCGGACGGATCCCGCGTGACCGCGCCCATCCACGTGTCGGCCGCCGTCATCACGGACGCCGAAGGCCGCCTGCTGCTGGTGCGCAAGAGCGGCACGACCGCGTTCATGCAGCCCGGCGGCAAACCCGAACCGGGTGAGTCCCCCGCCCAGACGCTGGTGCGGGAGCTCGCCGAGGAGATCGGCGTGCACGTCCCCGAGTCGCGCCTGCGCGCGCTCGGGCGCTTCACCGCCCCGGCGGCCAACGAACGCGGGCACGAGGTCGTGGCGGACGTGTTCGCCGTCGACATCGGCGATGCGACGCCGGTGGTCGCCGCGGAGATCGCGGAGCTGCGATGGGTCGGACGCACCGACGCCGATGGGCTCGAGGTCGCCCCGCTCGCGCTCGCCTACTTCCTGGCGGGCTGAGGGCTCACCAGGAGCTGCGGCGGTAGTCCTTCAGGAAGATGCCGAACAGGTCCTCGCCGGCCTCGCCGCGGACGATGGGGTCGTAGACGCGCGCCGCACCGTCGACGAGGTCGAGCGGGGCGTGGAAGCCCTCCTCCGCCAGACGCACCTTGGTGAAGTGCGGACGCTCGTCGGTGATCCATCCGGTGTCGACGGCCGTCATCAGGATGCCGTCCGTCTCGAACATCTCCCGGGCGCTGGTGCGGGTGAGCATGTTCAGCGCGGCCTTCGCCATGTTGGTGTGCGGGTGGCCCGGCCCCTTGTACCCGCGGCCGAAGACCCCCTCCATCGCCGAGACGTTGACGACGTAGGTGCGGCGCGCCGGGGAGGCGGCGAGGGAGGCGCGCAGCCGGCTGATGAGCAGGAACGGCGCCGTCATGTTGGCCAGCTGCACCTCCAGCATCTCCAGCGGCTCCACCTGGTCGACGTGCTGAGTCCAGCTGTTGATGTGGTTCTCGTCCGGCACGAGGCCCCCGGCGTCGATCGCCGTGCCCGCCGCCAGCCGCTCCAGGGAGGACGATCCCGCCGCCATGGCCTCCGCCGTCAGCTCCTCCGCGGTCCGCGCGGCGGCCGCCAGGATCGGGTGCGACGAGACGGACTGCGCGAGGGCCAGCGGGTGGGCGTCACTCGTGTGGCCGAACGTCAGGAGTTCCGGCAGCGGCCCGGTCGGGAGCGGTGCCAGCTCGGCATCCACGAGGGGCTTGTACGCGCCCGGGGAACGCCGCACGGTCTGCGCCGCATTGTTGATCAGGATGTCGAGGGGACCGTCGGCGGCGACCGCGTCGGCCAGACCGATCACCTGCGCGGGGTCGCGCAGGTCGATGCCGACGACCTTCAGCCGGTGCAGCCACTCCCCCGAATCCGGGAGCGCCGTGAACCGCCGGACGGCGTCGCGCGGGAATCTCGTGGTGATCGTCGTGTGCGCACCGTCGCGGAGCAGGCGCAGCGCGATGTACATGCCGATCTTGGCGCGGCCTCCGGTCAGCAGCGCGCGCCGGCCGGTCAGATCGGTGCGGGCGTCGCGTTTCTCGTGGCTCATCGCCGCGCATTCGGGGCACAGCTGGTGGTAGAAGGCATCCACCAGCGTGTACAGCTCCTTGCAGATGTAGCACGCGCGCGGCTTGATGAGCTCGCCGGCGATGGGCGCCTCGACCCGGACGGCGAGCGGGATGCCGCGGGTCTCGTCGTCGATACGGTCCGGCGCGCCGGTGGCGGTGGCCGCGACGACGGCGCGGTCGGCATCCGCGATCTTCTGGCGCTTCGCCCGGCGGCCCTCCTGCTTGACGGCCTTGTAGAGCTTCCCGGTGGCGCGCCGCAGCGTCAGGTAGTCCGGCGACTCGCGATCGAGCGCTTCGGCCTCCTCCAGGACGCGCAGCGCGATGGCGAGGTCTGCGGGGTCGATCGAGGGTGCGGGGGCGGCATCGGAGGGGACGGAGGGCACAGGACACTGTATCGAGCGTGTCGTGTGCGCCGGCTGAGCGCGGCGCTCCACGCGTCGCCGAGCCTGGACGGCCGGGGCCCTGCACAACTCCTGCAGAACGCGCCGCGTCGCGTGCTCGCGGGCAGGAACGGCCGGTCCGGCAGGAGTTGTGCGGCCGCCCGCGCGCCACCCTCATCCGGCGCACCGCCGGGGACCCGGCGCACTACCCGGTGACCACGATCGCCGACCTGCGCTTCTGACGTCCCCCGGGGGCGGTCACCGCCCCGCCGATCGACTGAGCCGGCGACAGAACTCCTGCAACACCCCCCATCCGGCACCTCCGGTGCCGTGAGGGCGGGACTATCGCAGGAGTTGTGCCCAACCGTGCTCGATCCCGGTCACTCCGGCGCCGTCGACGACGTGTCGTGGATGATGAGCCCGCGGATGATCCGACCCTCGAGCATGTCGGCGTAGCCCTCGTTGACCTGGTCCATCGTGTACCGCTGCGTCACCAGTTCGTCGAGCTTGAGCTTGCCCGCGTCGTAGAGACGCAACAGCTTCACGATGTCGTAGTGCGGGTTCAGGGAACCGAAGAGGGCTCCCTTGATCGTCTTCTGGTTCTGGGTGATCTCCGCGCTGCGCAGCCGAATGTTCGTGACGTCGAGCCCCGCGAACGCGGTGAGGACCACGGTCCCGCCCTTCCCTACCGCCGCCACGGCCGCGGTGATGATCTCCTCGTGCGCGACGCCGGGGGTGACGATCGCCTGATCGGCGCCCTGCCCCCACGACAGTTCCGTGATCGCTTCCGCCGCATCCTCCGCCGTGGCGAAGACGTGCGTGGCACCGAAGTCGAGTGCCGTGTCCCGTTTGTACGCGACCGGATCGATGGCGATGACGTACTTCGCGCCGCCGTGCACCGCGCCCTGGATCGCATTGACTCCGATGCCGCCCGCGCCGTAGACCACGGTGATGTCGCCCACTCCCACGCCGCCGGCCGTGAGGGCGCTCCCCCATCCGGTCGGGACGCCGCATCCGACGAGGGCGGCGACCTCCAGGGGGATCCACGGATCGATCTTCACGACGGAGCCCTCGGGCACGGTCGCCCGCTGAGCGTGGGTTCCCAGGGTGCACCATGCCCCGTAGTCACGGCCGGCATCGTCGTGGAACCGGAAGCCCCCGTTCGGCATCAGCCCGGTGAGCGCATTCGCGCCCAGGTCGCACAGAGCCGACCGCCCCGTGGCACAGTACCGGCACGTCCCGCAGGAGGGGACGAAGCTGCAGACCACGTGATCGCCGGGACTCAGTCGCGTCACGCCGGGTCCGACCCGCTCCACGACGCCGGATCCCTCATGGCCCATCACCATCGGCAGCCGCGGCGTGATGCTCCGATCCAGGGAGTGCAGGTCGGAGTGGCAGAGCCCGGAGGCCACGTAGCGGATGAGCACCTCGCCCACGCCGGGCTCGTCCAGCTCCAGTTCCCTGATCTCGAACTCCGTGCTGTTCTCGTCCAGCACGACGGCACGCGTCCTCACGATCCTGCCCGCCTCTCCGCCCGGCGGGCCGTCGGACGGCGTCGTCACCGAGTTCCGCTCACCGTAGTGCGGGGGCGGATGGTGACCGAGGGGTCTTCCGCCCGGCGGCATCGACATCGCGGGGGGAATCCGCTCAAGATGGACGAGAATGGCGCGCGCCACGAGCGCGGTGGATCGGACACGGCAGAGGAGCCGAGCATGGTGGAGAAGTCGAAGACCCCTTCCGACGGACTCTCGAAGGAGGAACGTGACGCCGTCAAGCAGCGGGCGAAAGAGCTGCGCGAGCAGGAGAAGGCCGGCAGGAACCGGGAAGCGGGGCTGGCGTCCGTGCTGAAGGCGATCGCCGAGCTCGACGCGCCGGACCGCGCCCTCGCCGAGGGACTGCACGCGGTCGTCACGGACGTAGCCCCGGGACTCGTCCCCAAGACCTACTACGGCATGCCCGGCTACGCGAACGCGGACGGCAAGATCGTCGTCTTCCTCCAGCCCGCGGGGAAGTTCAAGACCCGGTACGCGACCATCGGCTTCGAGGACCGGGCGAAGCTCGATGACGGCGACATGTGGCCGATCGGATTCGCCGTGCGGACGTGGTCGCCGGCGGTCCGGGAGCGGGTGTCCGACCTCGTGTCCAGAGCCGTCGGCTGACCGCTCGTCTCACACCGGCTGACCCTCGCGTCGATGCGTCAGTGATCGGATGCCGCTGCGCGGCGCGCGGCATCCGCCAGCACCCGTATCCCCTGACGGATGCGCTCCGCGTCGACGTTGCCGAATCCCAGTACGAGGGACGGGACGCGTGCCGCGGCGACGTCGGCGTCACCCCGCGGGAAGCGATAGCGCTCGAGGCCGTGCACCCTGACCCCGCGACCGGCCGCGTCCGCGACGACCGTGCGCTCCGAGACGCCCTCAGGCAGTCGCAGCAGGACGTGACATCCCGCCGCCGACCCCTGGATACTGCCGCGCCCGAACGCGTGTTCGGCTTCGGCCACGAGCACGTCCCGCCGCAGCCGGTAGACATCACGCATACGCCGCAGATGCCGGTCGTAGCGACCGGTCTCGATGAGCAGCGCCAGCGCTTCCTGATCGATGCCCGGCGCGCCTCGGCTGCACAGACGCTTCTCGTCGGCGATGACGGCGGCGAAGCGCTTTGGCGCGAGCACCCAGCCGATCCGGATGGCGGGCGCGAGCGTCTTGCTCACCGAACCCAGCGCGATGACCCGTCCGGGCGCGAGCCCCTGCAGGGACCCCACCGGTCGCCGGTCGTACCGGAACTCCGCGTCGTAGTCGTCTTCGAGGATCACGCCGTCCACCCGCGACGCCCACGCGATGAGCCTGCGGCGCCGCGCGGGGGACAGCACCACCCCGGTCGGACACTGGTGAGCCGGGGTCAGCAGCACGGCGCGCGCACCGCTGCGTCCGAGCGAGGCGACGTCGATGCCCCCGTCATCGACCGCCACCGGCAGCGGCCGCAGTCCGGCGCGGCGGACGAGGACGTCCTGCTCGTGGGGCCCGGGGTCCTCCACCGCGACGTCGGCGATGCCATGGCGCCTCAGCGCGGCGAGCGCGAACGACAGCCCTTCCCGGAAGCCCGCGACGATCACGGTCTCCGTGGCGACAGCGCATCCCGCCCGCACGCGTCGGTGGTACGCCGAGACGACCTCCCGCAGATGCATCGATCCGGCGGGATCGCCGTCTCCCAGTTCGGCGGTGCGCAGCCGGCGGGTCGCCTCGATCAGCGCTCGACGCCAGTCGGCGAGCGGGACCGAGGAGAGGTCCGGGATGCCGTACTCGAAGTCCGCCACCGTGGGCGGCGCGGAGACGGATGGCTCGGCAGGTCGGGCAGCCGGCTCCTCCAGTCCGGCCGCCACACGCGTGCCCGACCCGGCGGCGGACTGCAGGTATCCCTCCGCGAGCAGCTGTTCGTATGCGGCGACGACCGTGCCGCGCGACACCCCGAGGGCGGCGGCGAACCGCCGGGTCGACGGCAGCCGCTCATCCGCACGCAACCGACCTCGGCGGATCGCTGCGCGCACCTGATCCTGGATCTGCACACCGAGCGCCCCGGCATCCGGATCGAGACCCACGAGAAGATCGGGACCGGCGCGCCGCCACTGCACAGGCATGCGGCCAGTATGAAGTGGACCACTCCCGGTGTCCATCAGTGGGTCTTCCCACCCGACCGCTCCTCGCCCAGGCTGGGTGCCGTGAACCTCGGGGTCCTGCTGGCGCTGTCGTCGGCCGTCGCGTACGGCACGTCGGACTTCGTCGGCGGCATCGGCGCGCGGCGGTCATCCCCGTGGCAGGTCCTCTTGGTGGGGCAGGTCGCCGGCGCCCTCGTCCTACTGGCCGCGGCAGCGGTGCGCCCGGGCCTGCCGAGCGTGACGGATATCGCCTGGGCGGTGCTGGCCGGAATCGGCTCGGCCGCCGGCGGGCTCTTCCTGTTCCGGGGCCTCGCGCGCGGTCGGATGGGGCTGGTGGCACCGATCTCGGCCGTCGGCGCCGCGACCCTGCCGGTGCTCGTGGGTGTCGTCCTCGGCGAGCGTTCCAGCTGGCTGGTCTGGGCCGGGATCGTCGTCGCCCTCCCCGGCATCTGGCTGGTCTCGCGGGAGTCCGGGCATCAGCGTCCGCAGCGCTCGGGGTCTGCTCTCATCGATGGCGGATCGGCCGGCGCCGGGTTCGGAGTGCTGTTCATCTGCCTCGCGCAGATCGGACCGGACGCGGGCCTGCTCCCGCTCGTCGTCAACCAGGCGACCGGCGCCGTGCTGACCGTGGGCGTCGCGGGGCTCCTGCGGCAACCCTGGCGGCCCACTCGTGGGGTGCTCGGCTGGGGCGGCGCCTCCGGTGCGCTCGGAGCCGTGGGGACCCTCACCTTCGTGCTCTCCAGCGGTGCGACCAGCCTCGCTGTGGCCGCCGTGCTCACCTCGCTCTACCCCGCCGTCACGGTCCTACTGGCGGCCGGTGTACTGCGGGAGAGGCTGAGCGCCGCTCAGGGTGCCGGTATCGGCATCTGCACGCTCGCCATCATCGCGCTCTCGCTCGACTGACCCCGTTCCTTCACGCACCTGACCCCGCCCCTCACGAAAAGAGATCCAGATGACGATCACGCCGACACAGGTCCCGGTACGCCGACACCCCGGAGGGGTCACACCATGCTGACCGCGGTTGCGGACGGGGTGCTCGTTCACCGGAGCGCATTGCTGCAGAACAACACCGTCGTGGTCGTCGGCGCCGAGGGCGTCCTGGTCGTCGATCCCGGCCTCACCGCAGCGGAGATGCGCTGCCTCGCCGACGATCTGCGTCCGTTCGGCCCCGTGGCGGCGGGCTTCGCCACGCATCCCGACTGGGACCACGTGCTGTGGCATCCCGTTCTCGGCGACGCCCCCCGGTACGGCACGGCCGCCGCCGCGGCGTTCCTGGAGGAGTTCCGCTCGCACACGGACTGGCGCGAGCGGGCCCGCGAAGCGCTACCGCCGGAGATCGCCGAGGATGTTCCGCTGGAGCCGTTCGGCCTCATCACCGGCTTGCCGCCCGGTACGGCGCGACTGCCATGGCAGGGGCCGGGGGTACGGATGCTGGAGCACTCCGCGCACGCCGTCGGCCATGCCGCGCTGGTCGTCGCCACCTGCCGCGTGCTGATCGGCGGCGACATGCTCTCGGACCTGTTCGTGCCGATGCCGGACATCGCGGGCGCTGGTGACCCCGTCGCCGACTACCTCGCCGGACTGCGGGTGCTGGAGGACGTCGCCGGGGAGGTGGACGTCTTCGTCCCCGGGCACGGCTCGGTCTGCGACGCGGTCGGGCTGCGCGAGCGGATCGCCCGGGACCGCGCCTACATGGTGGCGCTCCGCGACGGCGGACCGTTCGACGATCCGCGGATCGGCGATGCGGTGCCACCGGGATGGGAGTGGGTGGGCGACCTGCACGCCGCCCAGGTCGCGGCGTACGCCCGGCGGAGGGAGGGCACGCCGGGCGAGTCGTGACGCGGCCGGGCGATCAGGCGCGAATTCTGCGGGCAGATGTCCGGATCCGGGCGGTTCTCGACTTGCGTGTGTTCCGAGAACAGGGTGTCAACTACCTCTTGGCGGGCACCATCCGGGGGCTCGCGGCAGTGCGAGTGAGAGGAAAGTCAATGAAAAGCGTCAGAGTCGTTGTCCTGGTCGTGGTCGTGATCGGCTGGGTGGTCGCGGCGGGGAGCCTGGTCACCAGCATCGTCGATCCGCCGTCCCTGCCCGGGTTCGTGCAGAACGTGCTCGGGCTGTGGCCGGATCCCGGCACTCCCGCGAGCTGGACGGTCCGGATCGCGTCGATCGGCGTCGTGATCGTCGGCATCGTGGTGTTCCGGGCCCTGGGGAAGGTGCTCGCGCGTCGGGAGAGCGCTCAGGATGCCGCCGCGCGCGGCATCCCGGCCCCGAAGTAACGGTACGACCGTGGGGATCATGCGGGTGGCGCGAGGAATCCCTCAGCGGACCGTCACGACGACCCGAACACTGTCGCCCACATTCGCGAGGTGGACGCCGTCCACATCGGCGTCCACCCGCACCGTCCTCCCTGTTCCGAAGAAGACGGCGGATCCGGGGATCTCGACGCAGGGCCACACCTCCAAGAGGTCGAGGATCTGCCGGCGGGTCGCATCCGCGAGTGCGCGGTACACGTCCGTCAAGCTGCACACAATGTGCAAGCTGCTGCTTGCCTGTCAAGAGGTGCGGGCAGGCGCGGTTGACATCCCCGGCGCCATGCTCCCGTACGGAGCCACGAGATCGCCCGGCTCGTGGCGTTCCTGGCCAGTCCACTGTCATCGGCCATCAACGGTGCGGCGGTGCGCGCGGAGGGTGGCGTGCTGCCGACCCTTCTCTAATCAGGTGGGCATCACCGCGCGCGCGACCATCGCGGGGTCTTGCAGCATTCCGAGGTGGCCCAGGTCGAGCATGCGCACGGGCCACCCTGCAGTCGCGGCGATGCCCACCTCGTCGGCGTAGCCGCTTCCGAATGCCACGTAGCTGCAGACGAGTTCCGCCGACCACTTCCGGGGCGCCGAGATGTGCGACGAGAGGTAGGCCGCGGGGACGGAGGGCGCGCTGGCGTCCACCTGCGCGAAGGTGGCGTCGTCGGGAAACAGCGGGCGGACGCTCTCTTGCGGCCACCACCGGGTCCACGGCGGCAGCATGCCACGCCTCGCGGTGGCCAGCAGCATGCCGCGCATCCGCGCGGGCATCACGGGCCACGTGCCACCGCTGAGCGGCGGGATCACCGCGTCGAGGAACACGATCCGCCTGACCGCCGATCCCGCGGCGACCGTGGGAACGAAGTTGCCGGCGTTCGAATGCGCGATCGCCATGGTTGCGCCGAGTCCCGCCGCCGCGTCAGCGTACGCCTCGCCGACCGCTTCCGGGCTTCCGACGGACGTCGGAGCGACCCGCTCGGCCACCAGTCCTCGCTCACGCAACGCTGAGACGAGGGGGTCCATCACGAACCCCGGAAGGAAGACGCTCCCCATCACGATCACGCGGTCCACGGCGAGATCCTCGGAACATCCGCACCAAGGGTGCCCACGGTGACTACATCCCGGCTGCCATGTCGGTGAAGCGGGAGAAGTGACCCTGGAAGGCGATCTCGAGCGTCGCGGTCGGACCGTTACGGTGCTTGGCAATGATGAGGTCGGCCTCGCCCGGACGGACTTCCTTGTCGTAGACCGAGTCGCGGTGCAGCAGCATGACCATGTCCGCGTCCTGCTCGATCGAGCCGGACTCACGCAGGTCGCTGACCTGGGGACGCTTGTCCTGGCGCTGCTCGGACCCACGGTTGAGCTGCGAGAGCGCGATGACCGGCACCTGCAGCTCCTTCGCGAGCAGCTTCAGCGCGCGGGAGAACTCACTGACCTCCTGCTGGCGCGACTCCACCTTCTTGCCGCTGGTCATCAGCTGCAGGTAGTCGATGATGACCATCTTCAGACCGACCCGCTGCTTCAGGCGGCGGCACTTCGCGCGGATCTCGACGAGCGTCATGTTCGGGCTGTCGTCGATGTATAGGGGCGCGTCGTTGATGCGTCCGCGGGTCGCGGCGACCGTCGTCCAGTCCCGCTGATCGAGGGTTCCCTTGCGCATGTTCTGCAGCGGGATGGCGCCCTCGGCGCTCATCAGACGCATCGCGATCTCGCTGCGCCCCATTTCGAGGGAGAAGAAGATCGTGGGCATGCCGTGCTTGATCGCCGCGGCGCGGGCGAAGTCCAGCGCGAGGGTCGACTTTCCCATTGCGGGTCGCGCGGCGACCACGATCATCTGTCCGCCGTGCAGACCATTGGTGAGTTCGTCGAGCTGGGCGAACCCGGTGGGGATACCGGTCATCGAGCCGTCCCGGCCACGGGCCGCCTCGATCTCCTCGACCGCGGCGTCGACGGCGATGGTGAGGGGCACGTAGTCCTCGGCCGTCTCCGCGCCCGTGACGGAGTAGATCTCCGCCTGAGCCGAGTTGACCAGCTCGGTCGCCTCGCCCTGCCCCGCGTAGCCCATCTGCACGATGCGCGTGCCCGCCTCCACGAGCCGGCGCAGCAGCGCCCGCTCGGAGACGATCGTCGCGTAATAGCCCGCGTTCGCCGCGGTGGGCACGATCGAGGTCAGGGTGTGCAGATAGTCGGCCCCGCCGGCCCGCTGCAGATCGCCGGTCTTGATCAGCTCATCGGTGACGGCGATGACGTCCGTGGGCTCACCGTGCGAGTAGAGGGTGAGGATCGCCTCGAAGATGAGTTCGTGCTTGGGGATGTAGAAGTCGGAACCCCGGATGCTCTCGATGACGTCCGCGACGGCGTCCTTGGACAGCAGCATGCCGCCGAGGGTGCTCTGCTCCGCAAGCGTGTCGTGGGGTGGGGTGCGTTCGTTCTCGCGGGGTCCGCCCATGCGCTCCTGCGAGATGTCGGCGATGGACACGAGTGTCCGCCCTCCCCTTCTCCGCACTCCGGCGGTGTCGTTCTGGAAGCCTGCTCGAACCCTGCCCGTCGGGGAACGCGCGAACCGCGTCGCGAGGCCATCGTGGTGATGGAATCACGATGCTCGGACATGGGAATCGGGTGACGCCTTCGTCCCGTTCCGTACGGGTTCCCGTGAGGCTCACCCCACGGTAAGGTCGCCCCTCCCCAGACGCAAACTCACCTGTGGATAACTCTGTGGACAGACTGCGTGAAACGCCGTGCTACCTGTGTACAACTGCTGTGGATAACTCGGAGAGTGTGTCAGACTCGCACCGGATTCAACCTGCTGACCTGGGGTTTATTATTCCACAGGCCGATGGCGGGACTGTGATTAAACTCCGTCTTGAAGGTTGCGGCGTGGCGCGAGTTGTGCACAGGCGGCTGTGGGCAACAGCCCGTTCAGCGCCCCCTCCAGGAGCGCGCACCGTCACCCGCGGGATGCCACCCCGGGCGCCGACACCGGAGCTTCCAGCGGCGTTCTGAGGCGCCTCCGACGGGGTGCTCCGAACAGTTCCGCGCCCGGGAAAAACGGATGGCGCGGAGCCTCTCGACTCCGCGCCATCCGGCGTGCCCTGACGGGCCGGTACTACTTGGCGGCGACCACCTGAAGGGTGATCACGGCGGTGACGTCGTCACGCAGGCGAACGGTCGCCTCGTGGTCTCCCACCGACTTGATCGGGGAGGTGATGGTCACCTTGCGCTTGTCGATCTCGCCGACACCGGCGGCCTTGACCGCGTTGGCGACATCCTCGTTCTTGACCGAGCCGAACAGACGCCCTTCGGCGCCCGCCTTCACGGTCAGCTTGACCTTGTTCGCCTCGAGCGCGTCCTTCAGCGCCACGGCGTCCTCGTGGGCGTGGATCGCACGCGCCTCGCGGGCCGCACGGATGGAAGCGACCTGCTTCTCTCCGCCACGGCTCCAAGACACTGCGTAGCCCTGAGGGATGAGGTAGTTGCGGGCGTACCCGCTCTTGACCTCGACCACGTCACCGGCGCTACCGAGCCCGGTGACCTCATTCGTGAGAATCAGCTTTGCCATCGGATGCCCCTTAGCGGCCAGCGCCGGCGTAGGGCAGGAGCGCCATTTCGCGCGCGTTCTTGATCGCACGGGCGATCAGACGCTGCTCCTGCACGGAAACACCGGTGATACGACGGGCGCGGATCTTCCCGCGCTCGGAGATGAACTTGCGAAGCGTGGGGACGTCCTTGTAGTCAATGACGCCAACGCGGATCGCCTTCGCGGGAGCAGCGTTCTTCGCGCCCTTCCGCGGCTTGCGGCGGTCGCCGCTCGACTTTCCAGCCATGTTGTTTCCTTAGGAATCGAGTCGGATGCGGTTCGTCACCGGCATCCGGAATATGAGATCAGAAGGGGGTGTCGTCGCCGTAGGTGCCCGGGGCTCCCCAGGCGTCGGCGCCGCCACCGCTGCTGCTGTTCGCGTTGCCTGCGGCCGAGCCGGGGGTCGCCCACGGCTCTTCCGCGACCTGGGCGCGGGCCTGTCCGCCACCGCCGCCACCGCCGCCGCTGCCACCTGCTGCGCGCGTCACCTGTGCGGTGGCGTAACGCAGGCTCGGGCCGATCTCGTCGACCTCGAGCTCGATGGACGTGCGCTGGTTGCCTTCACGGTCCTGGTAGGAGCGCTGCTTCAGGCGACCGGTCGCGATGACCCGGCTCCCCTTCGTCAGGGATCCCGCCACGTGCTCGGCGAACTCACGCCACACGCTGGCGCGGAGGAACAGCGCATCGCCGTCCTTCCACTCGCCCGACGCGCGGTCGAAGTTGCGCGGCGTCGACGCGATCGTGAAGTTCGCGACGGGCAGCCCGTTCTGCGTGTACCGCAGTTCGGGGTCGGCCGTGAGGTTTCCCACGACGGTGATGACAGTTTCGCCGGCCATGAGGCTTAAGCCTTTGCAGCCTTCGCGGGAGCAGCAGCCTTGCGGGCGGCCTTCTCCTCGGAGCGCTTCGCCTCGGCGGCGACCAGAGCGATGGCCTCTTCAGCGCGCAGGATCTTGGTGCGCATGATCTGCTCACTGAGCTTCAGCTGACGGTCGAGCTCCTGAGTGGCCTCGCTCGTCGCGGTGAAGTTGACGACGGCGTAGATGCCCTCGGTCTTCTTCTGGATCTCATACGCGAGCCGACGGCGGCCCCAGACATCGACGTTCTCGATCGTGCCACCATCATTCGTGATGACCTTCAGGAACTTGTCGAGGTTCGGGGCGACCTGACGCTCATCGATCTCGGGGTCGAGGATGACCATGAGCTCGTACTGGTGCGAGTGCGTCACTAACCCACCTCCTTCGGACTAGAACGGCTACCGGGCATTTCCCGGCAGCAGGAGGGTGCAATGCACGTTCTCCGGGCTTACGCGCGCTGGGGCGCTACCGGACAACCTCCACAGTCTAGCCGATGCCCGTCCCGGCCGCATCCGCGTCGATCCCGGGCGCCCGGTCCGAGCCGTCGCCGCCGGTCTGCGACCCGCCTATGTGCGGTGCTGCCCGGGGCTTCCCCCGCACAACTCCTGCAGATCCTGCCTTCCGGTCACCGCGAGGGCCGTCCTCCCGTCTCGTGCAGGAGTTGTGTCGACACATTTGTCGACACAGAGGAGTCGACACCGGGGAGAGGAGGCCGCCGACGGCCTCGGCGGGTCCGTCGCCGCGGAGGCGCCGGGTAGCGTGGCCGCATGGAATGGACCGCGGACGTCTCCTCCGGCCAGTGGCTGCGTGACCACCTCGACACACCCTGGCGCGGCACCATCCACGATGCGGTCCCGCGCGGGTACCCTGCCTACGCCCGGATCTTCCACCCCGCGACCCGGGACCGGCCCGTGGGGCGCCCCTGGCCGCCCCTTCCGTACGGTGCGCACCGGCGGGAGTGGGATGCCTTCCAGCAAGCGGACGTCGAGATCGACGTGGAGCGCGTCGGGTGGGCGCGGACCGCGGCGGCGATCGGCACCGCCTTCCACCCGCTGGCCCAATGGCAGGCGCTCGTCGCGCCCGCGGTGGTGGTGGAGCACGAGGACGGTCCCCGGGACGGCGCCGGATGGCGCTACGGCGAGCCCGTGCAGGGAGAGCTGGACGCCGATCTCCTCGCCCGCGTCTCGGGAGTCCTCGTCGCCCACACCGGCACCCCCGACCGGGGAGCGATCGCCCTGTGGGAGGGGTGGGGGGATCTCGTCGGCCATCTCGGAGTTACCCCCTCGCGGGCGTTCCTGCAGATGGCCTCGGATGGCGGCCCCGCCCGGGACGAGGCGCACGATGCTCTGCTCGCGCGCAGCATCCGCGATCCGCTGAACGACGCGTTCCGCAAGCCCACCTGGCAACCGGGCATCCTGTCCGACGACATCTCCCGCGGCCCGCGGTTGTCGCTCCCCGGGCGCGACTACGTGCTCTTCCAGGGGGACCTCGCCGAGTTCACCGCGCCGGACTGGCCGTTGCACGTTCCGTGGCGCGACCGCGCGGCCGAGGAGCACGGCTTCCCGCCGTCCGCGCACTCGCCGAGCCTGGTCTGGCCGGCCGACCGGGCCTGGGTACTCGTCTCGGAGGTGGACTGGGACTCGACGATCGTCGCGGGCTCCGCCGACCTCGTGGACGCGCTCTGCGCGACCGAAGGGATCGAAGCGCTCCCCGTTCCGGCGAACGCGTCGCTGCTCTGGGATGCGGATGCGGTGAACCGGTGAACCGGACCGGCTTCGATCCGTCCCCGCTGACCACGCCGGTCGTGAAGAGCGATCTGCGCGCCTTCTCCCGGGCGCAGCGAGCCGCAGGGACCGCACCGAGCCCGGCGGCCGGGATCGTCGTGGGCGCGGTGTTCCTGGTGGTCATCGCGCTGGTCGTCCTGCCCGTCTTCGTCGGCGTGACCGCCGCGTTCATCACCGCCGTCGCGCAAGACCGTGCGGGCCTGGGGTCGCTCCTCCCGGGCCTCGTGCTGGTCGCGATCCTCGCGGTCGCCGGGTTCTTCGGCATCCGCGGGCTACGCAGCTCCGGCGAGCGCGCGTACCGGATCGCCATGTTCGCCCGCGCGAACGGACTGAGCTACATCGGCCGGATCGACTCCCCGTCCCTCCCGGGGATGATCTTCGGGATCGGCTCGGGCCGACAGGCGTCGTACGTCGTGCGCGGGGAGAGACCGCGCTTCGTCGAGTTCGCCAACTACCGCTACACGACCGGTTCGGGCAAGAACCGCACCACGCACCGCTGGGGGTACGTGGCGATCCACCTCGACACTCCGCTTCCGCACATCGTGCTGGACGCGAAGGGCAACAACGGGCTGTTCGGCGCCTCGAACCTCCCGGCACGGTTCGATGCCGATCAGCGGCTCGGCCTCGAGGGGGACTTCGATCGCTACTTCACCCTGTCCTGTCCGAGCGGGTACGAGCGTGACGCGCTGTACCTGTTCACCCCGGACATCATGGCCCGCTTCATCGACAACGCCGCAGCGCTCGACGTCGAGATCGTGGACGACTGGCTCTTCCTGTACGCGAAGCGCGACTTCTCGACGACGGACCCCGCGGTGTGGGCGTGGCTCTTCGATGCCGTGGACGCGCTCCTCGACAAGCTCGCACAGTGGGGACGCTGGCGGGATGAGCGTCTCGCCGGGCTGCAGGATGCGGGCACGGCGCCGATGGATGCGGTCGCACCGGCCACATCCGGCGCGCCGTCATCCGCCCCGCCCGCCCTGCTCGGACCGCCCCCCGGTGTGGCCGCGGGGGGCAGGCGGCTGCGCCGCGGCATCCCGTGGGCCTCGATCGTCGTGGTGATCGTGTTCGTCGCCTTCTGGCTGCTCTCGCAGTCCGGATCCCTCTGGTCGTTCCTGCTGCCCTGAGCCCGCCCGTCCCGTCCCCCTCTTCCCGCGAGACTGCAGGCAAACCACGAAACGGATGCAGCCGCGCGCTGTCTCGTGGCGCGCGTGCAGTCTCGCGGGAGGAAAGGGAGAAGGAGAGCGGGGGGCTCAGGCCTGGGCGCGCCGCCACGCCTCCCGCCGCACCTCCTGCTCGACCGGATCGGGCACCGGCAGCGAGGCGATCAGGCGCTGGGTGTACGCGTCCTTGGGCGAACCCAGCACGTCCGCGGTGCGGCCCTCCTCGGCGATCCGGCCGCGGTGCAGCACCACGACGCGATGCGCCAGGATGTCGACGACGGCGAGGTCGTGCGTGATGAACAGGGTCGCGAAGCCGAACCGCGCCTGCAGCTCCGCGAACAGGTCGAGGACGCGCGCCTGAACCGACACGTCCAGCGCGCTGGTCGGTTCGTCGGCGATCAGCAGCTTCGGATCCAGAGCGAGCGCGCGGGCGAGCGATGCCCGCTGACGCTGGCCGCCGGAGAGCTCGTGCGGGAAGCGGTCCCCGAACGCCTTGGGGAGTTGCACCGCCTCCAGGAGTTCGTCCACCTTGTCGCGCGCGTCGGCGGCCGTGCGGGCGGTGCCGTGCACGATGAGGGGCTCGGCGACGCATTCCGCCACCGTGAGCAGCGGGTTGAAGCTCGTCGCCGGGTCCTGGAAGACGAAGCCGAGGTCCTTCCGGAGTCGGCGGAACCGCCGCTCCTTCATGCCGTTCATCTCCGCCCCGAGAACGCGCAGCGACCCGCCGGAGACGGGCGCCAGGCCGGCGATGGCACGGCCGATCGTCGTCTTCCCCGATCCGCTCTCACCGACGAGTCCCAGCACCTCCCCGGGTCCGATGCGGAAGCTGACCCCGTCGACCGCGCGGAAGGTCGGGGTGCCGAGCCGGCCGGGGTACTCGATCACGAGCGCGTCCGCCTCGACGACGGCCTCGTCCGACACGCTCGCCGGCGGCTGCCGGTCGACGATCTCGAGCCGGGGTACGGCGGCGAGCAGGCGCCGGGTGTACTCGTGCTGCGGAGACGCGAACAGCTCACGAGCCGGCGCGGTCTCGACGACCTCGCCGTTCAGCATGACCGCCACCCGATCCGCCAGATCCGCGACGACGCCCATGTTGTGCGTGATCAGCACGATGGCCGTGCCGAACTCGTCCCGCACACGGCGCAGCAGGTCCAGGATCTCCGCCTGCACCGTCACATCCAGTGCCGTCGTCGGCTCGTCGGCGAGGATGACGGTCGGTTCCAGGGCGAGCGCCATCGCGATGACGATGCGCTGCTTCTGGCCGCCGGAGAACTGGTGCGGGTAGTGGTCGATCCGCTTCTCCGGCTCGGGGATGCCGACCCGGCCGAGCATCTCGACGGCCGTCGCGCGGGCATCCTTCCGGGAGATCCTCCGGTGCGCGCGCAGCCCCTCGATCAGCTGCCAGCCGACCGTGAAGACGGGGTTGAGCGCGGTCGAGGGCTCCTGGAAGATCATGGCGGCCTTCGTGCCCCGCACCTTGCGCAGTTCCTCGCGCCCGATGGCGACGACGTCGATGCCGTCCAGCAGCACCGCACCCTCGGCCGTCGCGGTCTCCGGCAGGAGTCCCAGGATGGAGCGGGCGGTCACGGTCTTCCCGCTCCCGGACTCCCCCACGATGGCGAGCACCTCCCCGCGCTGCACGTGCAGCGAGACGTCGCGCACCGCGCGCACGTCCCCGCCATCGGTGGAGAAGGTGACGTCCAGTCCGCGGATGTCGACCGCGCGTTCGGTGTCGCTCGTGTGGGTCATCACTGCACTTCCCCGAGTTCTTCGCGGGCGGCCGGTTGCGTGGCCGCCACGGCTTCGGCGGGTGTCCGCGCCGCGCGGCGGCGGGCGCGCAGCCGCGGGTCGGCCAGGTCGTTGAGGCTCTCGCCGATCAGCGTGACCCCCAGGACCGTGAGGACGATGGCGATGCCGGGCGGGATGGCGGTCCACCAGATCCCGGCGGCCACGTCGCTGATGGACTTGTTCAGGTCGAAGCCCCACTCCGCCGCGGCAGTGGGCTCGATGCCGAAACCGAGGAAGCCGAGGGCGGCGAGCGTCGAGATCGCCTCGGAGGCGTTCAGCGTCACGACCAGCGGCAGGGTGCGGGTCGAGTTGCGCAGCACGTGGCGGAACATGATCCGGTTCGTGGAGGCGCCGATGACCTTCGCGGACTCCACGAAGGCCTCGGACTTCACCCGGACGACCTCCGCCCGCACGACCCGGAAGTACTGCGGGATGAAGACGACGGTGATCGATATCGCCGCGGCGAACACCCCGGGCCAGAGGCCGGACTGACCGCCGCTGATGGCGATCGCGACGACGATCGCGAGCAGCAGGGTGGGGAAGGCGTAGATCGCGTCGGCGACGACCACGAGCACGCGGTCCACCCATCCGCCGAGGTATCCGGAGACGAGCCCGAGCACGATGCCGAGGAACACCGAGAGGACGACCGCTACGACGACGACGTACAGCGCCGTGCGGGCACCCCAGATGACGCGCGAGAGCACGTCGTACCCGCCCACGGTCGTGCCGAGCCAGTGCGCGGCGCTCGGCGGCTGCTGGGCGCCGAAGTTGCCGTCCGCATCCGAGAGTTGCGCGAAACCGTACGGAGCGATCCAGGGCGCGAGGAGGGCGCACAGCAGGAAGACCGCGGTGAGCACGAGGCCCGCGACGAGCATGCCGCGCTGCAGACCCACGCTCTGTCGCAGCTGGTGGAGGACGGGGATGCGATCGGCGAGACCACGTGCAGCCATGATCAGTACCTCACCCTCGGGTCGATGAACGCGGCGATGATGTCGACGAAGAAGTTCGTGAGCGCGACGATGACGGCGATCAGCGCCACGATGCCCTGGACGGCGACGAAGTCACGCGCCCCGAGGTAGGCGGCGAGCTGGAACCCGAGCCCCTTCCACTCGAAGGTGGTCTCGGTCAGCACGGCACCGCCGAGCAGCAGGGCGATCTGCAGGCCGATCACGGTGATGATCGGGATCAGTGCGGGCTTGTAGGCGTGCTTACGGACGAGTCGGAACTCGCTCACTCCGCGGGAGCGCGCCGCATCCACGTACGGCATGTTGTAGGTGCCGATGACGTTCGTGCGCACGAGCCGGAGGAAGATGCCGGCGGTGAGCAGGCCGAGTGTGAGGGCGGGGAGCACCGCGTGCTCGAGCACGTCCTGGATGTAGGCCGGATTGCCGGTGGCGATCGCATCGAGCAGGTACAGCCCGGTGCCGCTCTCGCGGTTCAGGGCGATCTCGGTACGCACGTCGGCGCGGCCGCTGACCGGGAGCCAGCCGAGCCAGACGGAGAAGATCAGCTTGGCGACGAGGCCGGAGAAGAACACCGGCGTCGCGTAGAAGAGGATGGCGCTCACGCGGAGGACGGCGTCCGGCCAGCGGTCGCGGAGCGCAGCCGCCACCATCCCGAGGGGGATCCCGACGATGAGGGCCACCACGAGCGAGTAGAGCACGAGCTCGAGCGTCGCGCTGCCGTAGGTGACCAGCACGTCGGTCACCGGCTGGTTGTCGGTGATGGTGTTGCCGAAGTTCCCGGTCAGCACCTGGCCGAGGTACTCGAAGTACTGCACGATGATCGGCCGGTCGTACCCGGCCTCCGTGATGCGCTCGGCGAGCTGGGCCGCCGGCAGACGACCACCGAGGGCCGCGGTGATCGGGTCGCCGGTGAGGCGGATGAGGAAGAAGACCAGCGTGACCAGGATGAAGACGGTCGGGATCATCAGGAGGAAGCGGACGACGATGTAGCGGCCGAGACCGCCTCCGCGTCTCTTCCCGGTGGCGGCGAGCGCGGGTGGCGGCTGCTCGATGGACGCCACGGTGACGTCACTCGTCATGGGGGAACCAATCTGTGGGCCGGGGGGCGCCCGGATGTCGGCTGGACACAGGCCGATGGGGCGGTTCGGGGTGCGAACCGCCCCATCAGCGAGGGTGTCGTCCCTACTTGGTGATGGGAGCGAAGCGCAGCTTGAACGACGTGTCGAGGATGACCCCGTCCACATCCGTGCCGGCCACGGCGACCTGCGCGCCCTGCAGCAGCGGAACCGTGGAGAGGAGCCCTGCGACCCGCTCCTGGATGTTCTCGATCTCCTGCGTGCGGGCATCCGGATCGGTCTCGACGGCCTGCTGCAGGATGAGCTGCTCCGTCTCGGCGTCGCTGAAGTGGTTGCCCAGGAAGTTGTCCGTCAGGAAGAACGGCGTCAGGTAGTTGTCGGCATCCGAGTAGTCCGGGAACCAGCCGAGCTGGTACGCGGGGTACACGTCGGAGGTGCGGTCCTTGGAGTACTGCACCCACTCCGTCGATTTGAGGTCGACCTGGAACAGACCGTCGGCCTCCAGCTGCGACTTGACCAGCGCGTACTCGTCGCCCGACGAGGGGCCGTAGTGGTCCGGGCTGTACTGCAGGCTGAGCTGGACGGGCGTCTCGACGCCCGCTGCGGCCAAGCGCTCGGCCGCCTTGCCGGCATCCGGACCGCCGTCGCCGTCGCCGTAGAGGCCCTTGAGCGCCTCGGTGGCGCCGGCGAAGCCCTCGGGGACGAAGGAGTAGAGCGGCGTGTAGGTGCCCTTGTAGACCTGCTCCGAGATCGCCTCGCGGTCGACCAGGTCGGCCACGGCCTGCCGGACGGCGAGCGCCTTGGCCTCATCCGCCTCCGCCGTCGTGGCGCCGTAGGGCTGCGTGTTGAAGTTGAAGACGATGTAGCGGATCTCGCCACCGGGACCGTCGATGACCTGCACGTCGTCGTTCCCGCTGAGGTCGTCCACGTCCGTGGCCGACAGGCTGCGGTAGGCGACGTCGATGTCGCCCTGCTGCACGGCCAGCTTCAGGTTGGAGGACTCGGCGAAGTAGCTGAGGATGACGCCGCCGTTGACGGCCTCGTCCAGCAGACCCTGGTAGTTCTCGTTCGGGGTGAACTCGACGGTCTTGTTGAAGTCCCAGGAGGTGATCGAGTACGGGCCGCCGAAGGCGTTGGCGTCGACGATCTCCTGGTCGCTGGTGAGCTCGTCCGCGGCGAAGACCTCGTCGTCGACGATCGCGCCGGGGAAGCTCGTCAGGATGAAGGGGAAGACCTGGTCGTCCGCGGCCTTGAGGTTGAAGACGACCGTCGTCTCGTCGGGAGCGTCGACGCTCTCGAGGTTGTAGAGCAGGCTGGATGCGCCGTTCGGATCGGCGATGGCGAGGTTCCGGTCGAAGGAGAACTTCACGTCGGACGAGGTGAGCTCGTTGCCGTTCGCCCAGGTCAGGCCCTCGGGAAGGGTGACCGTGTACTCGGTCGGCGACGTGAACTCGGCGGTCTCGGCGAGGTCCGGGACGACCTCGGTGCTGTTGTAGTCGGTGTTCACCAGGTACGGGAATACCTGCGTCTGGACGGCGAGCGAACCGTTGTCGTACGAGCCCGCCGGGTCGAGCGTCGTGACCTTGTCCGTGGTGCCGACGATGATGGGTTCTCCGGATGCCTCGCCGTCGGTATTGCCGGAGCCGCCGCCGGCGCAACCGGCCAGGAGGAGAGCCGAAGCGCCGAGCGCTCCGGCCGCGAGACCGAGGCGCCCGCGCGTGCTGTGGTGCAGTGACATGTGTGTACCTCTGCTTTTGGGGGATCACCGCGCGGGATCGCGCGATGCATGGCGATCATCCTGAACCCACACGGGCGGCCCTGACAACAGCGCGGCACGATTCGTAATGAGACTGGAACTCCGATGCGCTGGCACCGGGTGCCGCCATCCGAGTCTTCTCCCACGTACGAGGACTACTCTTCGGGCGTACCCGAACGAAGGAGAACACGTGTACATCGTGACCAACCGCATCACCGTCGCCCCCGAGAACGCCGAGGCGTTCGAGCAGACCTTCGGCGCGTCGATGCGCGACAACCTGGCCGGCGTCCAGGGCCTCACCCGCGCGACCCTGCTGCGCCCCGAGGCCGACGGACTGCCGTACGTGTCGACCATGGAGTTCGACTCCAAGGACGACTTCATGGCATGGATGCGCTCGGACTCGTTCCGCGCCTCGCACTCCGACAAGAACGCGAACAGCCTGGCCAGCCAGTCCGCCGTCGAGCAGCACACCGTCATCGAGGTCGTCTCCGCCTGATCCGCCTGCGGGACGGTGCCGGAGCAGTGCCGTCCCCGGCAGGGGTCACCGCGGCGGGGCCGCGGGCTTCGGCGCGAGACCGAAGTACTCCAGTTCCGCGTCGTTCAGCATCCGGGAGCGGATGATGAACCGGTTGCCGGTGGGCCCCTCCACGCTGAAGCCCGCACCGCGCCCCGGCACCACGTCGATGGTGATGTGCGTGTACTTCCAGTACTCGAACTGCGCCTCGGAGATGAACACCTCGATGGGGTCGAGACCCCTCACCTCCAGCTCACCGAGTTTCACGTCGCTCGGCCCGGTCAGGAACATCCCGACGGGGTAGCACATGGGTGCCGAGCCGTCGCAGCATCCGCCGGACTGGTGGAACATGAGCGGACCGTACTGTTCCGTGAGCGGCCGGAGGAGATCCCCCGCCGCCTCGGTGACGTCCACGCGCTGGTACGTGCCGATGCCGACCATCCCGCACCCTCCCTCTCTCGCTCTCTCGTACCCAAGCCCCGTTCCCGGGCCCCGTTCCCGCGAGACTGCACGGTACGCACGAGACGGAGCGTGGCGACATCCGTCTCGTGCCCCGCGTGCAGTCTCGCGGGATCAGGCGCTCCGGATCAGAAGAAGCCCATCGGGCCCTCGGCGTACGACACCAGCAGGTTCTTCGTCTGCTGGTAGTGATCGAGCATCTTCAGGTGGTTCTCCCGCCCGATGCCGGACTGCTTGTAGCCGCCGAACGCCGCGTGCGCGGGGTACTGGTGGTACGTGTTCGTCCACACGCGCCCGGCCTCGATCCCGCGGCCGGCGCGGTAGGCGATGTCGCCCGAGCGGCTCCACACGCCCGCGCCGAGCCCGTACAGCGTGTCGTTCGCGAGGGAGATGGCGTCGTCGAAGTCCGAGAAGGACGTCACGGACACCACCGGACCGAAGATCTCCTCCTGGAAGATCCGCATGTCGTTCGTCCCCTCGAACACGGTGGGCGCGACGTAGTAGCCCTCGCTCAAGTCGCCCCCGAGGTCCACCCGCTCGCCGCCGGCGAGCAGCTTCGCCCCGCCCTCCTTGCCGATCTCGATGTAGGACAGGATCTTCTCGAGCTGGTCGTTCGACGCCTGTGCGCCGAGCATCGTGGCCGGGTCCAGCGGGTTCCCCTGCACGATCTTGCCGACCCGCTCGAGTCCGTCGCCGAGGAACTGGTCGTAGATCGAACGCTGGATGAGGGCGCGAGAGGGGCAGGTGCACACCTCCCCCTGGTTGAGGGCGAAGAACGTGAAACCCTCCAGCGCCTTGTCGTAGTACGGGTCGTCCGTGGAACGGGCGACATCCTCGAAGAAGACGTTCGCGCTCTTCCCGCCGAGCTCGAGCGTGACCGGGATGAGGTTCTGCGAGGCGTACTGCATGATCAGCCGGCCGGTGGTGGTCTCCCCGGTGAAGGCGACCTTCCGGATGCGCTTGTGCTGCGCGAGCGGCGCCCCGGCCTCGATCCCGAAGCCGTTGACGATGTTGACGACCCCGGCCGGCAACAGGTCGCCGATGAGGTCGAACAGGAACAGCAGCGACGCCGGGGTCTGCTCGGCCGGCTTCAGCACGACGCAGTTGCCCGCGGCGAGCGCCGGGGCGAGCTTCCACGTCGCCATGAGAATGGGGAAGTTCCACGGGATGATCTGGCCGACCACGCCCAGCGGCTCGTTGAAGTGGTAGGCCACCGTGTCCTCGTCGAGCTGGCTGAGCGAGCCCTCCTGCGCGCGCAGCACCCCGGCGAAGTAACGGAAGTGGTCGACCACCAGCGGGATGTCGGCACCGAGCGTCTCCCGGACCGGCTTGCCGTTCTCCCACGTCTCGGCGACCGCGATCATCTCGAGGTTCTGCTCGATGCGGTCGGCGATCTTGTTCAGGATGACGGCGCGTTCGGCGGGCGTCGTCTTCTTCCACGAGGCGAACGCCTGCCAGGCGACGTCGACGGCACGGTCGATGTCCTCGCTGGTGCCGCGACCGACCTCGCAGAACGGCTTGCCGGTGATGGGCGTGATGTTCTCGAAGTACTGTCCCTTGACCGGCTCGACGAACTCGCCGCCGATGTAGTGCCCGTAGCGGGACCGGTATTCGGCGAGTGCGCCCTTCTGGCCGGGGGCGGCGTAGACGCTCGAGACGCCCTCTTCGACGATGGTCATGTGTGTCTCCTTCGACGTTGCATGAGTGGGCGACAGCCCTGTCGCCCGGATGCCGCCACGGTAGGCCGCGCGACGTTGCATCCGGTTGCACCCGCCGGTGTCCGGGGGTCAGGACGCTTCGAGCCGCTCCAGGCGCGCAACGAGCCCCGCGCGGCGGGGCGAGCGGGGCGGCAGCATCGCCAGGCACAGGCGCAGCAGCTCGACGTCGTCCGCGCCGGCATCCGTGTCGACGAACGCGAGCAGCACATCGATCCGGGCCTCGCTCATGAGCGCCTCGCGCAGGGCGCGACGAACCGAATCCCGCACCTCCTCGACGCCCGGTGCGAGCGAGTCCGGCAGCACGTCACCGCGATATGCCGCCAGCGCCACGCGGTGCGCGCCCCGATCCAGCAGCGACATCATCTCGTGCGCGTCGGTCCGCACCTCGGCACCGAGCCGGTACGGGCGTGAGGAGATCTCCAGGAAGGGCGCGGCGTCTTTCAGGACCTTCCGCAGCCGCACCACCTCGGACCGGACGGTCACCGCCGCCGACGGGTCGCCGTAGAGCAGTTCGCCCAGCCTCTCCGCGGAGACGCCCTGGCGATGCGTGGTCATCATCAGCATCAGCTCCGCGTGCCGCACGCTCAGTTCGGTCGCCGTCTCGAGTCCTTCGCCCGTCACCTCGAGCACCGCTCGGTCCCGTCCGAGCACCCGCAGGATCGCCCGCCCCGTGCTGGTACGGCGGGGCGGTCGGCGGACCGGTCCAGGGTGCTCCGCCCGTGCGCGGAGCCGCCCCACCAGGAGCTCGCCCTCGATGGCACGGGCCGTCGCGTCGACCAGCAGCCGTGCCTGGGGCGTCACCGCCTCGAGGCCCCCGGTCACGTCGATCACGCCCAGCAGCCGGCGCGTCTCGGGGTCGTGCACCGGCGCCGCCGTGCACGACCAGGGGTGCACGAGGCGGTTGAAGTGCTCTGCCTGCCGGATCTGCACGGAACGGTCGAGCGCGATCGCCGTGCCCGGTGCCGCCGTCCCGACCACGTCCTCGGACCAGTTCGCGCCGGCGACGAAACCCATGTCGCCCGTCAGCGTCCGCACCCGGCGGTCCCCCTCGACCCAGAGCAGCCGGCCGGCGGCGTCACCGACGGCCACCACCACCCCGGACTCGGTCGCCTCTCCCGGCAGCAGCAGTCCGCGCACCATCTCCATCACGCCGGCGAGGGGATGCGTGCGCCGGTACTCCGCCAGCTCCTCCGCGCTCAGATCGAGCGGGGGCGGCGCCTCGGCCCCGACCAGGTGCGCGAGCGAACGCCGCCAGGAGTCGCGCACCAGATCGCGTACGGCGCGCAGTCCTTCCTCACCCGCGTTCCCCGTCACGAGGTCCTCGTGGGCGCGCTCGATGATCAGTCGAGAGGTCTCGGGCGATCCCTCCGGCTGCAGCGACCAAGGCGAGGACATCGTGCTCCGATCGACGTCGGTGGAGCGTGCGTCCAGTGTAGGCGGGGATGCCGGCGCAGTGGCGGGCGGATCGGGAGCGGTCTGCCTCAGTCGCGCGCAGCGACATCCAGGTTCTCGCTCGCCCACTTCCCGAGTTGCTGCAGTACGGGGATCAGTTCGCGGCCCTGCCGCGTGAGCGCATAGGTGACGGACACCGGTGGCCCGGGGTCGACTTCACGGAGGACGAGCCCCGCCCCGGCGAGTTCCGACAGGCGGTCGGAGAGGACGGCGTCGCTGATCCGCGTGACGGTGCGCCGCAGGGTGACGAACGAGAGCGGGCCCTTGCTGAGCGCGTCCACGATCATCCCGCTCCAGCGCTTGCCGAGGATCGAGAACGCCAGCGAGATCGCCGCGTCGCACTCGGGTGCCTCGTGTTCTTCCGCCGTCACCCCCTCATCGTATCGTGCTAGTGTCCCCGTAGCCGCTTTGCTTTTCTTAGTGACTATTGTTTACGAGATCGGAGTTTCGATGACCCTCTTCCGCCTGGACGCCAGCATCCTGCCCGCGACCTCCGCCAGCCGAGAGCTCGGCGATCTCGTCGAGGCCGAATGGGCCGCGGCGCATCCCTCCGTTCCGGTGCAGCGACGGGACCTGGCCGACGAGCCGGTGCCGGCGACGGCCTGGCGTGACGCGGTGCTGGGTGGTTTCGCGCCGGAGGCCGAGCGCACGCCCGCGCAGTCGGCGGCGCTCGCGCTGGCTCGCACCTTCGCCGATGAGCTGCTGAGCGCCGATGCGCTGCTGTTCACCGTGCCTCTCTACAACTACGGCGTCTCCCAGCACTTCAAGACGTGGTTCGACCTCGCCTACACGGTGCCGGGCATCGACCCGCAGGGCACCGAGCTGCGCGGCAAGCCCGCCACGCTCGTGACCGTCCTCGGCGGGAACTACGCCGAGGGTTCACCCAAGGAGGGCTGGGACCACTCGACCGCGTGGCTCCGGCGCGTCCTGGAGGACGTCTGGGGGCTGGACCTGCGCATCGTGCACCGGCCGTTCACGCTCGTGGGCGTGAATCCCGCCCTCGACGCCTTCACCGAGACCGCCGCGGAGTTCAAGCGCACCGCGGAGTCCGCGGCCGTGCGATCCGGCCGCGAGATCGCCGCCCGGGTGGCCTGAGACCCTACCCCGGCGTGCCCGCGGGCCGCGCGACGCACCCGCGGGCACGCCGGACGCTCATCCCCGGGCAGACCACCAGGTGCGCAGTCGCGCCTCGGCCTCCTCCGGGCCGAGCGGGCCCTCGTCGAGCCTCAGGTCCAGCAGGAAACGGTAGGCCTCGCCGACCTCCCGGCCGGGCGGGATGCCGAGGATCCGCTGGATCTCGTTCCCGTCGAGGTCCGGGCGGATGGAGTCGATCTCCTCCTGCTCGCGCAGGGTCACGATGCGGTTCTCGATGTCGTCGTACGCGTGCGCGAGACGGGCGGCCTTGCGCTTGTTGCGCGTGGTCACGTCCGCGCGGGTGAGGATGTGCAGCCGGTCGAGCTCCGCGCCGGCGTCGCGGACGTAACGGCGCACCGCCGCATCCGTCCACGCCCCCTCGGCGTAGCCGAAGAACCGCAGGTGCAACTCGATCAGGTGGGTGACGCTGTCGATCGTCGCCGCGTCGAAGCGCAGCTCGCGCAGGCGCTTGCGCGCCATGCGTGCCCCCTTGACATCGTGGTGATGGAAGGTGACGCCGCCGCCCGCCTCCAGCTTGCGCGTCGAGGGTTTGCCGATGTCGTGCAGCAACGCCGCCAGCCGCAGCGGCACGTCCGGAGCCTGATCCGGGAACCGGAGCGCCTCCAGTTCGATCGTCTGCCGCAGCACCGTCAGCGAGTGCTCGTACACGTCCTTGTGGTGGTGGTGCTCGTCCACCTCCAGGCGCAGCGCCGGGACTTCGGGGAGGAACTGCTGCATCAGGCCGGTCTCCACCAGCAACCGGATGCCGCGGACCGGGTCCGGTGTCTGCAGCAGCCGTACGAGCTCGCCCTGGATGCGCTCCGGGCTGACGATCCGGATCGTCTCGCGCAGCTCCTCGATCGCCGACACCGTGCCCTGGTCGACCTCGAACTCGAGCTGGGAGCTGAACCGAGCGGCGCGCAGCATCCGGAGCGGGTCGTCGCCGAAGCTCACCTGCGGGTCGGTGGGCGTGCGGAGGATCCCCGCCAGCAGGTCCTCGACGCCGCCGTTCGGGTCGACGAGCGCGGGACCGGGAACGCGCAACGCCATCGCGTTGACCGTGAAGTCGCGGCGCACGAGGTCGTCCTCGAGCGTGTCGCCGAAGGCGACCGTGGGTTTGCGCGTGACGCCGTCGTAGCTGTCCGCGCGGTAGGTCGTGATCTCGACCTGCTCACCGGCGATGCGCGCGCCGATCGTGCCGAAGGCGCGCCCGATGTCCCACTGCGCGGTCGAGATCGGGGTCACGATCCGCAGGATGTCGTCGGGACGCGCGTCGGTCGTGAAATCCAGGTCGTGGGTGGGTCGGCCCAGCAGCGCGTCACGGACCGGGCCCCCCACGATCGCCAACTCGAATCCGGCGTCCGCGAACGCGCGGCCGAGCGTCGCAACGACGCGGGATTCGGCGAGCGCGCCCAGGCGCGCCATGCCTTCGGCCATGTTCAGCATGCTTTCGAGCCTAACCGCCGGGTGCGCTCCGCCCGGTCCGGCCGGCCCGCCTCCGGTCGCCCGGACCGGGTCCCGCCCCGTTCGGGTGCACCGTCACAGGAAGCGCAGCATCCCCGTCAGCAGCAGCTCGCGCACCCGGGGCAGGAGGTCCTGGCGCAACGCCTCGGCATCCGCCTCCAGGAGCTCCGCGATCGCGTCGATGAGCACGCCGACCGGCAGGTCCCCGTCGCAGGCCCCGACGAGCCCGGCGAGCGCCGGGTCGACGTCCTCCGTGCGCGCCAGACCGCCGCCCTGACGCAGCTCCAGCACGCTGGGCGCCTCGGCGCCGGGAAGATGATGACGCGCCTCGGTCACATCGCCGGCGACCTGCAGGACGGATGCCGCGATCCCGGCGTCGTCCAGTCGGGCCAGTCGCTCGGCGGTCGTCAACACCTCCGCGATGTGCGAGCCGAGGTGCGCCGTGTCCACGTGCTGCGGCACCCGTTCGAACCGGGCGAGACCGGGGATATCGGCCAGCACGACCCACCCCATCCCGATCCCGTCCACCTTCCGGGCGGAGAAGTCGTCCAGCCAGGCGTCCATGAGCGCCTGATGCTCCGCCGTGCCCGGGCGGGTGCCTCCGTCGCGCACCCACAGCTCGGCGTAGCGCACCGGGTCCAGATGCTCGCGTTCCACGACCCATGCCCCGAGACCCGCGGTCCACCCGCGGACGCGCTCCAGGCCGGGCACCCCCGGGGCGTCCTCCCAGTTGCCCAGCAGCCGCGCCGAACCGCCGGGAGCCAGGTGTGCGGCGACCTGGCCGACCACCTGCGCCATCAGCGCGTCCCCGGTCGCCCCGGCGTCCCGGTACTCGTACTGCGGCACGCCATCCGTGCGCGGGGTGATCACGAAGGGCGGATTCGAGGCGATCAGGTCGAACCGCTCACCGGCCACCGGCTCGAACAGGCTGCCCAGGCGCGTGTCGATGCCGCCGAGGCCGTTCAGCTCCGCGTTCAGGCGGGTGAACCACAGCGCACGCTCCGAGATGTCGGTCGCCACCACGTCATAGCCGCGGCGACGCAGGTGGAGGGCGATCACCCCGCAGCCGCAGCCGAGGTCGAGCGCCCGCCCGGAACCGGACGGCGGCAGCATGGCGGCCAGCGTACGGCCGGCGCCCCCGACGCCGAGCACATGATCGGCGCGCAGCGGGAACACCCCGGCGAGCTCGTCCAGATCGCTCGCGATCCAGCCCGGTTGCTCGTCGAACTGATGCGGCCGGATCGCGACGAGCGGCACGACCAGCCCGTCGCGACGGCTGAGCACCCCCATCTGCTCGGCGCCGGTCAGGCCCAGCCGCGGAAGTGCGTCGGCGACGGATGCCGCGGGCATCGCATCACCCAGGACGAACAGGCGCGCGAGCGTCGCCGTCGGGTCGTCCGTGCTCCCCCGCAGCGCCCGTCGCGCCGGCGCCGCGTCGCCGCGCTGCAGCGCCTCCAGGGCGGGGACACCGACCCGGATCCGCAGCCGCGCATCGCTCGGGCCGCCCTCGGCGAGGTCCTCGGCGAGCAGTCGGGCGTGGGCGGAATCCATACCGACCATTCAACCGTTCCGGCAACCCACCGCGCGCACTCACCGGATGCGGAGGATCCGCCCCCGTAGAATCACAGACGACCGTGCGGTCGCTCATCGCACAGGAGCTCTCTGACGCATGATCCCGACCTCGGCCCACGCGGGCATCACCGCGACGCGACCACGCCACCGCCTTCTCGCGGCGCTCCTCGCCCTCCTGGTCATCCTCGGGATGGCGATCCCCACCGCATCCCCGGCACGGGCGGAGACCACGCCCACGCCGTCGCCGACCCTGTCCGGCGAGACCCTCCTCAGCGTCGCCGTGCTCGGCAACGGCTTGCTCACCCCCGGGGAGACGCTCACCGCCTTCCTCTCGCTCCAGAACGGCACGGGGTCCCGCTTCCCGGGCGGAGAGGCGACGCTGTACCTGGGTGACGCTCCCCTCGCCGATCGGGACGGGCTCTCCTCCTGGCTGGACGGATCACGCGCAGACCCGGCCGGACAGCCGGTCGGCACGGCGGTCGTGGAAGCCGCCGCATCCGGGGAGACCACGGGTGGCGGGGTGCAGGTGCCGCCGACCGACCCGGCGCTGCAGGACCGCGCCCCGGGCGTGTACCCGCTCTGGCTGACGATCGGGGAACTCACCGCCCGCACCGTCGTGACCGTGACCGGCTCCGTGTCCGGCTCGGTGGGGGTCGTCGTGCCGGTGACGGCCGGGCCCCTGGTGCGGGGCCTCCTGACCCGCGAGCAGATCGAGACCCTCACGGCCGAGGATGGCGCCCTCACCGCGGTCCTGGATGCGGTGGAGGGCACGCCGGCGATCCTCGCGGTCGACCCCGCGGTCCCCGCCGCCATCCGGGTCCTCGGCACGTCCGCACCCGCGCAGGCCCTGGAGTGGCTGAGCCGGCTGATGGCGCTGCCGAACTCCCGGTTCGCGCTGCAGTTCGGCGACGCGGACGTCGCCACGCAGATCGACGCCGGGCTGCCGGAACCCCTGCAGCCGACCTCCCTGCTCGCCTACGTCGACCAGGACGCCCTCTCCTCCCCGGCGACACCGACGGCCACCCCCTCCCCCAGCGTGACCGCACCGGCCGATCCGGAGGAGGGCGTTCCTGTCGTGCCCGACCTCACCGCCCTGCTGGACATCGGCGCCCCGGACGCGCCCGTCGTCTACTGGCCCGCCGGTGGCGTCGCAGGCCCTCAGGTCGTGTCGACGCTGGCCGGGACGGCCGAGGGCGCTCTGACCCTGCTGAGCACGACGACCCTGACCGAGGACGCGGGTCCCGTCGCCGCGCGGGGGACGGCCGGCGACGGCGGCGTGCTGCTCAGCGACGCCGCCGTGTCCGCGTCCCTGTACGCGGCCTCCCTCGACACGGACACGGCCGAGCGCGCCGCCGACCTGGCCGCCGTCTCCGCCGGCCTCACCCTCGCGGCCGGCGCGACCGGAGGCGCACCGCTGCTCGTGACGGTCGAACGCGAGGCCCAGCGCACGCGGCAGGGCCTGCGCGCGGCGATCACGGCGGCGACCACGGTGCCGGGGATCTCCGCCGTCGGCCTCGACGCGCTCGTCGCCGCACCCGCGGCCGAGGTGGAGGTGGCGGAGACGGCGACCGATCCCGCGCGCACCGAGGTCGTTCCGGTCCTCGGCTCCGAGGCCGACAGCATCGCCCGCTTCGCGACCATCCTCGACGACCCGGCGCTGCTGACCGGACCGCAGCGCGCCGGCATCCTGCAGGTGCTGGGCGCGGCATGGCTGGACCCGGATGCGGACTGGCCCGATGCCGTCGCCCGGCACCGCGCGGCGACCGAGAACACCCTGTCGTCGGTGGGCATCCTGCCCTCCAGCGCGCTGAACCTCCTGACCGCGGGCACCAACCTGCGCTTCTGGATCCACAACGAACTGCCGTACCCGGTCAACGTCGTGTTCTACGCGGTCCCGGACGACCTGCGCCTCGACATCGAACGGGAGACCGTGGTGACCGCCGCGGCCGCGTCCTCGAACACCCCCGTCGAGGTCCCCGTACGCGCCCGGCTGGGCAACGGGGAGGTGCAGATCGATCTGAGCCTGCGCAGCCCGACCCTGGAGCCGATCGGCACGGATCAGACGGTGGACGTCAACGTCCGCGCGGACTGGGAGGGCATCGGTCTCATCGCGATGGTGGTGCTCGTCGCCGGGTTCCTCATCATCGGCGTGATCCGCACGATCCGGCGACGTCGCCGCAGGGCGACCGCCGCAGAGGAGAGCCACGAATGAGCGGACTCGGACGCGCGAGCGTACTGCTGGGCGCCGGGACCATGGTGTCCCGCGTCACCGGCCTCATCCGCTCGGTCATGCTCGTCGCGGTGCTGGGGTCCTTCGCGTCCCGCGCCGGCGACGCGTTCGCCCTGGCCAACCAGTTGCCCAACAACGTCTACGCGATCATCTCCGCGGGTGTCCTCACCGCCGTGATCGTTCCGCAGATCGTCCGGGAGAGCGCACGCAAGGACGGCGGACAGCGCTTCATCTCGGCCCTCCTGACCGCCGGCGTGGTCGTGCTGGTGGTCGTGACGGCGATCGTCACGCTGTGCGCGCCCCTGCTCATCTCCCTCTACGCACCGGCGTTCACCCCCGAGCAGCACGCGCTGGCCACGGCGTTCGCGTACTGGTGCCTTCCGCAGATCCTCTTCTACGGCCTGTACTCCCTCATCGGGGAGACGCTGAACGCGCGCCGGGTGTTC
The DNA here is from genome assembly GCF_008727755.1 of Microbacterium caowuchunii. Lineage (NCBI taxonomy): Bacteria > Bacillati > Actinomycetota > Actinomycetes > Micrococcales > Microbacteriaceae > Microbacterium > Microbacterium caowuchunii. Next base: position 3,254,072 of record NZ_CP044231.1, read on the forward strand.
GGCCCGTTCACTTGGGCGCCCATCGTCAACAACCTGGTCTCGATCGCCGGCTTCGTCGCCATCATGGCCGCGTTCGGTTCCAACCTCACCGAGGTGGCGCAGTGGACACCGGGCATGGTGGCCGCGCTCGGTGGAACCGCCACCTTCGGGATCGCCGTGCAGGCGCTGATCCTGCTGCTGTTCTGGCGGCGTACCGGGCTGCGGCTGCGGCCCGACTTCCGCTGGCGGGGCCTCGGCTTCCGGCACATGGCCCGCCTGGCCGGATGGACGGCGGCGATGGTCGTGGTCGGTCAGATCGCCGGTCTCGTGCAGACGCAGGTCATCACGGATGCGTCCGGCGACGGCGCCTCGGTGGCGGCCATGCAGTATGCCTGGCTGATCTTCATGCTGCCCTACTCCGTGATCGTGCTGTCGATCGGAACGCCCTACTTCACGCAGATCAGCGAGCACGCCACTGCGGGTCGTCATCTGGAGGTGCGCGCGGACGTCACGCGCAGCATCCGCATCGTGAGCCTGTTCATCGTGATCGCGGCCGTGGCGGTCGCCGTCGCGGCGGTACCCGCCTCCCGGATCTTCGTGAACGAGTCGCAGGATGCGGCGGATGCGGCGCCGGTGCTGATCGCGTACCTCGTGAGCCTCCTCCCGCTGTCCGTGCTGTTCATCATCCAGCGCACGTTCTACGCCTACGACGACACCCGCACGCCCTTCGTGTTCACCACCATCCAGGGCGTCGTCGTGGTGCTGACCGCCCTCATCGCCTCCTGGACCCTCCCGCCGATGTGGCTCGCCACCGGCGTCGCCCTCGGGCAGTCGATCGCGATCACGATCCAGGTGGTCGTGGCGACCTGGCTGCTGCACCGCAGGCTCGGCGGTGTCGGCACCGCCTCCTGGATGCGCGGCATCCTGCGCTACGCGGTCGCGGCCGTCCCCGCCGGCGCGGCGGGATGGGGCGTCTACCAGCTGCTGGGCGGCGACACCGGCTGGACCGTCTCGGACAAGATCCTGGGTGCGGTGGGGACCGGCATCATCGGTCTCGCCAGCCTGATCGTGTACCTCGCCGTCCTCACCGCGATGCGCACGCCCGAGCTGACGCCGGCGCTGGGCATGCTGCGCCGCTTCCTGCCGCGGCGCTGAAGCGGCGATCCACCTTTCCATCGTGCGACAGGCGGACCCCCGCCCGGGAATGTCGCGCGGCTAGCATGTGTTGAGCACTCAGAATGTCATCGCACCACAAGGGAGAACCGCACGTGCGTCAGCTCATCATCATCGGCTCGGGCCCGGCAGGCTTCACTGCCGCCATCTACGCCGCCCGTGCCAACCTCTCACCGCTCGTCATCGCGAGCTCCGTCGAGGTCGGCGGTGAACTGATGAACACCACCGAGGTGGAGAACTTCCCCGGGTTCCCCGAAGGCATCCAGGGCCCCGAGCTCATGCAGAAGATGCAGGAGCAGGCCGAGAAGTTCGGTGCCGAGATCGTCTACGACGACGTCACCGCGCTCGATCTCACCGGCCCGGTGAAGCGCGTCTCGCTCGGCAGCGGACGCAGCGAAGAAGCGGATGCCGTCATCTTCGCCACCGGTTCCGCGTACCGCAAGATCGGCATCGAGGGCGAAGAACGCCTGTCCGGCCGCGGCGTGTCCTGGTGCGCGACCTGTGACGGCTTCTTCTTCCGGGACCGCACCATCGCCGTCGTCGGCGGAGGCGACTCCGCGATGGAGGAGGCCACCTTCCTCACCCGCTTCGCGTCCAAGGTGTACGTCATCCACCGCCGCGAGGAACTGCGCGCGTCGAAGATCATGCAGGAGCGCGCGTTCGCGAACGAGAAGATCGAGTTCATCTGGAACAGCTCCGTCACCGACATCCTGGGCGATGACGCGGTGACCGGCGTGCAGCTGACCTCCACCGTCGATGGTTCCACCCGCGAACTGCCGCTGGAGGGACTGTTCGTGGCGATCGGGAACGATCCCCGCACGCACCTGGTGCACGACCAGCTCGACCTGACGCCGGAAGGAACCATCTGGGTGGACGGGCGCTCGTCGCGGACCTCCGTGCCCGGTGTCTTCGCCGCCGGTGACGTGATCGACCCCACCTACCGGCAGGCCGTCACGGCCGCCGCGAGCGGAACGGTCGCGGCCCTCGACGCCGAGCACTTCCTGGCCGCGCTGGATGAGGCAGGCGCCCCCGCCTCCGGCGCCGACCAGATCGAAGGCCTCCCCGTCGTCTGACGGGAACACGGCGCGCACGGCACGCGTTCCATCCGACAAGACTTCCATCGAAGGAGAATCACAAATGACTGCGAAGGCGACGAGCTCGAGCACGTGGGACCAGGACGTCCTGAACGCCGAAGGACCGGTCCTGGTCGACTTCTGGGCTGCCTGGTGCGGCCCCTGCCGCATGGTCGCTCCCGTCCTGGACGAGATCCAGGCGGAGAACCCGGACAAGATCACCATCCTCAAGCTGAACGTGGATGAGAACCCCGACCTGGCCATGAAGTACCAGATCACCTCCATCCCCGCGATGAAGGTGTTCCAGGGCGGAGAGGTCAAGACCACCATCATCGGCGCTAAGCCGAAGTTCGCCCTCGAACAGGACCTCGCTCCGTTCATCGGCTGACCGAACAGACGACGAAGCCCCCGCGCCGGCCGGCGTGGGGGCTTTCTCGTGCCCGGATCCGTGGTGGCGCCCAGACGGAGCCTGTAGTGCCCCGGAGAGGCGCTCAGCCGGCTTCTGGGCGCACCATGGCGTCCCAGCGCCGGGACGTGTTGGTCTGGCCCAGGAGCCGCCACACAGCGGTCGTCAGCGGCGGGTAGTCCAGTGCGATCTGACGGAGCACACGGTAGTGCCGCGCCGCGCTCGGGCGCCCGTTGCCGGCCTCCGCGATGTTCTCCGCCCGCAGCATGAAGACGACCAGCTCGTCGACGGTCGGCAGGTCCTCCATGAAATCCCACGGGTCCTCGCCCGACCGCAACCGCTCATCGACGAGGACGGATATCTCATCCGCGGCCTCGGCGCGCAACAGCTCGAGGCTGGCGCGGCGTCGGATCTGCTCGGAAGTCACCCGACAAGCCTACGCGCCGAGCGCGCGGACAGGACCGCCAGAACGGCGGAGTCAGTTCCCCCCGAGACCCTCTTCACCGATTTCGGCGAGGATGCGGTTCAGGTCCTGGATCGTCGCGAAATCAATGATGACCTGGCCTTTTCTGGCCGTGAGCGAGATCTTCACGCGCGTGTTCAGCCGGTCACCCAGCCGGTCCGCCACCTCATCGAGGTGGCCCCGGCGGGCCCCGGCCTTGGGCGCCAGCCGTGCGGGAGCGGCGGATCCCTTCGCGATCGCCTCCGCCGCACGTACCGAGAGATCCTCGTTGACGATCTTGTCCGACAGGCGTTGCATCGCGTCGTTGTCGTCCAGAGCCAGGATGGCGCGCGCGTGGCCGGCGCTCAGCACGCCGGCAGCGACCCGCTGCTGCACGGGCATCGGCAGCCGGAGGAGACGGATCGTGTTGGAGATCTGCGGACGGGACCGACCGATCCGACCCGCGAGTTCCTCCTGGGTGATCCCGAAGTCCTCGAGCAGCTGCTGGTATGCAGAGGCTTCTTCGAGCGGGTTCAGTTGCGAACGATGGAGGTTTTCGAGGAGAGCATCCCGCAGGAGATCCTCGTCAGCGGTCTCCCGGAGGATCGCCGGGATCGTCTCGAGTCCCGCCTCACGGGCGGCGCGGGTACGGCGCTCCCCCATGATGAGCTCGTACGTGCCCTCGCCGGTGTCGCGGACGACCACCGGCTGCAGGACGCCGAACTCCCGCACACTGTGTACGAGTTCGGCGAGGTCGTCGGCGTCGAAGTGCGTACGCGGCTGACGAGGATTCGGGACGATGGCGTGCGGGTCGACCTGGATCAGGCGCGCACCGGGGACGGCTACCAGTCCATCGGAAGCGGCCTCCGCCGCCGCCGAATCAGCGGGCGCCTCACCGGGCGATTCGACAACCGGATCCGCCGCCGCAGCCGCGGTCGGCGCACCGGGGAAGAACACGTCGACGGGTCGCGCCTCCGACGTCGTCGGGATGAGTGCACCGATTCCTCGGCCGAGACCGGTTCGCTTCGCCATCAGTTATCTCCTTCTGTCATCGACGCGGCAGAGCCGCCTTCGTCACGCGCACCCCGGGCGAGCAGCTCGACCGCGGCTTCGCGGTACGCGACCGCACCGGCCGACTGTCCGTCGTAGGCAATGACCGTCTGTCCGAAGCTCGGCGCCTCCGACACGCGCACGGATCGCGGGATGACGGTCTTCATGACCTCGTCCGGGAAGTGCGTGCGGACCTCTTCGGCCACCTGCTGAGCCAGACGGGTGCGCCCGTCGTACATGGTCAGCAGGATGGTCGAGACGTGCAGGGGCGGATTCAGGTGCTTCTGGATCATCTTCACGCTGCCGAGGAGTTGGCTGAGCCCTTCCAGCGCGTAGTACTCGCATTGGATGGGGATGAGCACCTCGTGAGCAGCGGTGAATGCGTTGATCGTCAGGAGACCGAGCGAGGGCGGGCAGTCGATCACCACGAAGTGGGGTGGCTCCTCGGCACTCGCGAGGTATTCGTCCAGGGCTCGGCGCAGGCGGTGTTCGCGGGCGACCTGGGAGACCAGTTCGATCTCCGCACCGGCCAGGTGGATCGTGCTCGGTGCGCAGGTCAGCAGCGGGGACTCCGGGCTGGTCTGCACGATGTCCGCGAGGGGGAACTCATCGATGAGTACGTCGTACACGCTCGGGACGTCCGCGGTGTGCGGCACGCCGAGCGCCGTGGAGGCGTTGCCCTGCGGATCGAGGTCGATCACCAGTACCCGGGCACCCACACTGGCGAGGGCTGCAGCGATGTTGACGGCGGTGGTCGTCTTTCCGACCCCGCCCTTCTGATTGGAGACCGTCAACGTGCGGGTCGCGGTCGGCAGCGCGGGCGTCACACTCTCGAGCGCGCGCCGCCGGGCGCGGAGGTCGGCGAGTTCTTTGGCCAGCGGGGTGTCGTCATCGAAAGAGGTCACGGCGTTGTCGGAATGTTTCACGTGAAACGGATCACCTTTCGCATGCGCACGGACCTCTCAACTGTAGTCGGCGTCCCTGACAACCGACGTCCGATGTTTCACGTGAAACGGAGACCGTCATGTTTCACGTGAAACATCTGTGGCTCAGGTCCGGCGGACGGTTCCTCGGACGACACGGGTGGGGTCGGTGAGGAGGTCCTCACCGATGATCTCCGTGCGCACGTCCTGCAGACGCGCAGCACGGATCTGCTTCGCGGCCTTCTCGATCTCGGCCTCTGCGGAGATCCCCTTCATCAGGATGACCTCTCCCCCGTCGCGCACCAGCGGAGCAGTGAGCGGCAAGAGCTTCCGCAGTGCGCTGACAGCACGCGCGGTGACAGCGTCGAGGGTCGGACCTTCAGCCCAGTCCTCCGCGCGGGCGCGGACGACGCGCACGTTGTCGAGGCCCAGCTCGTCCGCCTGTTCCTGCAGCCAGGTGGTGCGGCGCTCCATCGGCTCGATCAGGACCCATTCCACGTCAGGGCGCGCAATCGCTCCCACCAGACCGGGAAGCCCGGCACCCGACCCCACGTCGCCGACCAGTCCGGCCGGGAAGAGTGGGGCGATGACGGCACTGTTCAGGATGTGCCGACTCCACAGTCGCGGCACCTCCAGCGGTCCGATCAGTCCACGCGTCTCGCCCTGATCGGCGAGGTTCCTCGTGAAGAGACGGGCGAGATCAAGGCGGTCGCCGAAGATCCGAGCCGCGGCGGCCGGTTCCGGCTCGAGGTCGTTCATAGATGTTTCACGTGAAACATTCACGCGCGACGCAGAACCGTGTGACGCTGCGCACCCTCTCCGTACGACTCCGAGACCAGTCCGCGTTCGGCCGCGATATCGTGCACGAGCTTCCGCTCGTAGCTGGACATCGCCGGGAGGGATGCCTGGGACGCACCCTCATCGAGGCGGAGGGCGGCGCGCTCGACGAGACCCTCGAGTTCGCGGCGGCGCGCATCCCGCGAGCCGCTGACGTCGAGGATCAGGCGGGAGAAACGACCGGTGCTGCTCTGCACCGCGAGCCGGGTGAGTTCCTGGAGCGCGGACACGGTGTCCGGATCGGCCAGGAGGCGCAGGGAGTCGTCACCGTCCGATTCGATCGAGACGTATGCGCGGCCCGCGCGGACGTCCATGGCCAGATCCCCGCCGATGTCGGCGATGTCGAGGAGGCCCTCGAGGAAGTCGGCGGCGGCGTCGCCTTCCTGTTCGAGCTGCTCGATCGTCTCGGAAGCGGGAGCGGTGTGCGTGGTCTCAGAGGTCATTCCGGATTCCTTGCTGTTCACGCGGACGGAGTGGCGGGGGACTGGTCGCCCGACTCGTTCTTCGGGGGCGGAGTCTGCTTGGCCGGCTGCTGCTTCGCCGCCGGCTGCTTGCCCGGCTGCTTGCCCGGCTGCTGCTTCGGTGCCTGCTTCTTCGCGCGCTGCTTACCCACCGGCTGCTGACGCTTCGGGGCTTCGGCGCGCTTGCGCTCGGCCTCTTCCAGAAGCCGAGCCTGCTCGGCCTGATACTTCTCCAGCGAGATGATCTTGCCGTTGGAGTCGAGCGCCTTCCCCTTGCGAGCCAGACGCTCCTCCCGAGCCTTCGCGGCCTCGGAGCCCGGGGTGGGCAGGTTCCGGATGACGAGGAACTGCTGCACCATCGTCCAGAGGTTGCTCACGAACCAGTACATGACCACGCCGAGCGGGAAGAAGACACCGGAGAAGATGAAGCCGAGCGGGAGGATGTAGAGCATGATGCGCTGCATCTGGTACGCCTGGCCGGTCTTGGCCTCGGGGGACAGGTTCTTCGAGATGATCTGCAGCTGCGTGAAGAACTGCGAGGCGATCATCAGGACGACGAGCACCAGCAGGATGATGACGGTGAGCGTCCCGTCGGGCTGACCCCACGCCCCCATCAGCGTCTCGTGCAGCGACGCGACGCCGAACAGCTTCGCGTTGTAGAACTCGGCCGTCAGCTCCGCATTGAGCAGACCCACGCCACCGGTGCCCAGGTTGGCGTGCTTGGCGACGTCGTTCAGGACGCTGAACAGAGAGAAGAAGATCGGCATCTGCACGAGCAGCGGCAGACATCCCGATACCGGATTGGTGCCGTGCTTCTTGTACAGCGCCATGGTCTCCCGGCTCATGGCCTCACGGGAGAGCTGATCCTTCTTGCCGCGATACTTCTCCTGGACCTTGCGCAGCTCCGGAGCGATCTCCATCATCTTGCGCTGGCTCTTGATCTGCTTCACGAAGAGCGGGATGAGCGCCCCGCGCACGACGATCACGAGGCCCACGATGGAGAGGACCCAGGCGGCTCCGGAGTCCGAGGCGAAGCCGACGAGCGTCAGCAGCGAGTGCCACGAGACGAGGACCAGTTCGACCAGCCACTTGAGGGGCCAGAGGATGGTCCCGAGCAGGTCGAAGCCGCCGGAAGACTGGGCGGCGGCGGTGGCAAGTACCAGATCCACGGGGATCAGTCCTTTCTCAGTGGCACGACGAAACCGTGCCGGGTCAGAGCATGCGGAAAACTCGCGCGAGCGGGGGGATCATCGATCCCGCCCTCCGCCCACGGGTGGCAGCGTGCGATCCGGGCCGCCGCGAAGGCTGCTCCTTTGATCGCGCCGTGCTGTTGCACGGCTCCCACGGCGTACGCCGAACAGGAAGGGTAGTAACGGCAGACGTCTCCGTACAGTCGGGAGACCGTCGCGCGGTACGCGTGCAGCACGCCGAGCAGAGCGTTGCGCGGAAGCAGCGGGATCGCGCGGATCCACGCGTGCTCCGGCAGATGCGCCGAGCCCACGGAAGCGGCCGGAAGGGTCGACGTGGTCATACCGAACTCCGCGCAAGGCAACGATGCACGTGCGAATCGAGCTCCTGGAAGCTCGCCTGGCCTGCACCCGGGAGGGCGCGTATGACGACATCCGCGCCCCGGCCCATGGACGGGAGCGCGGACGCGCAGATGGCTTTCAGCCGACGACGGACGCGATTACGCACGACCGCCGTACCGACCTTCTTGCTCACGATGAAGCCGAAGCGCGCCGCGCGGTCCTCTCCCGTGGACACCACATAGGTGACCGCGTGGGGACCGGCGCATCGCGCGCCACGACGGACGACAGCCCTGTACTCGGCGCCGTCAGTCAGTCGGTTCGGCCGCGAGAGCAATGCCGGGGGTCAGGCCGAGAGCTCGGTGCGACCCTTGGCGCGGCGAGCCGAAAGGATCGCGCGGCCGGCACGGGTACGCATGCGGGCGCGGAAGCCGTGCTTCTTGGCGCGGCGGCGGTTGTTGGGCTGGAACGTGCGCTTGCTCATGGAATCACTCCGGACGGGGTTGTCACCGGAACGCTCACACCGGGGACTGGATGGGACTGCCTAACAGGCATAAGTCAACCGACTAAGGCTACGACGGCGGAGCCCAGAACTCAAACTGAGCGACGAACGTGTCATTATCCACAACATGGGGATAACCCTCAGGAAGTGACACACCCCCGGAACTACAGTGGAGTTTGCTCTGAGCCGCTGCCCTGACTAGCGTTGCTCGGGCACTTATCCACAGGTGCGAGTGACGGCCACGAGCCCGTTCGCACGAGCCCGGAACAGAGGAAC